>JAYGED010000170.1:0-6339 GCA_046582565.1 Alphaproteobacteria bacterium
CCCAGGGCGGCGGCGGCGGCGGCATAGGCCGGAACCCCGGGGGTGATGTCATAGGCGATGGCGAGGGCATCGAGCCTGCGCATCTGCTCGGCGATGGCGCCGTAGAGCGAAGGGTCGCCCGAATGGACCCGCGCCACGTCATGGCCCTGCGCCGCCGCCGCCGCCATCTCGGCGATGATCTCGTCGAGATTGAGGGGCGCCGTGTCGATCACCCGGGCGTCGCCGGCGGCTTCGGCGACGATCTCGGCGGGCACCAGGGAGCCGGCATAGAGCACCAGGGGGCAAGCCCGGATGAGCTTGAGCCCGCGAACCGTGATCAGGTCCGCAGCCCCCGGCCCGGCGCCGATGAAATGCACGGTCATGGCTTTGCTTTGTCCTTATAGCCGCGCGGCGTATAGACCCAATCATCCATCGCTCTCGTCTGACTCGAGCCGACGATGAGCACAGTCAGCATGTCCACATCATCGGTCTCAAGTGCTGCAAGCTCGATGCGGCGTACCGCCTCGCCGGGGCGGCCCAGGTTGCGGGCGATGATCACCGGCGTCTCGGCCGGGCGGTGAGCGAGCAGAATATCGCGGGCCTTGGGCAGGGCTTCGCGTCGGCGTTTGGATACCGGGTTATAGAGGGCGACGACGAAATCTCCTTCGGCGGCCGCTTGCAGGCGGCGCTCAATCACCGCCCAGGGGGTCAGCAGATCGGACAGGGAAATGGCGCAGAAATCATGCCCCAGGGGCGCACCGGCCCTCGCGGCTGCGGCCTGCAGGGCCGATATGCCCGGCGCCACGGTGATCTGGATGCGCTTCCAGGCAGGGTCGCCCTCGTGCTCGAGCAATTCGAATAGCGGGCTCGCCATGGCGTAGATGCCCGCGTCCCCCGAACAGATCAGGGCGACGTTGCGGCCCCGGGCGGCGAGATCGAGGGCGGCGCGCACCCGCGTTTCTTCATCGCCGAGCTCAAAGGAGTGGCGGGTCTTGCCATCCGCCAGGGGGCCGAGCAGATCGAAATACAGCCCATAGCCTACCAGATCGCCGGCCTCGGCGATCAGGCGGCTCGCCTCGGGGCTGCGCCAGTCGTCCGCGCCGGGACCGATGCCGATGATGGCGAGGCGCCCTCTGGCGCGCCCGACGGCGGCGGCGTCGATGATGTCGGGGCTTTGCGCGATGGCGCAGGTCGCCCGCTTGGATTTCTGTTTGGCCACGATCAGATGCGCCCTCGCGCCGCCCGCCGCCAGGGCCGCGCCCTCGGCGACGCCGTGGCAGCCGACCGCCGCGAAGACCGTACGGGACGGGGTCTCCAGGCGCGGGGTCTCGGCCTCGAGAGTTGCCGCGTCGAAGAATCGGGCAGGCACGCCCAGACTCTCGGCAAGAGCCAGTACCGCCGTCTCGTCGGCCTTCACATCGAGGGAGGCGACGCAGGCGATGGCGTCCCTGGCGAGTCCCTGGGCGGCCAGGGTGTCATCGACCAGAGCGATCAGTTCCTCGGGCGGCGTATCACGCTCGCAGCCCACCCCGAGGGCGAGCACCGCCGGGTGAATGACCAGCTCGCCGTCGCGCACCCGTGCCGCCTCGACGGTGAGCCTGATGCTCAGCGGTGCGGGCTCGGTGAACGTGGCCCGGCTGGCGGTCAGCCAGTCGGGATCGCCGGCTTCCGCCTTCAGGGCGACCGACTCGCCTGACAGCAGCGCTGCCGTGATCGCCTTGGCCGCCTCGGGGTTGGCGAGGCGCCAGCCGGGCGGTGGCTCGTCGAGAGCGATCCCGAGGCGCAGATCCCCCGCCGTGGTAATCGCCGCCGCGCCCCCCAGGGCCGAACCTGCGGCCCGGGCCAGATCGTTGGCGCCATGATGACCGCCGAGCAGAGGCACGGCGGCGCTGCCGTCGGCGGCCACCGCCACCACCGGTGATTCGGCGCGCTTATCCGCCAACAGCGGCGCCAGGGCGCGGATCAGGATGCCGGCGGCGCAAACTCCGAGAACGGGCCGGCCCGCCTCGAACAACGCCCGCAGATGTTCGGCGGTTTCCGCAAAAATCACGTCGGCGTCATCGACCCGCCCCTCGAGGCCATGAAGTTGCGCTTCGGGCAGGGCGCGTTGGAGAGTCCGTGCGGTCGCAAGACCGGCCGGGCCGAGACAGACAATGGCCACGCCTTTCATTTCCAGGCCTCGCCCCGCCGATGGACCACTACCATGGAGAAATAGGGCGCGTGCGGCCCGGCGTCGGCCAGGGACGAGATGCGTTCATCAGCCATGGTGGCATGCTCGATATAATGGGCATTCGCCACCAGACCGAGGCTGTCCAGCGCCCGTTTGACCTTATCGAGATGGCGGCCGACCTTGATGATCACCGCCGCGTCGACGCCGTCGAGCCGGGCGCGTAAGACGTCCTCGGGCAGGGTGGCGGGGATCACCAGCAGCGCGTCGTCACGCGAGGCGATCGGCGTTCCCAGGGCCGCCGGACCGGCGAGCAGGGAGCTCACCCCCGGCACCACCTCGACGTGATAGGTCTGCGCGAGACGGCCGAACAGATACATGAAGGAGCCGTAGAAGAAGGGATCGCCTTCGCAGAGAGCCGCCACATCGCGGCCCTCGTCGAGATGGGCGGCCACCGCCGTCGCTGCGCGGTCATAGGCCGCCTGCATGGGCCCGGGCCCGCCGTCAAGCGGCATGCTGATGACGATTTCTTCCTGGCCGCCGGGCAGATGGGGCGCCGCGATGGAGCGGGCGAGACTTTCGCCTTTGTCCGGCGCAGGAAAAGCGATCACTGGGCAGCTTTTCAGAATACGCAATGCTTTCAAGGTAATAAGCTCGGGATCGCCGGGACCGACGCCGAGGCCGTACAGAGTGCCGGTCATGGCTTCACCACGCTCCATTGGGTGATTGGCGCCAGAGCGCGCCACCCCGATAGGTTGCCGAGCGGCTCGGCGCGGGAGATGGCGATGCGGGTGAGATCGCCGCCAAAAGCCGCGCGAGCCTCGGTCAGAGCCGTCTCACCCTCAATGGTTACCGCGTTGGCGACCAGCCTTCCCCCAGCCGTAAGGGCGCTCCAACAGGTCTCGATCAGCGAGCCGGTCACACCGCCGCCAATGAACACCGCATCGGGGGCGGCGAGTCCGGAGAGAGCGTCGGGGGCCGCTTTGTTGATAATCGCCAATCCCGGCGTGCCCAGGGCGGCGGCGTTGCGCGCAATCATGGCGCAGCGCGCAGCATCGCGCTCGATAGCGATGGCGGTGCCGCCTTTCGCGGCGCGCAGCCATTCAATGGCGATGGAGCCGCAGCCCGCGCCCACATCCCACAGGCGCTGGCCGGGAAGCGGCATGAGCGCTGCCAGGGTCACGGCCCGGGTCTCGCGCTTGGTAAGCTGGCCGTCATTCTCATAGGCCCGGTCGGGCAGGCCCGGCACCCGTGACAGGACCATGGCGTCTGCGCCGGCCCGGCAAACGATAGCGATGGTATTGAGCGCGGCGATATTAAGATCGGACGTGGCGGGCGCGTCCCAGTCCTCGGCGGTGCCGTCGGTCCGGCGCTCGTCAGCGCCACCCATATGCTCAAGCAGAGTGATCGCGCTTTTACCCCAGCCCGCGTCCCTGAGCAGCTTAGCGATTTGCTCCGGGCTGTCGCCGTCGGTGGTCAGCATGACCAACCGCGCCCCCGGAGAGAGATGCAGGCGAAGCAGATCGAGGGGCCGCCCATGCAGGGTGAAGCAAGCGGTCTGGTCCAGCGGCCAGACAAGCCGCGCACAGGCGAGACTGAAGGCCGACGGGGCGGGGATGATGGTCATTTCAGCGGCCTCGACGACGTCTGCCAGGGTCGCGCCGATGCCGTACCACAGGGGATCGCCGGTCGCCAACACACAGACCCGGCAGCCCCGACTGGCGAGGATTTCGCCGAGGGTCTTATCGAGCGGGCTCGACCATTGCAGCCGTTCGGCGGGGTGGTTCCCGGGGATCATAGCGAGATGGCGGGCGCCGCCGACCAGGATCTCGGCCTGTTCGACCAACAGCCGCCCAGACGGTGCGACGCCGTCTAGCCCGTCTTCGCCGATGCCGACAATCGACAGCCAGGGGGTCATCGCCTAGAATCCGATAAACCGAAATCCGAACACAGCGCATTGACCGCCGCCGCCGCCAGGGCGCTGCCGCCGCGCCGTCCGGTCAGGGCGATATAGGGGATGTCGTAATCGCCCTCGATGAGCGCCTGCTTCGATTCGGCGGCGCCGACGAAACCTACCGGCATGGCAATAATCAGAGCCGGGTGCGGCGCCCCGTCGTCGAGCAATTCAAGCAGGTGAAACAGCGCCGTCGGCGCATTGCCGATGGCCACCAGGGCGCCGTCCAGGGCGTCCCCCCAGAGGTCCACCGCCGCCGCCGAGCGAGTCGTGGCGAGCCGTTCGGCGCGCGCCGGCACGGCCTCGTCATTGAGTTTGCAAATCACCGCGTTCTGCGTGGGCAATGCCGCGGCGATCACCCCGTGGGCGACCATTTCTGTGTCGCAAAGCACCGCAGCGCCCGCCTTGAGCGCCGCCCTGCCCGCTGGCGCGGCGCCGCCCGAGGCGTAGATTTCAGCCACCAGGGAGGGATCGCCTACGGCATGAACGAGGCGCAGGGCGACTTCGGCGAGATCGTCGGGAATCGCCGTAAGCTCCGTCGCGGCCAGGGCCAGGGCCCGTGAGGCGCGATAGATTTCCTGGGGATCGCGCAAATAGTCGCGCAAGTAATCGGGCAGGGTCATTCCTTGTCGCCGTGGTGATGGTGATGCCCGTGGTCATGCCCGTGGCTGTGGTCGACGCCGACGCCTTCCACATGATGATGGTGACTCATCTGGGCCTCGCCGACCGCGTCCTCGAAGCCGATGACCTGCTCGCGGTATTTACAGAGCTGGCAGTTCATCAGATTCTGGCCCTCGAGAATCTCCGTCAAGCGGTCGGCGAAGGTCTCAATCAGCAGGGGATGATTGTTGAGATACTCGGCCTGGACGAATTCGACCTCGGGATGACGCTGTGCGGCTTCGTTTGCATGGGCATAGATGCGCTTGACCAGCACCCCGGTGAACAGGAAATAGGGAAACACGATGATGCGCTTGAAGCCGAGCCTGGTGATGCGGTCGAAGGCGGTCTCGGTGAGCGGGAAGGTGACGCCGGAATAGCACACCTCTGTCCAGGCGAAGCCCATGCCTTCCCACAGCATGCGCGCCACCTTGCTGACGTTGCCGTTGGCGTCCGGGTCCGAGGCGCCGCGCCCGACCACCACCAAACAGGTCTCGTCCCGCCCGATATGGTCGCCGGCGGCGGCTTCGGCGGCTTCGATACGGTCGCGGGCGACGCGCAGCAGCTTGAGGTCGACCGCCAGCTCGCGGCCGTAATCGATGGTCACGCCGGGATGCTCGGCGGCGTAGCGGTTGAGCACCGAGGGGATGTCATTCTTGGCATGGGCGGCGGCGAACAGCATGCCGGGCAGGGCCAGAATGCGGCTCGCCCCGTCGGCCACCAGTTGATCGAGCCCGTTGCGGATGATCGGCTGGGCGAATTCGAGGAAGCCGTGGGTCAGCGGATAATCGGACAATCGTTCCTTGAGCCCGGCGACGACGCGCTCGAACTCACTGATTGCGTCGGTGTCGCGGCTGCCGTGGCCGCATATCATGATGGCGGTCTTACCCATGCCTTGTCTCTCCTGATGGTAGGTGATTATTGACGGGGCGCGTTGCCCATCCCATGCTCGCGCCATGATCGATCATAATGCCCTCAGCGCCGGGCCGGGGCCCTTGGTTCTGCTGCTCTTCGCGCTTGCCTTCGACGCCTATATCGGCGATCCGCCGCTGCTTTATCGTCTGGTTCCCCATCCGGTGGCCTTGATGGGCCGCCTCATCGCCTCGTTCGAGCGCCGCCTCAACCGCCGGGAGCGAAGCGAGAGAAATCGTCGCTTTCGCGGCTTTCTGGTGGCGATATTGCTGGTCGGGTTCGCCGCCCTGGTGGGCTGGACCATCAGCCGTCTGGCGGGCGCCGTTGCTTTCGGCTGGCTGGTCGAGCTGGTCCTCGTCATGACCCTGCTCGCACAACGCAGCCTCTATCTCCATGTGGTCGCCGTAGCGCGCAGGCTCGAAGAAGACGGCCTCGCCGGGGGCTGCGAAGCGGTCGCCCATATCGTCGGGCGGAATCCGGCAAATCTGGATGAATTTGGTGTCGCCCGCGCTGCCATCGAGAGCTGCGCCGAGAACCTGTCCGACGGCGTCATCGCACCTGTTTTGTGGTATCTCGCCCTCGGCCTGCCTGGGCTGTTCGCCTATAAAATGCTCAATACGGCGGACAGCATGATCGGTCATCTCTCGCCGCGCTATAAGGCGTTCGGCGC
>JAYGED010000289.1:0-2195 GCA_046582565.1 Alphaproteobacteria bacterium
GCCGGCGCGGACGGTCGCAATCTGGATCGGCGAGCTTGCGGTGATGGCGGCGACCAGCTTGCCGCCGAATGCCGGCTTCCAGGCGATCAGGCGGCCGTCGCGGACTTCGAGATCGACGGCGTCGCCGACCAGCCCGGCGCCGAGAGCTGCGGCGGCGCGAGCCGCCACCTCGCGGCCCCACAGGGTGCCGGGGGCAAGGATAGCCCAGGGCGCATGGTCCCGCGCCCAGTCGCTCACCCCCTGAGCCATGTCCTCTTCGGCCAGGGCGCCATCGAACAACACCGCCGAATTACAGCCCCAAGAACCGAGGTCGTCGCCGTCCACTGCTTCCTGCAACAGGCCGACGACGTGGCCGCCGAGCCGCGCGGCGGCGCCGCAAAGCTCCCGGCCGAGGCGCTCCCGTCCGGGCTCGATGATGACCGCGATGGTCGGGCCATCCTTGGTTTCGGGTACGATTCCTGCCGATTCGGGCTGGCTGTCGTCGAGCGCTCCACGGGCGCGCAACAGGGCGGCCAGCTCGCTAATCTCGGTCAGCCGCCTGCCCGCGCGCGGGATATCGTCCAGGGCGCGGATTTCGCCGACTTGGGTCGGACTTCCCACCGCTCCCCAGGGACCGGGGCCGAGATCGGCGGCGGAGAGGCGGTGGATACAGTCGCCATCGACGCCCGCGCGTTCCTCGGGTCCGGCCTTGGCCGGGGCGCAGAGCCGTTCGGCGACGGACAGGACGGCAGGCAGGGCAACCTGCGCATGAAGCCAGCCGTCATCATGCTCGCAAGCGGCGGTAATCAAGCCGTCGGCTATGTCGAGCTTGCGCACCCCGGCGAGGAACGGCAGGTCGAGCAGCTCGGCCAGTGCGGGGCCGACCTGGCCGGTGTCCGCATCGACGGAATTGCGCCCGGCCAGGATCAGATCGAACGGCCCTTCC
Source organism: Alphaproteobacteria bacterium (assembly GCA_046582565.1). Lineage (GTDB taxonomy): Bacteria > Pseudomonadota > Alphaproteobacteria > JAAXGF01 > JAAXGF01 > JAYGED01. The sequence continues at coordinate 926 of JAYGED010000289.1, forward strand.
TGCGTCAGGGCGGCGGCCAGGGCGCGGGACGTTGCCAGGCTGTCGGAGCCGGCGAAGGCCATATCGCTGATCAGCAGGCCCTTATCCGCGCCCCAGGCGACGGCTTCGCGCAGCACATCTTCGGCGCTCTCCGGCCCCAGGGTGAAGGCGGTACAGGTTCCGCCGCTATCACGCGCCAGATCGACCCCCTTGGCGACAGCGCGGCGGCAGTAGGCGTTCAGATCGAGCTCGATGCCTTCGCGTTGCAAACGGCCGTCGGCGGTCATGGTCATCGCCTCGAAGCGGGGGATCTGTTTGATCAGTACGGCGATCTTCATCAAAAAATTCCCGTTTCGTAAAGAGGGTTGTTGTCGATAACCCGCTGGTAGGTCATGCGCGAAAGATCGATGGTCATGAAGCGGCCGTCCAGCAGCAGCTCGGCCATGGCGCGGCCCACCGCCGGGGCCTGTTGCAGGCCATGGCCGGAAAAGCCGCAGGCCAGATGGAAATTCTCACAGCCGCCGACCCAAGGCCCGATGATGAGGTTCTCGTCCAGGCTGTTGAGGTCGTAGTGGCAGGCCCAGGACTGGGTAACCTTGAGCGCCTCGAAGGCGGGCACCCGCGCCGCCAGCCTCGGCCAGATGTCATTGGTGAAGGAATCATGGTCGACCTCGAAATGGAAACCCTCGGGCTCGTTCGGGTTGGACCAACCGGTGAGGTAGCCTCGCCCCTCGGGCCGGAAATACACGCCCGTGCCGTCGATTACCAGGGGCGCCGGTCCGAGCTTCTCGCGGATTTCCACGAAGAACACCTGGCGGCGGGAGGGAACGATAGGCAGTGTCATGCCGACCATATCCGCGACCAGGCCCGACCAGGCTCCCGCGGCGTTGACCACCTGGCCCGCCGGGCGGGTCTCGCCCGACTTGAGGCGCACGGCTTCGATGCGTGATTGGTTTTGGTCGATGGCCACCACCTCGTCTTCGACATAGGTGACGCCGAGGCTGCGCGCCTTGCGGCGGAAGCCCTGGAGCGCGCCATGCGGATCGAGCCAGCCGTCCTCGGGGCCGAACGCCCCGCCGGCCAGACCGTCCAGAGAGAGCCAGGGGAAACGCTCCGCCAAATCGTCGAGATCGAGCAGCTCAATGGTAGAGCCGAGGCTGCTTTGCAGACGGTGGTTGGCTTCGATCACCGCCATGCCGTCGGCACTGGCCGGAAAGAGGTAGCCGTCTTGGCGAAAATCGACGGCGGCGGGCTCGCCATCGACCGCCATGTCCTCGGCAAAATTCTGGTA
>JAYGED010000290.1:0-1861 GCA_046582565.1 Alphaproteobacteria bacterium
TGGCGCAGACGGCCTTCCACGGTCATGCGGGCGGCCACGAAGTCGAAAGCCTGGATGGCGGCGTCGATCCAACCGGGCTGGTCGAATGTGGCTCCGGCCTGGGCCATGGCTGCGATCATCAGGCCGTTCCAGTCGGCGAGCACCTTGTCGTCGTGCAGCGGCGGCACGCGCCCGGCCCTGACGCCGAGCAGGATATCGCGTAACGGGCTCAGCGCCACATCGTCATCCACAGGGCCTGGGTTATCGGCGTCGGTGGCGGCTATATGGGTGCGGTTCAGGATGGTATTGCCTTCCCAATTACCGCGCGCGGAGACGTCATAGGCGGCCTTGAACCGGGCCGCATCGTCGCCCAGAAGCTGATCGATTTCCGCTTCCCGCCAGACATAGTATTTGCCTTCCACGCCCTCGCTGTCGGCGTCATAAGCGGCAGCGAAGCCGCCGTCGGGGGCGATCATCTCGGTCATCGCCCAGCGCACCACCTCGGCGGCGCGCTGCTTGAACAACGCAGCACCGGTTTCCCGCCAAAGGGAGCAGAGCAATTCAAGCAGTTGGGCGTTGTCGTAGAGCATCTTCTCAAAATGCGGCGCCAGCCAGATTTCATCGACGGAATAGCGCGAAAAACCGCCGCCCAGGTGATCGTAAATACCGCCCTGGCACATGCGGTCGACGGACAGCACCACGGCGTCGCGCAAAGCCACATCGCCGCTTTTGCCATAGGCCCGCCAGAGCAATTCGAGCGCCATGGTTTGCGGAAATTTCGGTGCGCCGCCGATACCGCCATGAACCGGGTCAACTTCTTCGAGCAGGCGCCGGGCCGCACGATCGAGCAAATCGGGGCTGATTTCGCCGCCGGCCGCGGGCCGCGCCATGGTGTTGAGCGCCGAGGTCAGCGCCTCGTTATTCTGCTTCACTTTGTCCGGCGCCCCCCGATAGGCGTCGTCCACCATGCGCAGCACGTCGATGAACCCCGGGCGGCCATAGCGCTGTTCCGGCGGGAAATAGGTGCCGCCCCAAAACGGCTCGCCGTCGGGGGTCAGGAACATGGTCAGGGGCCAGCCGCCCTGTTGGCCGAGCAGGCTGAGCGCGCGCTGATAGATGCTGTCGAGGTCGGGGCGCTCTTCGCGGTCGACCTTGATGTTGATGTAGAGCTCATTCATCAGGGCGGCGATGTCCGGGTTCTCGAAGCTCTCATGGGCCATCACATGGCACCAATGACAGGCGGAATAGCCGATCGACAGCAGGATTGGCTTGCCCGAGAGGCGCGCGCTGTCTATCGCCAGACGGTCCCATGGCTGCCAATCGACCGGATTATCACGGTGTTGCAGCAGATAGGGGCTGGTTTCCTCAGCCAGGAGGTTCCGGGTCATGAAAGGGGTTCCTTGTTGGCTGGGGAATGGCGCGGGGCCGACGATATACCCACAATAACCTTGTTCGCGGTGCGGCGCGTTCAATGGCAATCGGGATAAAACATGCTGGCCTCTGCGAACGGATACGCGTAACTCTGACATCTTACAGCATGGGCGGCCGGTTTGATATTTCAGGTCGAAAAAGACGGCATCGGGTTATCGGGCATGAGCTGTTGAGCGAGACCATTTTTGCTTTGTCCAGCGGCGCCGGCCGGGCTGGCATCGCGGTAATCCGCCTTTCGGGTCCGGGCGCTGGTCCCGCGCTGGAAGCGCTGGCCGGCCGGTTGCCGCCACCGCGATTGGCGACCCTGGCCAGACTGCGCGATCCCGGCGATGGGTCGCCGTTGGACGACGCGCTCATCTTGTGGTTTCCCGGCCCGCAAAGTTACACCGGCGAAGATGTCGTGGAACTGCATGTTCATGGCGGCGTGGCGGTGGTGGCGGCAATGCTCGAT
>JAYGED010000073.1:0-2569 GCA_046582565.1 Alphaproteobacteria bacterium
AGCCGATCCCGCCCCAACCGACGCGGGATGTACTGCGCCAATCCCGCCAACCCGAGCATGATCGTGCCGCTAGCGAAGAACACCGCTGACAGCGGAAACACCAGCAGCAACACCTGGCAAATTCCCCAGTAGCACGCGTTCCGCGCTTCAGGGGCCCTGGGTCAGGGACCGCGGGCCACGGGCCAGGAATTATGGCTAACCCCCTATTCCCCAGATGAACCGGATATTTCGTGCGCCGACAACATGATTCTATTATAAGTATCAATGACATACACACCTCAGAACAGACGCACCCCCGGTCACCCAGCGGGTGAAAGCAAAAAGCTCTCTTTGCGGGTCAATTTTGACCGCCGCCTGAAGCTGGAATTCTATGGTTCCAGGCTCACCTCTGATGGTGGGTTTCTCGTCTATCGGGAACTTGACGATGCACTTGGCCTGAGCGAGGTTGCCAAGACTGTTTTCCAGGACAGCCGTACCGGTAAGAACGGATGGCACTGTATGGCCGGTCAGTTCCGCCAGTCGGTGTTTGGACGTGTTGGCGGCTATGAGGACGTGAACGACGCCGAGCGTCTGGGACGCGATCCCGCCATGCGGTGGATTGTTGGAGGCAAGGCCGTCGAAAGACAGGCCGCATCAAGCAGCCAGATGGGGCGGTTCGAGACGAAAGTTCTGGCGACCGATGCGAACGTTGAAGCCCTGACCGACATGAACGGGATTTGGATCGACCGTGTTCACAACCGCCGCCCGCCAAAGATGATCATTCTCGACATGGACAGCAGCGTCAGTCCAACCCATGGCGAACAGGAGGGAACGGCGTACAACGGCCACTTCGGTTACACCTGCTATCTCCGTTATTTCTGTTCAACCAGTTCGGTGACCTGGAGCGGTGTTCCCTGCGTCCCGGCAATGTCCACAGTGCCGACGGATGGCGTGATGTACTGGAACCTGTTGTTGAGCGTTATCGGGAACGAGCCCTGCGACGCTACTTTCGAGGGGGTGCCGCGTTTGCTTTGCCGGACCGGTTTGAATTTCTGGAAGCCGAGACTTACAAATGCGTCATCCGTCTCAAAGCCAACAAGGTTCCCCAGGACTACATCGCCCATCTGCTGACGCGTCCCGTTGATCGTCCGCCCAACCATGTGCGGCGTTATTACGCCAAGTTCAGCTATCAAGCCAAATCATGGGGCAGGAAACGCCGTGTCGTTGCCAAGGTTGAATGGCATCCTCCCCGTGTCGGCTTCATCGTCACCAACCTGTCACGCCCTGCCAAGCGGGTTGTCGCCTTTTACAATCACCGGGGCACGGCGGTGCAATACATCAAGGAAGGCAAGCACGCCATCAAATGGACGCGGCTGTCATGCCGCAAGTTCCGCAACAATGAGGATGCTGTAACAACCATGACAGATCAACAAGCGAAAGCTAGGGCCTTTCAGGCGTTGCACACCCGTCCCGGAGCGTTCTTGATCCCCAACCCGTGGGATGTGGGTTAAAAATATTGCTCACAAACTATTGGTCACTATTCAGAGAACCTGAATATAATAGAGCGGATTGCCAAAAATATTCGGTGAATCTCATTGACCTTATCTGGCGCAAAAATATCTTTCATGCCACAACCAAAGAGGCGGCTTGGCAAGAACATCCTTTGCGGAAAATTGGCCATCGGGTATTTTCTGTCCGCCCTTTGCCTGGCATCGGTGTTTTCGAGTGCCCGGGCTTCTGATGTCATTACAGTGTCGACCGCTCACTACCCGCCCCTGTCTCTGCGCGATGCATCTGACGGGAAGCGCGGTATCGTTATTGATATCGCTGCTGAAGTGTTTGACCGGATAGGTCAGTCGGTTGAGTTTCAGTTCCTGCCCTGGAAGCGGGCCCTGAATTACGCGCAGACCGGAAAGGTCCATGCCATGCTGCCTTTGTTTTTTTACCGCTGAGCGCAGCAAAACGCTTGAATTTGTCTATCCGCCAATATTTCATCTCGAAATTGTCCTGTTTGCCAGACCTGGTATCGACAATAACTTTGACGGAACGGTCAATTCAATCAGGGGCAAAAGCGTTGTGTTCATTTCAGGGACCAGTCAAAATGATGACTTTGACCCCGGGCACGTACGGATGGTCGCATACAGTCACAACAGGTGCATAGCATCGAACAGCAACTAAAGATGGTTGCCTTCGGGCGGATAGATTTTGCCATCGCCGAAAGGAATGCAGGCATTCAGATGACGCGCAGCCTTGGCCTTGAGAGCGCGCTCCTGGTCCTTCCGGCAGTAATAGCCCGTCGGCCCGTTTATATCGCCTTCCAAAAATCTGGCAGAAACCGAAAAACAATCGACAAGCTGTCAAAAGAGCTGCCGGCAATGACAATTGATGGCTCCATAGCAAAAATAGCAGCGCAATATGGTTGGGTAAAAGATGCAGTACCCACACAATAACGCACTTGCCGGTTTATCACTTCACCCCAGTGGCAATATCTAGGGTGAAACCCTAGCCTGGATTATTCATGACGTTCCGTGAAACGGTCGGTGAGCGTGGATTAAACTGTTGAGATTCCGTATGATTTTGGTGTTTGAAC
>JAYGED010000228.1:0-13176 GCA_046582565.1 Alphaproteobacteria bacterium
GCATAGTCCGCATCGCGCCTCGACCTGGCGGCGGCTTCGATTTTGACAACGAAGGCGAGTGGGCCTTTGCAATTCAAGTGTACGGTTTCGAGGTCGAAATGATCGATGTCGATCAGGATGGCATACCCGTTGAGGGCATGGTTTATAATGTCGTCGATCTGCTCGCGTGGCTGCCCGATAGTCCTGGCACTTGGTGGATGCGGCGTGGCGACGAAACGCCGATCCTCGGTTCTCGCAACCTCGCCATGGCCGCGTACCATGGTGACTCGATTACCCTTCACCAAAACCCGCACGAATGGCTGCTCGGTGGTCGCAGGGGCGCCTGCGTCATCAAGTGGGGCTGGCCTCTTGGCGATCTGTTTGCCGACGTTGGCGAGATTGAATGCAGCAGCGTCCCGCTTAAACGGAAACTGGTTGCGTCATTGCGACGCTGGGAGCCTCGCGTAGTCGTGCGGAAGGGGGTGCGCCATGCAGCCTGACACAGCCGACGATCAGACGTTTGAAACCGACATCATCAAAGAGGTCGAACGGCTCGCACGCTTGCCGGTGCTTGAGTATGAGACTTGCCGCAACGAGATAGCCAAGCGGCATGACGTGCGGGCGTCTGTGTTGGACAGCGAGGTCAAAAAGGCCCGGCGCGCCGGCGCCGGCGACTCCGACAGACAAGGGCAGGCGCTCGGCCTCGATGATCCGGAACCATGGCCGGAGCCAGTGGACGGTGACGCTTTGCTCGACGAGATTGTCATGCGGGTTCGTCGGTATCTTGTGCTGCCCGACGGCGGCGCCGAGGTGCTGGCGCTATGGGCCGTTCATGCTCATGCCTTCGAGGCGTTCTATTTCACGCCCCGGCTCGCGATAACAACGCCGGAAAAACAATGCGGAAAAACCGTGGTTCTCGACGTTCTCGAAAGCCTGACGCCACGCAGCATCCGAACCGAAAATCTCACTACAGCCGTCATGTTCCGCATCGTGGAGGCCCATCAACCGACCCTACTCGTTGACGAATTTGATACGTTTCTCAAGCACAACGACGAACTGCGGGGCGCCATCAATGCAGGCTACCGCCGAGGCGGCGTTATGCTTCGATGTGTAGGCGACGATAACGATGTGCAGCCCTTCAAGACATTTGCACCCGTGGCAATGGCCGGCATCGGAAACCTCCCCGAGACCATAGCAGACCGTTCAATTTCCATATCCATGCGGCGCGCCCTGCCTGACGAGACCGTTAAACCATTTCGCGGCGACCGCGCCCACAAAGAGCGTGAGCTATGCAGTCAAATCGCCCGCTGGGTTGCCGATAATCGCTTGGCGCTTGAGCAACATGAGCCGAATGTCCTGGGCTGGATGTTCAACCGTATCGCCGACAACTGGCGCCCGCTTTTCACCATTGCCGACCTGGCGGGTGGTGACTGGCCTGAGCATGCGCGAGCCGTTGCGGAAAAAATTTGCAAGAGCGACGAAGATGAAACGAGCGTCAGAGTTCAGCTTCTCGTGGATATTGGCGCGTTGTTCCAGAAGCACGATACGGACCGTCTGGCGTCAGCTTTCATCGCAGAGGAACTCGCAGAAATGGAGGACCGCCCTTGGCCTGAATGGGGCAGGGCGGCGAAACCCATTACGAAGGCCCAGATAGCCCGACAACTCAAGCATTTCAAAATCAGTTCCGGGACATTCCGCGACGGCGCCAAGACGGAGAGGGGATACAAGCTGGATCAACTCAAGGACGCCCTTAGCCGGTATGGGGGTTCTCAAAGTGTCACAACGTCACAAACCAACGTGAGCGGGGCTTGCAGCGGTTTTTAAAATGTCACAGCGGGTTCGAGTGTGACGTTTCAAATGGCGGAAAAACCCAATGTTTCTGCGGGTTGTGACGTTGTGACACTTCAAACAGGGGGATCCGGGGCAATGGACACGAAGCAGGCCGAAAAGCCCGGCGCCGACGACTACGAAGAGCGAGCCGCGATCATGCAATACGATGGTGAATTATCGCGGGAAGAGGCCGAGAAAATGACTATGCCACCGGGCCGAGACGGCGGCGATATAGGAGACTGAGAAAATGCCAACCACCGATGAGTACTATTTCACCGTCCGCGTATCCCGGGATTATCGCCATGAAGTAACTTGTCCAATTTGCGGAGAAGGGTTCCAAGCGCAATTTCTGGATGTTCACGATGTCCACAATGATCCGATTTGCAATTTATGTTCTTGGGAGAAGGCTCCCAACCTTGCCGGTCTCTTAGCCATGAGCGCGGCAGTTGAAGAATACAGCGTGGGATATAAACGGGTTCCCCGCCAAATTTTAGAGAAACTGATGCAACGGAACAACGACCCGGAGCGGCTCACAAAAGAGCTAACGGCAGCCCTCCACTCCCTCGGCGCGTTCGACAGGGACGACAACGACGCGCCAAGTCAATCGCCGCTCGCAAGCGTCGTGGTGAACGAGATTAACCGCGCTCTCGAAAACGGGAGCGTCGAGTCGATGAAATTTGCTAAACGGCTGCTCGATGAATGCCCTGAATGCCCCGGCCAACTGACAGACGACATCCCGTTCTAGGAGCAATCAGCCATGACGAAAAACACCCCCACTGCCCCACTCGATCCGCTACCGGCCGATGCCGCCAAGATCGTTGCTTTCCCCCAGCACGCCATCAAAGCGGCCAAGCGGCCGGTGACCATCGAAAGCATCATCGAGGGCGCTGCCGGCATGGCGTCGAAGCAGCTTATCGCGCTGGTCAGCGCTGCATTCCCAAACGCAACCGTTGGCGAGGTGAGAGACGCGTTGAAGGCGTACTCCGCAGACCGTTTAGTAGAACGCAAGCGGTTACTCGCCGAGGAGCATCTTGACCTGCGCCTCTTTGATCTATGCGAACTAGTGATGGCTGCCGGGCGAGCTGATACTGTCGGCGAGGCGCTGCGCGTTCTTGCCGACGAGGGCAACGCCGAGGCCGCCACGTACCTCGCGCAAATAGAGAATCCTGAACAAGACGCTTTTTGGCGGGATTTCGCCCTTGCCGTCGAAATGGACCCCTACTGGACAATATACCCAGATCACAGTTTCAGTTGCGAGCCCGGTTCCCGCTACTCGACGGCGGAAGAGTTGGTCAAAGCGTACAGGTGGACGTAGACCCATGACGGCTGAATTTCGATATCCCATTTTGAAGACTGCGCCGCGGCCGTGTCCAGACCGTTGTTCAACCATCCCGACTAGCACCGTGCAGCGCATAGCGTTAAAATGTATGGACCGAAGGGAGGCCGACTGAATGGTGCGCATCGCACTCATTTTTGCGTTCTTGGTTTCCGCTACTCCGGTCTGGGCGGATTTCCAGGCTGGGGAAGACGCCTATAATCGCGGTGACTACGACACGGCTCTAAGGGAATGGCTACCGCTCGCCGAGCAGGGAGACGCCGACGCCCAGTTCAACCTTGCCGCCTTATACATGAAGGGTCAGGGTGTTCCGCAAGACGTTTCAAAAAGCTTTGAATTAATCACCAAGGCCGCTTGGCAAGGCCATCTACCCTCGCTACGGATCGCACGCATGTTGGCACTACGTATCTCCTGGCTAACTCGATTCAAAATCCTTGCCTCCTGACGCAAATCAACCGAAATTGACCGCATGGGTTTGCAAATAGTAGAGTTTTTTGGACACCGCCCTCTTGACCCGGCGGCCGCAGAATACGTACTCCGGCCAGTGGTGGGTTTTTACTCCGGCGTTGACATGTGGAACGGTTAAACTAGACTGATTAATCAGTTTGTTTCCACATTGGCGATTTCCTGGAGCCGGGGAACGCGAAGCCTTCGCTTCAGGGGGTGGAAAACGGGATGAGAACTGTCAGTGAAAGACAGCGGTTCAACGATTAACAGGAGAGGGAGCAAGGTCATGTGCACCGTCTGTGGATGCGGCCAGATCGGCGCGAAAACTACCGTGCAAAATGATAAACATGCCCACAGTCATGATCCCCACGAACATCATCATGGCCATCACCATTTTGGGCACGGTGCGGCAGGCGTTTCCGTCGCGGGATATAGTCAGGGCCGGCTGGTTCAAATCGAGCAAAATATCCTGTCAAAAAATGACGGTTATGCCGATGACAACAGGAAATGGTTTAGAGACCACGGCTTGTTGGCGCTGAACCTGGTTTCCAGCCCCGGTGCTGGAAAAACCACTCTGTTGGCCGAGACCCTGAACGCACTGAAAGCCACAATACCGCTTGGTGTGATCGAAGGAGATCAGGAAACCGAAAACGACGCTGACAAAATTCGTGAAACCGGTGTATCCGCTATCCAAATCAATACGGGCAGGGGGTGTCATCTGGACGCCCATATGGTCGGCCACGCCCTGCAAGACCTTCCCGTTGAACGCGGTGGCGCCGTGCTGATTGAGAACGTCGGTAATCTCGTTTGTCCGGCAGCATTTGATCTGGGCGAAGCGTGCAAGGTCGTCATCCTGTCGGTTGCTGAGGGCGAGGATAAGCCAATCAAATACCCCGACATGTTCGCCGCGGCTGATCTGATGATACTCAGCAAGATCGACCTTTTACCCTATGTGGATTTTGATGTGGATCAGGCCGTGGAATATGCTCACCGGGTCAATCCCCATCTCGAAATTATGAAACTATCCGCGAAAACGGGCGAAGGGTTACAGGAATGGCAGGACTGGATCGTTGTACGGGCAAGAGCCGCCGCGGCAGTATCAAAACCGGCTCCGGCAAACCCAAAAAAACATGCCCATGCATGAGCTTGCCCTGGCCCGCAGCCTGACCACACTGGTCGATGAATACGCCGCGCAACAAGGTGTTGACCGTATCAAACAGCTCAACATCCGCTTGGGTGAACTCTCGGCGATGACCCGCGCGCTGCATTTTTGTTTTGGCTCTGCTTCACAGGGAACATCTTGCGAGGGCGCGATCCTGAATATCGAAGATATTCCCCTCACCGTATTCTGCGACATCTGCGACAGCGTTAAGACACCGAACGGCCGATACAGCTTCCGCTGCCCGGACTGCGGCATGCCAACCCCGACCGTGGTCACCGGCCGGGAAATGCAATTGGTGTCCATCGAGCTTTATGAGACCAGTGAGCTCACCCCTGACTCACCACACATAGAACAGACACCAACGCCTAAAAACCTTGCCGTTAGCTAGGAACAACAGATGACGACTCAGCCCAGCAATCCGTGGACATTTGTTCCCCATCAACATCAGGGACCGCATCAGGAAACCCATGACGATGCGCACACGCGGTCGCCTGAAAAGCATAATGGCCCGTTCAAGGCAGAAGGTATTCTGACGTTCATGGGGGCTCCCTATTGCCCTGCTGATCGTGACAAAGTTAGTGAAATGGGCGCCAAGATATGCTTCCTCGGCGCGCCCTGGGATCAGGGAACGATCGTGCGTACCGGCACATCCAGCGGTCCCCATGGTATCCGCCAAGCCTCGTCACAGTATTTTCCCTACATGTTCGAATACGATGTCGATCTGATGACCTTCTTCAACGTGGTCGACTGCGGCGATATTCCGGTGGTTCCCGGAAATAATGAGCTGTCCCAGCGCTACATGTACGACTACGTCACCGAATGTCTGGAAGGTGGCGCCAAGGTGATCCTGGTCGGCGGCGATCACTCTGTGCCGATCCCCGGTGCGCGCGCCCTGTCGCAATGGCTGACGCGTCGCAAGCCGGATGGAAAGATGGGATATCTGCACGTGGATTGCCATCTGGATGCCGCCGTCGACTGGGCGGGTATCGAAATTACCAATGCGTCGGGACCGACGGAAGCCTTCAAGCTGCCCAACGTCAGTAGTGAGAACATGGCGCACATGGGCTCGCGCAACGGCCTCAATCCTAAAGACTGGATGGACTTCTGGATCGACAACAACATACCGATTTACCCCATGTCCGAGGTCGTGGAGCGCGGGATTGATGCCTGTGGCCGCGAAATTCTTGAACGTGCCTGGAACGGCACCGATGCGGTGTACCTGTCGTGGGACACCGATTCCCTCGATTGCAGTTGCATGCCGGGCACCACCTGTCCCGAGAGCTATGGCCTGAAGGCGCGTGAAGCCTTGGCGTTCGCACGGCTCGCCGGTGAATATGGCGTCGATGTTCTGGAACTGGCCGAGCTTTCGCCGATTTTCGACGTTAGCCAGATGAGCACTAAGCTCGCCTGCAATATGATTTACCACTATCTGGGCAGCCGGGCGGCAACGCTCCGCAGCCGTAACGAAAAACCATGATCAGAACAACGGCGTCGGCACTGGCCACTTATCGCAGCGTTCGACAGGAGCAGAATTCATGAATCCAGCCAAAGCCTTTGCCCATCTGTTTTCACCTCTCGGGGGCGATGACGGTGATAATTACCGCTCACCGGGCCAGATATCGTTTCTGCGAGCACCCTTTGTTTCGCTTGATAGTGATGAACTAGCCAGCACTGAAGCACAATATGTGTTCATCGGCGTACCGTTTGACGAAGGCAACGTGGGAAAGCCGGGCTCCGAAGACGGTCCGCGGGAATTCCGCGTCGCTTCATTGGATTACTTCCCTTACTGGTTTGAGTTCAATGTCGACCTGAATGGCAAGGCTGTGGACTGTGGCGATGTATCCATGCCACGGGTCAGTCCCGGTGTTGCGCATGAGCGTATTTACGCGGCTGTTCGCAAGGCGTTGGCCGCGGGCAAGGCGCCGATCATTTGTGGTGGCGATCGTTCGATTTCCATTCCCGCAACGAAGGCACTCTCAGACCATCTCGGTGTGGAAAAGAAAATGGGCTACATGCACTTAGGCGCCCATCTGGATATGGCGGACACATGGGCCGGTGAAAGCAACGTCAGCACCTGCACCATGGCGCGCATTACCGAACTGGGAAATCTTAGTATGGACAACGTTGCGCATATCGGTGCGCGCAATTCGTTTAATCCCAAGGATCATATTGATCTAGTCAAGAACCGGGGCATGCGTTTCCATCCCATGTTCGAGGTCCTCGAACGCGGCATTGATGACGTGATGGATGAAACGGTATCCAGGGTCTGGGACGATACCGATGGCCAGTATCTGAGCTTCAATTTCAACGTGATGGATTCATCATCGGCACCGGGCGTGACCGCAACGGAACCGGGTGGTCTGGAATCCCGCGAAATCATGCGCGTTGCCTCCAAAATCAGTGAACGCGGTGGTCTCAGCGTGATCGACATAACGGAGCTCTGCCCCATGTTCGACATCAGTGGCTCCACATCGCGCACGGCGGTGTGTGTGGTGCTGCGCATTTTAGCCGGTATTGAACTCAAGCACGGCCGGACACTTGATGACTCGCTCCGACGTCCGGGATGGAAGTTCAAGGATTAATGAAAACCCGATCCCGTTTTGAAAGGCGGAGGCTGGTTTCAACAAAAATAATACACGAAAGCGAACTCTACGAAACCCTAAGCAACAGAAACATTATTGAATAGGGAGAAAATTATGGAAACTTTGAAAAACGCGATCCAAAGAAAAGTTAGCAGACGTTCGTTTGTGACCGGCGCTGCAGGAATTGCAGCGGCCACCATCGTGATGCCGAAAGTCGGTCGCGCCGCAGGTGATCTCAACGTGCTTGTCTGGTGTGATCATGCCGATGAAAAACTACTCGCGCCGTTCGAAGCCAAGCACAATGTGAAGGTCAATGTGAAGATCTACGAAGGCACCGGCACGGCGCTCTCGATCATCGAGCAGTCGGCGCCGGGTGACTGGGACGTGCTGGTGGTCGATGCCCCGGACACGCCTACGGTTGCAAGAATGGGTCTCCTGGAGCCCATGGATGACAGCAAATTGCCACTCGGCGATTTGTTCAAGCCATTGATCTCCGCGTCGTTCAATAAAGTGGACGGCGTGCGTTATGGAGTGCCTGAGAAGTTCGGCTATTACGGCGTTGCTTACAACAAGGCTAAGGTTGATGCTGCCGACATGCGATCCGCCCAGGTTATGTGGAACTCCAAATACAAGGGCCGGGTTGCCGTTTATGACTATTACTTCCCGACCATGCAGCTGATCGCCATTTCCATGGGCATTCATCCCGATGACATCACCATGGATATTTTGCCCAGTATTCGCGAAAAGCTGCTGGCCATGAAACCGAACATCAAAATGGTCGGCGACATTGTCAGCGTACAGAACGCGCTGGTGAACGGCGATGTGGACTTGATCATCAACGGCGCCGAATTCGTCGTCTCGGGCCTCATGCCGACCATGCCCCAGCTTGACTGGACGATCTTTGACGAAGGCGGCCTGATGTGGATTCAGGGCCTCTCGATATTCAAGGATTCCACGAAGAAGGATCTCGCCTTTGACTTCATCAATTATATCCTGAGCCCAAAGGGCCAGGGCACCTTGGCGACGTCGGAATGCTACTGGGCGATGCCTGCCAACAAGAACGCAATTCTCAATGATGCGGAGAGGGCGATTTTGCGGTGGGACGAGCAGGCTGCGTTCCTCGATCGCTCCGTACCCTCGACTATCAGTCAGCCCGATATCGATGCCGAAATGCTCGATATCTGGACAGAGTTCCTGCAGAGCTAAACGCTGTAGACTCCCTGAGCCTGCGTTCCTGGAAATGATCTGAATGATTGTTCAGACGTATCCAGGGCCAGAATCTCTGGTATTTTGTGTGTTGATGACTATGACCTGTCACAGGGATGTGCGAGGCCCTCGCCAAGCTCAAAGATGAACAGGCGCCCAGGATTTGATTTCACGCGATGGGCCTACCAGCCGGCACTGATATTCACGGTTGTGTTCTTTGGCCTGCCGCTTGCGACGATGGTCGTTGTCAGCTTCTGGCAGCGCATCTATGGCAAACTCACGGCAACCTGGACCTTTGCCAACTACAACAAGTTCTTCGGCAAGGATTATCTCGTCGACGCCTTGTGGAACTCGATTGAGGTAACCCTGGCGACAACGGCGATCAGCATTATCCTGGCTTATCCCCTGGCCTATATCCTGGCCTACAGAGTGCCCGCGCGCTGGCAGCGATTTGTCCTGATTCTCACCGTGCTGCCGTTCTGGACGGCCTATGTGGTGCGCTCATACAGCTGGCTCCTGGTGATCTCCGAAAACGGCATTCTCAATATCATGATGACCGAATTCGGGCTTATCGACCAACCTCTGGAAATGGCATACAGCCGAGGCGCAACCATTCTCGGGTTCGTCCACTTCTTCACGATGCTGCTGACATTGACCATCTACGCCAATCTTGTGCAGATCAAACCGTCTTATCGCAAAGCCGCGGCTGATCTCGGTGCCAGCCCCCTACAGGTGTTCCTGCGCATTACACTGCCCCTGAGCATTCCAGGGGTCGCCGTCGGCGCCTTTATTACCTTCGTAATCTGCATCGGCGATTTTATTACGCCGCAGATTTTGGGCGGAGGAACTGAAGTCCTGTTGCCCCAGGCGATCATGCTGCAGGTGTCGCGCGCCGCCAATTTCCCCATGGCCTCGGTGATGAGCATCACGCTCATGGTCGTGGTCGTGGGCGTTTACTTCATGTCTGCGAAGCACCTGAAGATGGAACGCGTATAGCCATGGGGGCATGGATCAGATCCGCCCCGGCGATGGCCTACCTGATCGCCGCATTGGGTTTCATTTACCTGCCCGTGGTGGTGCTGGTGGTGTTCTCGTTTCAGGATGGGCTGTTACCGGTACCGCCGTTCAAGGGTCCCAGCCTGCAGTGGTACGAAAAGATGTTCGCCAACGAACGGTTGGTGGAATCTCTGATTAATTCGGTGGTCGTTGCCGTCTCGTCGGCCCTGGTCACGACGATTCTGGGCTTCCTTGCGGCCTACGGCATGGCGCGCCGCACACCGCGTTTCGCGGGTGGCATACGGTTTATCCTGATGGCGCCCTTGACAGTGTCCTATCTGATTATCGCTATCGGATTGCTGATCACCTTCAACATCGTGGGCATCCAGAAATCGCTCTTCGCCGTGGGCCTCGGTCACGTCGTGATAAACCTGCCGCTATGCTTCGCCATCATCTACTCGCAGTTCGGAGATCATTTGCGTAATATCGACTGGGCCGCCCACGACCTGGGCGCCAGCGACGTCCAAACCCTGTTGCATGTCATCGCCCCGATCATGAAACCGTCCCTGTTCGCCTCATTCTGTTTATCGGCAACCTTGTCGTGGGATGAATTCATCATTGCATTCCTGCTCAGCCGTTTCGACGTCACTATGCCGGTGGTTATTTTCGAGATGCTCCGAGCAGGCCTGACGCCTGAAGTGAATGCGGCGGGCACCATGGTCTTTGCGATATCGATGGTCACTGTTGGTATCGCCGCCATGGTCATGGCCGTAAATCACGGAGAAAGAAAATGAGTGATCGTCTCGTTGAGCTTAAGGGCGTCACCAAGGAATACGGCAGCGTCAAGGCGGTCGATAACATCAACTTGACGGTTTCGCGTGGTGAATTCCTTGTCCTGCTCGGCCCTTCGGGAAGCGGCAAGACAACCATTCTTTCCATGATGGGTGGCTTCATCGTTCCCACTGCGGGACGGATAATCATTGATGGTGAGGACGTAACGGAAACCCCACCGGCATTGCGCCCGACGGTTACGGTGTTCCAAGATTACGCCCTGTTTCCGCACATGTCTGTGCGCGAAAACGTGAGCTTTGGTCTGGCCATGCGCAAGGTGTCGAAGGCAGATCGCCACAAACTCGCTGAGGAATCTCTTGAGACTGTGGGGCTGGCCGGATTTGGTGACCGTGGCGTGCATCAGCTTTCAGGTGGTCAACGACAACGAGTGGCGCTGGCGCGTGCCATCGCCGTCGAGCCAACCGTTCTTTTGCTCGACGAACCACTGGGCGCACTTGATCTGAAAATCCGACGCCAAATGCAGGAAGAGCTGGTTCACCTGCAAAAGAGCCTGGGCGCAACCTTCGTGCATGTAACCCACGACCAGGAAGAGGCCATGAGCCTTGCCAACAATATTGCCTTGATTAACCAGGGGCGAATCGAGGATTATGGCCCTCCTAATCGCGTGTATCTGCGTCCAGCGACACTGTTCGCCGCTAATTTCATGGGTGACAGCAATATATTTGAGGGCACGACGGTTGCCTGCGAAGACGGTCATATCCGCGTCGATACACAAATGGGACAGTTGGCATTTGCAGGCGAGGCGGAACCGGGAACAAACGTTCACATCTTATTGCGCCCCGAGCAGATCCGAGTGGGAACTGCCGACGACGACGGCATGATAATGCTGGGTGAAATCAAAGTCATTGAGGTCGTGTTCCAGGGAACCCACAAGTTATGCCGTGTTCGCGCCGGTAAAGACCAAGCAGTCGATCTATTGTTGCGGTTACCGCAAGAGCATGCTGTATCGCCAGGAGATACCATGAGCGTTCACGCAAGAGAGACCGATGCGGTTCTGCTCAGAGATTGAAGCTGGGATTGGATGGCGAGGGGACCATGGCTGACAAGCCACCAAGAAGACAAAGCATAAAAGGGCAGGACCGGGCTGAAAGTCTGATGGCAGCCGCAATCGACCTGTTCACGGAACGTGATTATGCGTCCGTAACAATTAAGGACATTACGCGCCGTGCGGGGGTGACGCATTCTCTTGTCTATTACCACTTCAAAAACAAGGAAGAGTTGTTCAACAGGGCTGTGACCAATCTGATTGAAACGACCATCAAGGGCTATCAGGAATCCCGCAAACATCATCACGACCCGGTGGAACTGATCGAAGACTGGTTTGAAAACAACATCCGGCTGTCTCAGGATCTCCGCAAACTAGTGAAGATCATGTTTGATTATGCGGGACCCCGAAAAGGTTCTCCATCCGTGTCCAAGGCCATCAAGGATTTCTATCGTGAAGAACACAAAATTCTTGCAACCAGTGTTGCGCAAGGCATTACCAAGGGGCACTTCAAGGATGTTGACCCGGCACGCATCGCATCGTTTGTATCGACCCACATTGACGGAATATTCTATGATTCCTTTATCCGTGACGATGATGATATTGCCCGCGCCATGATGGACTTGAAGTGGGCATTATGGACCATACTCGGGTATAAGGAAGGCATCCTCACCCAATCGAAAACATCGAACCGAATGATCGCCCTGGCTTTGTCAGATTAACTGCGCCTGAGCTGGCCGATCAGAAGCGGTCAGACTCTTACGCGGCAGCGTTACCGATCACTTTCATCGCCGCACCGTATGAGCGAAGACGGACTGCGACAATAGCCGTTGGTCGGCCATAGCGCTTCATCGTCCGCTTCAGAAATTTGAGTGCAGCCCTGCGCCCCCGGTATTTCATCACAAAAACTTCCAGCAACTCGTCTTCATGATTCACCTCCCGCCACAAAAAATGCATCTCTCCATTGATGTTCACGACCTTCGAGAAAACGGACGCCATGCGCAAAAAATGATCCCCGGGCTTCGTTGCAGAATGATCTCGTCGCGGATCTGACAAATCACTTAAGTTGCCGGCAACCCAAGGTGGGTGTGAGCCAGTCAGCCCGCCCAAAATTAAAGGGGGCAATTTCCCCCTGCCTACGATCGACCGAATTGTAGGTGAATCCGAATGTGGTGCGATAACCAATTTGAGTAGAACCAGCCGTTGGAGGCTAATGCAGCGCGGTGAATTTCCGCGGAAACTTCGCATCAGCCCCAACCGTACAGGGTGGAAGCTGAGTTCAGTCCTGGCATGGCTTGCCGAACGGGAGGCCGCGTGATGGCTGACGAAAGCAGCGCGAGCCCCGCCCCCAACCTGAGCTACTTGCTGGCCTTTGAGCAGCTTAGTCGATTGCTGGCCCTAGGAGACTCACACAGGGGCTATAGAGGGCGCTTGAATCCCTACTCCGCCAGAAACATGCGTTTGAGTCTCAGTGAATCTCTCAGGAGCCCTGCCGTGGATATCGCGCCCGCTACGATCCCAGCATGTATCCCTTCTCGCTTAAACACCCCCGAACGCTCTTCTCTTGCTCCTGGATATCCCCGTGTCGGCTTCATCGTCACCAACCTGTAGCGCCCCGCCGAGCGGGTGGTAGCTTTCTACAATCAGCGAGGCAAAGCGAAGCAGCACATCAAGGAAGGCAAACACGCCATCAAGTGGACCCGGCTGTCCTGCGGCAAGTTCCGCAACAACGCCGTCCGGCTGCAGCTTCACGTCCTGGCCTACAATCTCGCCAACTTCATGCGGACGTTGGCCTTGCCGA
>JAYGED010000262.1:0-3320 GCA_046582565.1 Alphaproteobacteria bacterium
CATGTATTTCGGCAAGGCCATAGCCCGACATGTCGAAATCCTTGGGCATCAGGCGCGCCGACTTAAGCTCGCCCCGCAGATCGTAGGTCCAGCCGTGGTAGGGGCAGGAAAACCAGCTCTTGTTGCCCCGCGCCTCATAGCAGACCCGCGAGCCCCGGTGGCGGCAGACGTTCACCAGAGCGCGGATTTCGCGATCGTCGCCGCGCACGACGATGACCGACTCGCCGGCCACCTCGTACAGGAAATAATCGCCGGGATCAGGAATTTCGCTGGCATGGCCAGCATACAGCCATTCACGCATGAATACCCGCTCCACATCGCGGGCATAGACCGTCGGATCGGAATAGAACGCCTGATCGATGGCAAAACCCGGCTTGCGGGCCGCGATCAGGTCGGCAACAAACCCATTGGCGTTGTGTTTTTTCATGGGAGATTTGTACCAGCGTCTATTTCTGCAGGCAAGCCTCACAGCCACACCGGCTTGCTTGATCTGCGCCGTTCGGCGACCATGGGGCCATGACCTACGAGATTATCACCGCCACCCCCGTCACCGGCGCCCTGGGCGCTGAGATTTCCGGCGTCGATCTTAGCCGGCCACTCGATGATCGGGCGCTGTTCGAGATCAAGCTGGCCTTCGCCGATCATCTGGTGCTGTTCTTTCGCGGCCAAAACCTCACCCCCGAGGAACAGATTTCCTTTGCCACACAGCTCGGGCCGCTGCTGCGCGTACCTTATGTGGAGCCGCTGGCCGATCACCCGGACATCATCGCCGTGCTGAAGGAGGCCGACGAGTGCAACATCTCGACCTTCGGCGGCACCTGGCATACGGATTTCAGCTTCCTCGAACAGCCGCCGGCGGCGACGCTTCTCTACGCCCTGGAGGTTCCAGCCTTCGGCGGCGACACCCTGTGGGCCAACATGTATGCCGCCTATGATGCCCTGTCGGCCGGCATGAGGGCGACCCTCAATGGATTGGTGGCAATCCATACGGGCGCGCCGCACGGCACGGCCCATGCGCCACCGGCGGATCTGTCGGTTTCGCGCTCGATCAAGCTGACCCGGGGCGACCCCAGCGCCGATGTGGAGACCGAGCATCCGGTGGTGCGCCGCCACCCG
Source organism: Alphaproteobacteria bacterium (assembly GCA_046582565.1). Taxonomy (GTDB): domain Bacteria; phylum Pseudomonadota; class Alphaproteobacteria; order JAAXGF01; family JAAXGF01; genus JAYGED01. Next base: position 1,117 of record JAYGED010000262.1, read on the forward strand.
GTTACCGGACGCCCGGCGCTGTTCATCAACCCGGTCTATGTGGCGGGCTTCAAGGGCATGACCGAGGCGGAGAGCAGGCCGCTGCTCGATTTCCTCGGCCAGCATGCCGTTCGGCCGGAATTCACCTGCCGCTTCTCGTGGCAAAACGGCTCCCTGGCGCTGTGGGACAACCGCTGCACCCAGCATCTGGCAGTCAATGATTACGATGGCGAGCGTCGGCTTCTCCATCGGGTGACGGTGGCCGGCGAGCGGCCCGTGGGCACGGCCTAGACTAGCTGGCGGCGCTCAGATTGGTTCTGGGAACCGCGCCGCGCTTCTCCAGATAGCGCTGGTGATCCTCATGGGCCGGCGTGAAGACCGTGGCCGCGGCAATTTCGGTGACGATGGGGTCGCGGAAACGCCTCGAGGCGCCCTGTTCCGCGCAGGAGGCGCGGGCCTGGGTTTCCTGCTCTTGCGAGTGAAAGAAGATCGCCGAGCGGTATTGGTTGCCCACGTCCCAGCCCTGGCGGTCAGACGTCGTCGGGTCATGCATACCCCAGAACTGCTCCAGAAGCTGATCATAGGACACGGCGTTGGGGTTGAAGTCGACCTCGACCGCCTCGGCATGCCCTGTCCCGCCGGAGCAGACTTCGCGGTAGGTCGGCGCCGCGGAGGCGCCGCCAATGAACCCGACACGGGTTGCGGTCACGCCTGAAAGCTGGCGAAACTCCGCTTCGACACCCCAATAACAGCCCGCCGCAAAAGTCGCCTTCGCCATGAATAGCCTCTTCATCGTTGCCACCATAACCACATAGAGCATCGCCGGCCCTTCGCCAAGGAATAGAGAATAATTTAACAATCAATAAAAAGTGAATGCAGTACCCGCCTGGAGCGGCGCCGGCGAGATGGCGGCCCTGAGCGACGTCTGCTTTCGGGTGGCTTGATGGAAATTATGGTTGTCTGCATTGTCATCGCCGAAATTCTCCCAACGCCGTTGCGATGCTGTCGATTACCGGGCCCCAATCGCCGAGAGTTTGTTGGCGAAAAAGGCGCGCTGTCGGATACCACGGGCTGTCGTCTCGGCCCATCATCCAATAAAAGTGGGGGACGAAGGTTAAGTGCAACCCATACCGGTCGTCCCAGGGCGCCTGCCAAATGGGCAACCGCGGTGTCGCAGGTAATGATCAGATCTAGGCTCATCATCACAGCAGCGGTGTCGAGGAAGGCATGAGGACCAGCGTCAAGGCTGGGCCCCAACGACTCAATCCAGCTGACATCTTTTGCGGACAGGTCGCCATCGTCTTGTTGCAGACTGATCAGGCGCACGCCATCCCTTTCGCCGAGCGGTGCTAGTGGATTGAGCGGAACAAAGAAGTCCGATTTGGCATATCGAGAACAGCATCCGCAACCACGAACAAAAGAAACTCTTCAACGATCAGTTCATTGAGCTGGCTCGGTCGATATACAGAGAGAACGACAAGCGCTCGGCGCTCAAAAGCCGCATCACCGCGCTTACCGGTTCACATATCATCGAGGAAAAATCCTATCCCCGCTATTGATGTCAGGAAGCCGTCAGGTTTTTTGCCGATACCGCTGAAATTTTAGACGACGTTGATAGGGCGGCATCACTTGCTACAGGATAGGCCTGACTGCGACGCCTTCCCGCTGTTTGGTTTCCCAGTTTGGTGCGACATATGCCTGTGCATTTGAGGGTGGCAACGGGTCTTTCCCCCTGATGATATCCGCGGCTTTCTCGCCCACCATTATTGTTGGCGCATTGGTATTACCGTTGGGAACAGTCGGGAAGATCGATGAATCAACTATCCTCAAACTGTCGATTCCCATGACCCTGCACTTGCTGTCGACAACGGCCATAGGATCATCATCCGCGCCAATCTTGCAGGTACAGGTCGGATGGTATGCCGTTTCCACGTTCTCCCGAACCCAGGTATCAATTTCGTCATCAGTCTGCACAGTCTCACCGGGGTCGATCTCCCTTTTCCGATAAGGATCAAATGCGGGTTGCATGCCAATTTCCCGCGTCAGGCGGAAGGCCATCCGGTAGTCGTCTATGTCGCGTTGATCCTGGAAATGATTCATCACGATTGTCGGTTTTTCCAGAGGGTTCTTGGATTTCGCCCGAACCCAACCACGGCTACGCAATCTGTTAATGCCAAAATGAATCTGGTAGCCGTGAGGCCCCGAATTACCCTTTCCGTCATACC
>JAYGED010000282.1:0-14755 GCA_046582565.1 Alphaproteobacteria bacterium
TAATCTAGTTTGAAATGTCTCAGGGGAGGTGAATTCACGTGCGACTTGAAATAAATACTCATTTATTTCGGTCGCTTTTAGCGCGTCTTGAAATTTCCCGCCACGATACAACCAATCAGCAGAAATCGAATAATAAGATGCGCATTCGATCACCTCATATGCAAAATTTGAAAGCCCACGCTCAGTTTTTTGTTGCCTGGAATCGTTTGCAGCCATGCTGCTGCCAACTACCCCTGTGATTAAAACAATTACGATTGCAAACTGTAGTAATTTTTGCGTTGCATATAACTCGGAATTCTCAGACCGCATTGATAGCTCACGACCCCAAAACAAATAGGAATTGTATGGATCTGCTCGTTCCTCCCAATCGGCATGCTCCACGGATTTAACGGTTGGATCGCGGAATGACGGCGAAGCAGCGCAATGGCTGCTCAGAGCGATGATACCACGGATTGGCTGAAAGCTTCTGCGGTGATGTTAGAGGCGGATAAAATAGCTTCTGGAACTTCCCCTTTGGGTCATATCCGGACATTCCATGACTACCCTCCGAATGTCCGCTTTCGGGTGTAAAGCGGACGTAAATCACTAGGCGTCTGAAAGTCCGCTAATAGCCATAAGCGGACATTAGTGGCATTTCAAACAGCTACCACATTGCCGCACATCGCGAGGCTGGTGACGGGAGTCGTCCACCGCATCATGAACGCACTCTTTAGTGTCGCACATTAGGGGCCGAATTCGTGGTGGGGCGCCCATTGACGGAGGAATACGAGATGACTATACGACGACGGTTTACGGCAGATTTCAAGTCTCGGGTGGCGCTGGCTGCGTTACGCGGTGACAAGACGATCCAGGAGATCGCTGCCAAGCAAAAGGTTCATCCGAATCTGGTGCCATAGAGTTCAGACCCCGTAGGATATGTCACCGGAAGCGGCGATGATCGCGCCTGAGCGGACTTGCTCGATGACAGATGTGATCTCGTCCAGGAAGGGCTCCACAATGGCTCCGGAGTGAGCGTTGAGGATCATCTGGAAGCCCGGAGGATCGACAGTGACGCCGGTTTGCCAGCCATTGGCAGTCATACCCTCGCGCACTGCAAACATGTCGAGACCGTCGACGCCCCGGAAGGCTATGAGCCCGCCATGCGGCGTCCCGCACAGTTCAAGGCCATCCACTGTTGCTAGGGCGTTCACCATGGAATCCTTGGCTGCAAGGGTTGCCTCAACCAATTTGCGATAGCCGTCAAAACCGAGAAAATTCATCACAGCCCAAGCCGCCGCAATCGCGCCTGCGGGGCGCGATCCTGAAATCGTCTGGGTGTTGAAGACGCCGGTCTCCCAGGCGCTGAAGTGAAAGCCCTGGTATTGCGACCAGGCTTGATCGCGCAACAGCATCACCGAGGCGCCGCGCGGCGTGTAGCCGTATTTATGCAGGTCCGCCGACATGGAGCACACATTCGCCACGGAAAAGTCGAAGCTCGGCACCGGATGTCCGAGATCCACCGCGAAAGGCAGAAAGAAGCCACCGACACAGCTATCGACATGGAGCCACGTATTGTGTTTTTCGCACAGGCTGCCCAGCGCCGTAATATCGTCCACATGGCCGAACGGATAGGCATGCGCCGAGCCGACGATCATGATCGTATTCTCGGTGACCGCATCCGCCATAGCCTGAACGTCGGCATGGTAATTGCGGATCGGCACCCGGATATCGGTGATGCCCATCAACTCCGCTGCCTTGGTGAAGGACGCATGGGCGTTGGAAGGCAGAATAATTTCCGCCTTGCCCGGCACCGGTCGTGTCGCCCGCGCCCAGTTGAGTGCGGTGCGAACCGCAAGCAGTATGCTTTCGGTGCCGCCCGTGGTGATGGTGCCGGTCGCGCCCTCGGGCGCGTTCAGCATTTCCAGCGCCATGGCGATCACATCATCGCCGATGCTTTCAAGGCTTGGATAGAGCGTCGAACTGTAGATCAAGTTATCGCCGCTGAACATCGTGTAAGCGTCCCAGCCGATTTTGCTAACCTCGGCACCGCCGTTGTAGGAGGCCTTGAGGTTGCGCAGGCTATCCCAGGTCATGTCGCCCTGTGCCTGGCGGCGTTGCTGCAATTCTTCAGCAAGTTCAGGCCAATCGCGGCCCTGGCTCGGAAAACGGCTGTTGGATCCGATCATCTAACTGATATTCCCCAGATGGCGTTGTTTGTCAGTCTGAGACTGGCACGGGCCACTTTCTTTTCCAAGACTGATTTGGTCGGAAAGGGTCTATGAAATTAACTCTGGGGCGTGAGTGATTGGATGATCATGACCTGCTATCACTGAAATTTTGGAAACAACCTGGATGTCCGTTCTGGTTCAAAAGCAGACATTCCACGACCACCCCCAGAATGCCCGCTTTCGGGGGTAAAGGGGACATAAATTGCTCAGTGCTGCGATGTCCGCTAATAGCCAGGAACGGACATTCGTTGCTCTTCGGAAGAGAACAAACCACAGCACATTGCGATGCCGGTACAGCGCGACGAACCGGGCGCAGACCTCGCGGATCACACCGCCGTTGTCCTTGCGGAAGTCGGCGATCGTCTTGTGATCCGGCGCCAGCCGGCCGACCAGCCACATCACTTCCACGTTGCGCCCGGCCTCTCGTTCGACCCGGAGCGCGTCGAATTGGCCGGGGTGGCGGCTATGCCGTGGCAGTACGCGGGCCGTAGAGCATGTCGTTGGTACGTTCCGACCCGACCCGGCCGGGCCGAGTGTCGAAGCTGAGGATGGTCTGCAAGCGACGCCGGGCGCCCTCAACCGGTGTCACTCGATGCAGGGAATAGAGGCCCTGGAAGATGACCAGCATGCCGGCCTCGAGGTCGAGGGTCCGGACCAGGCTGCGGTCGCCGTCCAGGACTCGCTGCACGGCGTCGTAGTTCTCGTCGTCGTCTGAACGCAACATGGGGACGTATTCGTAGACCCCGCCCCGCTCCGGCGACTGTAAGAGCAGACTGACGACGAAGTCGCTCGAATCGAAATGCCATTGCTGGCGCCCGCCCTCGTCCATAATCGAGATGTTGAGGGCCTGGTAGGGATCGGCGAAGCGGTAGAGCTGCTCGACGCCGAGCACGGCGGCAAAGAATGGCAACAGGGCATCCCATTCATAGACCCGGCGGATGCCGGCATCCTCGCGGATCTGATCATAGGCGACCTGGCTGAGCACCCGGGTCGCGCACCGTCGGCGCGGGTGGTCGTCGGGCAGGTCATCGCCGTGCTTTTCGTCGCGCTTGGCATAATATGGCGAGGCCTCGGTCGGGCCGCGAATGGCCAGCGGCGCCAAGGCCTCGGCGGCCAGCGCGGTCACCGCGGCGGCTCGAAGGAAGCACGGCAGCCGGCAGGTGCCGTCTTTGGCAAGCTGTCCGCGCAACCCCGCCACCATGGCCTGGCCTGCCTCGCAATCGAGGTCAGTCAGGGGGTAGCGGTCGAGGTTGATCAGAGCAGTCAGCCCCGCGGTATAGAGGTCGAAAGCATCATCACTCATGGCCCCGGAGTATAGCACGAGGCTAACCTTATCGACACCATGGGAAATCTTGTTGGCCGTGGCCGCCACCGACCGGTTTGGCCTACTCGGCCGTCGTCATCGCTTGTCACCGGCCATCATTTATCACTGCTCCTTGGTATTTGTATGCCGATTCGGCTCTAACGTCGTTCCACCAAAGACGGCGCGTTATCGTGCGAGGTTAGCGGACCTCTGCCGCGCCGGACAGATCGATGGTGTTGCCCGTGGTCTGCGGTGCTATGCCGCTGGCAAAGAAGACGATGACGCTGGCCACCTCTTCCGGCGTGGTGACCCGTCCAGTCGGATACATCGTACCCAGGGCTTCCAAGCCGCGCTCGTCAACAATCGGCTGGACCATGTCAGTGAGAACGAAGCCGGGCGCGATGCCGTAGGCGAGGATACCATCCTTGGCGCATTGCCGCGCAATCGTCCGATTCAGGGCCAGCATGCCCGCTTTCGATGCCCCGTACTGAATATGCTCCAGGTCGTCGCCGTTATGGGCGGCGCGGCTTGCGACGTTGATGAGGATGCCGCCGCCGCGCTCCTTGAAATGTCCGACCGCGCGGCGGCACAGTTGGGCCGCCGACAGCAGGTTGATCCGCATGCTGCGGTCCCAACCCGCCAGCCAGTCGTCGAGGGTCCAGTCGAGCGGACATTTCTCATAGACCCCGGCGTTGTTGACCAGGACGTCGATTCGCCCCCGCCAGGCCAGCGCGTCGTCCCACAAGGCCTCGGTCTCGGCGACGGACAGCATGTCCGCCTGGCAGATGTGGGCGTGCTCCTTGCCGACGTCCCGCGCCACGGCTTCGGCGGCGTTGCGATTCGAGCCGTAGTGGATGATCGCCTCGCCGCCGGTCTCGACGATTTGCCGCACCGTGGCGGCACCGATGCCGCGCGAACCCCCGGTTACCAGAACCACCTTGCCGCTGAGATCGATCATCGCATTCATCCCTCTGTAAATTTGTCCGAAGACGCTCTAGCATCGCCAGGAACTCACACAATCGGCGAACCACTATGCCCATTCATTACACGAAAGAAAGCGCGGTCGCCCGGATCGTGCTCGACAACCCGCCGGTTAACGTCTTCACCCCGTCTCTCCACAAGGAATTTCTCGACATCCTCAAGGACTTCGTCGCTGACGAATCGGTCCACGTCGCGGTCTGGTCGGCAACCGGTGATCGCGCCTTCTGCGCCGGCGACGACATCAAGACGCCGCGGGTCGAGCGCGACTCCGTCGAGCGGGTGCGGCGTGAGCTTGGCGTCCGCCACGACGGCGAGGAGCTCGACTATCCGGGCTGGGAAAGCGAGGTTCTGAACCTCACCCGCTACAAACCAATCGTCGGTGCCGTCAACGGCCATTGCCTGGGCCAGGGTTTCATCTATTTGATGCTGCTGACCGACATTCGCATCGCGTCGGAGAACGCCAAGTTCGGCCTGCCCGAAATCGCCTATGGTATGGGCGGCGCGGGCGGCATGTTGCGGCTGTCACGAATGATTCCCCATACCTCGGCAATGTGGATGCTGCTCACAGGCGAGTCGTTCGACGCTCACCAGGCGCTCGAACATCACATCGTCAACCAGGTGGTCGACGCGGCCGAGTTGGAGGCCCGCGCCCTGGCGGTCGCCGAACGCATCGCGGCGCACCCGCCGCTCGCGGTTCGCACCGAAATGGAAGCCTATTACCGGGCCGGCGACATGAGTGGCGCCGACGCCCGCGCCTTCAGCTCAAGGCTCTACCGCCTGCAACGGATGGCCTTCGACCAACGGCCGCCACTCGCCAAGAAGGATGAGGGGTAGGCAGGCGATGGCTAATCGGGCCGACCTGCGCGAGGTCGAGGCGATCCAGCGGGCCAAGGACGTCGCGTCACTGCCGTCGACGCTCGGCGCGCTGGTGCGCGAACGGGCCGCGACGCTGGGCGAGCAGATCGCCGGAGACTGGTTCCAGGACGACCGGCGGCTGAGTTACCGCGAACTCGACGAGCAGGCCGACCGGCTGGCCTCGGCCCTCGGGCCGCTGGGCGTTCGCAAGGGTAGCCATGTGGCGGTGATGCTGCCGAATTCACCCGAGACCATGGTCACCTGGACCGCCATCGGCCGCCTCGGCGCGGTCATGGTGCCAATTAACACGAGATTTACGCCGACCGAGCTTGCGTTCGTGTTGAACGATTCCGACGCCCAGTATCTGGTGATCGAGGAAAGCTGCCTGCCCGCCTTCGAGGCCATGGCGGAGAGGCCCGCCATGCTGGCCGACGGCAACATCATCGTCCTCGGCGCCGCGGCGGGCGGGCGGCACGACTGGTCGGCGCTCGTCGCGCGGGGAAACCACCCGTTCGAGCCGCCGGTCCCGGTGGTTGGTTCCGACCTGCTCAACATCCAATACACCTCGGGCACCACGGGCTTTCCCAAGGGCTGTCTGTTGACCCACGATTACTGGATTCGCACCGGGTATTCCCTCGCGGTCACCCGCGGCGACGATCACGACATCCGCAACGTGCTGGTTTGGGCGCCGTTCTTCTATATGGACGGCATGTGGCAGATCCTCTCGGCTTTCTTCCTCGATGCCACGGCCTATGTCGCGCGGCGTATCAGCATGAGCAGCTTCTTCGACTGGCTGCGCGACTACCGGATCAACGCCTGCGCTTTTCCCGAGCTGGCCCTCAAGGCCTTTCCGCCATCACCGGCCGACAAGGACCTGGTGCTCGACTATGTCTACGCCTTCGGCTGGCGGCCCGAATCGAAGCGCGCGGCCGAGCAGCGTTTTGGCTGCTGGGCGCGCGACGCTTACGGCATGACCGAGCTCGGCACCGCGACAGTGACACCGATCCTGGCGGGCGAGAAGAACTTCGAGCGGACCTGCGGCCTGCCGGCGCCGGACCGGGCGCTCAAGGTCGTCGACGAGGCGGGCGACGAGGTGCCGCGCGGCGAGACCGGCGAGCTGTGGGTAAGCGGGCCCGGCATCCTGTGGGGCTATTACAAGCGTCCCGCGGCCAACGCCGAGTCCTTTCGCGGTGTCTGGTTTCGCACCGGCGACATCTTTCGTCAGGACGAGGATGGCTATTTCCACATCGTCGGGCGGATGAAGGAGATGGTCAAGCGGTCGGGCGAGAACATCGCCGCCCGCGAAGTCGAAGCGGTGCTGAACGAGATCGACGCCGTCGCCGAATCCGCGATCATCCCGGTCCCCGACGAGCGTCGCGGCGAGGAGGTCAAGGCCTATATCCGGTTGCGCGATGGCGCCGGCCAGGACGATAGCCCGCCCCAGGCCATCATCGCCCATTGCAAGCAACATCTGGCCGCGTTCAAGCTGCCCCGTTACATCGCCTATGTGGAAGACTTCCCGAGAACACCCACCGGCAAGGTCGCCAAGCAGCGCATGATCGAGGCGGCCGCGGACTTGCGCACGGGCGCCTACGACCTGGTCGACGACCTTTGGCGTTGAGCGCGCGCCGTTCAGGCGTAGCCGTCGACAGGCTGCTGATAGACGGCGAGTTCGTCGGATCTCGCGGTGGCAGTGAATGACGTGGTCATCGCCTGCCTGACGCGTCGGCGTCGGGGCAAATCCGTTAATGTCCGTTATGGGTTACCGCCTGCACTGCTGCCTGACAGTAAGTTGCATTGGGCGTAGTTCGTGAAGTAACTGAGTTTGTGGCAATCCCTTCCCCCGTTTTTATCTCGCTGTCTCTGAATCAAAAGGTCCTAGGTTCGAGTCCTCATGCGCCCACTAATGAAATCAACGCCAGTGGCTCCATTTTGCTCCGCCATTGACATCAGGTCGAGAACCTCGGCGCGCGGGGCGTGAACCAGCAGGAGCAGAAGGTCGCCTGGCCTTGCCCAATCGAAGACCTGGCGCACGGCGTCGAGCTCGGTCGGCGCCTGCCGGACGATCTCGCTCGGCACGCCGAGGCGGGCCAGCTCATCCGTGATCAGGCGCGGCACCTCGCCGAGCGAGCGGCCGCGCAACTCCGACTCCATTTCCTTGACGACGATCAAGTCGGGCCGGAATCGCCAGACCACCCGCGTCATGGCCCGGATATCCTCGTCTCGGCGGTCGCCGGCTTGGCCCAGCAGGACCGCCCGTCGTGCCGCGGGCAGACTTTGCGCCGTGTCGAGAATCGCCTCAACGCCGTGCGGGTTGTGGGCGTAGTCCACCAGTACGGTGACACCGCCGATGTCGAATAGATTGCCGCGCCCTGGATTGTTGCTCGGCCCGCTATCAAAGCCTGCCAATCCTTCGGCGCAGGCCGAGAGCGGTAGCCCGAGGGCGCGCGCCAAGGCGATCGCCGCGACGCCGTTGGCCAGGTTGTGACGCGCCCGGCCCGCCATGCCGAGCGGAAAGTCGGCGACCGGCAACACCGCCTGGCGGCGGCCGTTCTCTAGCGCGACGAAGTGATCGTCGGCGATGAAGCTGGATGCGGCAGGGTCGCTCTCAGGCCCGAGGCCGAACCAAATCACCGCCCGATCGAGCGCAGGCCCGCGGGCGGCGAGTATGGCGTCGTCGGCGTTGAGCAGCAATTGCCCACAGGCAACGGCGCGGGCGACGACAAACTTGGCGTCGGCCAGCGCGGCGACGTCATGGAAGCCGAAGTCGCCGAGATGGTCGGCGGTGATGTTGGTGATCAGCGCCGCATCGGCGCGCGACACCGCCAGGCCGCGGCGCATCAGCCCGCCCCGCGCAACCTCGATCAAGGCGATCTCTGTGCGGTGGTCGCGCAACGCCGCGCGAGCGCCGCCGGGGCCCGAAAAGTCACCGGCCTCGAGAATCTCGTCGCCAACCCGCACCCAGTCGCTGGAGCAGAGGCCCGGGCAGCGGCCTGCCGCCTTAGCGATCGCCGCCGTCAGGCGCACCGTGGTCGACTTGCCGTTGGTGCCGGTGACCAGCCCCACCGGCACATCATGAACGCTCGACCAGTCGATCATGCCGGCGTTTGGCAGGTCGTCTTCGGGCCAGGTTTTCGAGCCACAGCCGAGGCCGACGGTCACCGCGTCCTCGCCATGCAGAAAAGCGACTTCATGCTCGGCCGCGGTGACCGCGAGGGCGCGCAGGCGCGGGTTGCTTTCGCTCGCGATGGTGCGGGATAGACGGTCGGCCGCCTCATTGAGTGGCGGCGCATCGCCTCCCGACAGCACGGCGTTTGCCGCGTCCCACGCCCAGTCGTTGACCTCGGTTGCGGCATAGAGCGTGTCGGGCGGCGCGCTCAGCGCCAGCATGATGCCGCCCTCGACCTTCCGGCTGCACGTCTGCTGGTCGGCCCAGCCAACGGCATCGAGAATACGCCGCGCCTGCTCGCGCCACACCCGGATCGCGTCGTCGGCCGCGTCACCCTCGAGCTCGACCTCGATGACAGCGCCCGGGCGGTCGAGGGCGATGTTGATACCGGTGAAGCGCCGCGAATCGTGGACCTTCATCGGCCGGTTCCGCCGCGGATCAGTCCGCGTCCTCAGGCTCGCGGGCGAGACGGACGCCGCGCTCGTCGCGGACCATCTTGGCGCTCTCTTCGATCGCCTCGCCCGCCGGCAGGTCGGCGGGCGGCGGCGCGTAGGCGGGGGGCAGGGGAGCGGATTCCGCCTTGGCCTCGTCGGCTCCGGGATCGCGGTTAAAATAGATGATCTGCTTCCAGCAGCGCGGCACGTTGTCGCCGAAGATCAGCAGCAGGTCATCCGCCGCCGACATCTCAAGTGCGGCGGCAATCGATTCCTGCTCGTCGGGAATGAGTGTTATGCGTTCGGCCTCGACACCATTGGCGACCAGCGCATCGCGCAGCAACTCGGGCACCTCGGCGGGTCCACGCCCCCGCTGGTTGTCGTCCCTGCGGCAAATATAGTGGTCGAAGTTGCCGGCGAGGATGCGGCCGACTTCGGCTATATCCTCGTCGCGGCGGTCGCCGGGGACGGCTGTCACGCAGAGCCGGCGGCCAGCCACCTCCAGATTCCGCGCCACATTGCACATGGCGGTCACGGCGGCCGGGTTGTGGGCGTAATCGAGAATCACCTGGAAGGGATGCTCGTCGAAGATGTTCATGCGCCCGGGCGTCTGGAAAAACGAGCTGTCGAAGGTGCGCAAGCCGTGGCGAATATCCTCGAGCTTCTGGCCCTGGCTGTAAGCCAAGGCGGCGGCGAACATGGCGTTTTGTACGTTGTGGGTGGCGCGGCCCTCGAGCGTGGCCGGGATCAGGTGGGTCCATAACAGCGGGATGTGCGCACCGTTGTCGTAGATGGTGATCATCTGGCCGTTCATGCCCTGCTCCAGCACCACCGCGCGGCATCCCGCCCGAATATGCTCCCGAACCAGCGCATGGGCCGGCTGCATGGTGACGTAGCAAACATGCTCGGCCTTGGTGTAGTCGGCCATCTTGAGGCATAACTCATCGTCGGCGTTAAGCACGGCGGTGTCCTTGGCGACCTCGATAATGATGCGCTTGACCTCGGCAAGCTGCTCAAGCGAGTCGATGCCGCGCTGCCCCAGGTGGTCGGCCGAGATGTTGAGGACGGCGCCGACATCGCACATCTCGTAGCCCATGCCGCGGCGCAACAGGCCGCCGCGCGCGGTCTCCAGCACGGCGGCGTCGACCGACGGGTCGCGCAGGATCATGCGCGCCGCAACCGGACCGGTCATGTCGCCCTTCACCGTAAGGTTGCCGTCGATGTAGACGCCGTCGGTGCTGGCCAGGCCGACCGTGTAGCCGGCCAACTTCATGATATGCGCCAGCATGCGGGCGGTGGTCGTCTTGCCGTTGGTGCCGGTGATGGCGGCGATCGGGATGCGGCTCGGGCTGTCCGAGGGGAACAACAGGTCGATCACCGGCCCGGCGACGTCGCGCGGCTTGCCCTCGCTGGGCGCGACATGCATGCGGAAGCCAGGCGCCGCATTGATCTCGCAGATCCCGCCGCCGATCTCCTTGTAGGATTTGCTGATGTCGGTGGTGATGAAGTCGGCGCCGCCGACGTCGAGGCCGATCGCCTTGATGGCGCGCACCGCCATTTCCCGGTTGTCGGGATGGACCATGTCGGTCATGTCGATCGATGTGCCGCCGGTCGAGAGGTTGGCGGTCGAGCGAAGATAGATAACCTGGCCGGCCGGCGGCACCGTCTCCGGCGTCGAGCCGCTCTTCTCCAAGAGCCGGTGGGCCTGGGTGTCAAGCTCGATGCGGGTCAGCACCTTCTCATGGCCGACGCCGCGGCGCGGGTCGCTGTTCACTTCGTCGACCAGTTGAGCGATGGTCTGCTTGCCGTCGCCGACGACATGGCCGGGCACCCGCTTGGCGACCGCGACCAGTTCACCGTTGACCACCAGCATGCGGTGGTCGAGGCCGTCGAGGTAGCTCTCGACAACCACCATCCGGGAATGCTTCTGGGCGACGGCGACGGCCGCCCTGACCTGATCGGCGTCCATCATGCGGATCGATACACCGCGGCCGTGGTTGGCATCGAGCGGCTTGACCACCACGGGATAGCCGATGCGCTCGGCGGCGCGCACCGCGCGCTCGGCGTCATCCATCATGTATTGCTGCGGTACGGGGAGACCGAGGTCGTTTAAAATTTTATTGGTCTCCTCCTTGTCGGAGGCGATCTCGACGGCGATGTGGCGGGTCTCGCTGGTCACCGTGGCCTGGATGCGCTTCTGGTAGCGTCCGTGGCCGAACTGCACCAGGCTGTAGTTGTTAAGCCGGATCCACGGGATTCCGCGTTCCTTCGCCGCGCCAACCAAGGCGGCGGTGCTCGGCCCCAGGGCACGGCGCTGGGCGAAGCGGATGAAGTCGTCGCGCGCGGCGGCGAAATCGAAATTGTCGAGATTGGCATCGTCGGGCCTGAGTTCGGCCGGTATCAGCGAATGCAGCAGCTTGAGGGCCAGCTCGCCCGCCTCCAGGCCGACATCCTCGTGCTCGTATTCGTAGACCATGGTGTAGACGCCATGCTCGCCGGTCGACCGCGTCTTGCCAAAGGTGACGTCGGCGCCGGCGATATTCTGCAGCTCAATGGCGCTGTGCTCCAGCACGTGGCCCATCCAGGTTCCTTCGTCCTCTCTGAGCCGGCGCACGAAACCGCCCGGCTCGCCGTACGAGCAGCCGTGCTCGTGCAGACCGGGCAGGGTCTCGAGCAGCGGGCCGACAAACCCTGGCCCCAGCCGACCGGTGGGCCAGTCCTCGAGTGGCCCGAGGTCAATCGTGTGACGGATCATCGGGAACAGGGCGTAAATGCTGGGGCCGTAATAGATTGAGGTATCGAGAATCTTCATGGCGTCGCCTCCCGGACTCGGTCGGCGCCGTCGACTTCCGCCTTGTGCCGGCGCGTGTCGTAGCGGCTGCCCTCGGCGAGGATGTGCACAGTGGCGCCGATCAGGCTGACGGGCTTTCCCTCGGCCGCCGAGTCACCCGACGATACCTCGAGGTGCGAAGCGTCGACAACGGTTACCACGCTGGAGCCGACGACGGTGATGACGTCGTCGGCGTCAAGAAAAGCGGCGGTATCCTCGTCAACGCCGATGCCCACCTCGACGGGATAGCGGGACAGCGCGGTGAGCAGCCGGCCCAGCCGGTCTCGTTGTCTGAAGTGCTGGTCGATGATGATATGATCGGTGAGACCCAGGCCCGGCTCGATCGTCACCATGCCGTTGCGCGGAGTCGCGCCGCGCTTGCCGCGAGCGATCATCTGAGCGCACAGGAAGGCCGCTCCGGCCGAGGTGCCGGCAACGTGGAGCCCGGCCGCGTTGTACATCTTCAAGCCGTCGCCGAAGGGAGTTTCGTGAATGACGCGGCGCAAGCGCATCTGGTCGCCACCGGTGAACAGCACGCCCGTGGCTCGCCCGATCGCCGCCAGCGGCTCGGCCTCATAGGCCTCGGGCCGGCGGCGCAGGTGCAGCACGGCAACATCGCGCACGCCAAAGCCGCGGAACAGCCGTACGTAGCGCTCACCCGTGTCGGTGCGCGACGAAGCCGTCGGAATGATGATCAACCGCGCCGCGTCACCGCCACAAATTGCGCTGAAACGGCGCAGAATGACGGCGCCGTTGTCATGATCTTCGGCGCCGCCGATGGCCACCACATAACCTCGCCTTGCGCTACACCGTTCTTCCCGCGACTGTATCAACCTCGACCCCCGACATCGACGCAAAGGGGGTAACATCGGGCTCAAACCAGTTCGCGTCAAGAGTTTCCTCGCTCGATTTGCCTAGTTCGGAAGGTCCGCTAATCGCTCGAATATGGACGTCATCGGGTGATGCTTGAAAGGCCTCTTCTTAGCCAGGAACGGACATTGCTCAGATTGACTTGGCACACCTCACGATGACATTAATAAGCGGCTTTGATAACGGGCGAGAAGTTTTGACTGAGCAAGGCCGATGAGCAAACCACTGATCTACGAGCGTTGGCCTCCACGGCACGCAGACTGGATCCAGCTACTCGATCAACTCGCCCAACGGCATCAAGATTGCCGTGGCTCTGGAGGAGCTCGGACTCGATTACGACCCCCATCTGGTCAACATTCTCGAGGGCGATCAGCACACGGCCGAGTTCAAATCGGTCAGCCCCAACTCTAAGATTCCGGCCATCATCGACCCGCAGGGACCAGGTGGAAAGTTGATCACGATCATGGAATCGGGCGCCATCCTGATCTATCTGGCGGAGAAGACCGGCAAACTGCTGCCCACCGACCCCATCGAGCGCAACGAATGCATCCAGTGGATCTTTTTCCAGGTTGGCCATATCGGACCACTTCTGGAAGGTAGGAGGTGGCGTGCTTCCGAGGCATTGCTAGCGGTTGCTGAACGGATACCGAGCTGACAAGAGAATACGTCTTCATAGTGAATGGGCTGATCCACCTAACGGATCGGGGTGATTTGAAATCCAGCTTGCGCACCCGGCATTCCGCCAAAGTCGCTAAAGAGGAGACCTAGACTATGTCACGACGCCACATCTCCACATTAGGAACTGTTGATGCCTCCCCCACCGCTACCAACGGATCCTTCCTTGGTGGTATTGGTCTGATCGGTCTCACCGATCTCGCACCCATCATCCTGGCGGCGCTGGCAACTGAGGAGCCGTTGCTTCTCATCGGGCCACATGGAACTGGAAAGAGCCTCCTGCTCACACGGATCGCGGAGGCATTGGGTTTGGAGTTTCGCCATTATAACTCCAGCCTCCTCAATTTCGATGATCTCGTCGGGTTTCCCCTTCCCGACAAGAATGGATCTCTGGAATACGTCAAGACGCCTGCTGCGATCTGGGGCGCGGAGGCCGTGATTTTCGACGAGATCAGTCGTTGTCGTCCCGACATCCAGAACAAGCTGTTTCCGATCATTCACGAACGTCGAGCCCAGGGAATTCTGCTGGACGGCCTCCGTTATCGCTGGGCGGCGATGAACCCTCCGGTCTCCGAAGACCAAGATGGCGGCTATATTGGATCCGAACCGCTCGACCCGGCTCTGGCTGACCGTTTTGCATTCATCGTAAACATGCCGTCATGGGATCGATATAACGAGGACGAGCAACTGGCGATCATCCTGGCTGACGACCGGGCCGTGCCGGCTGGATCGGCTAGTAATTTCCAACGCGTCATCGCATCGACAAAAGCAGCCCTCCCATCGATCCGCGGGTCAATGGCGGATGCCGTCGCCGTCTATGTAAGAAGTCTGATCGCGCTCCTCGCGCAAGCTGGCATTTCTCTCAGCCCCCGACGCGCCGGCATGCTCCTGCGCTCGATCCTTGCGGTTCACGCTGCGGCTCTCACGCTTGACGCTAATGCCAAACCCGCGGAGTCGGCGCTTCTCGCCGTGCGCAACGGTATTCCTCAGGTCGCTGAGGGGATCGCCGTTCCGGAGACCAAACTGCTGGCGGCTCACCGTGAGGCATGGAAGTTGGCCGGCGTCAAACCAGGGGATCCACTCCGGGCGATCCTGACCTCGGCCGATCCTGTCGAGCGGGTGCGCCTAGCTGTCGCGGCGACAAAACTTAGCAAGGCTGATTTTTCGGGCATAGTCGCGGATTCCATTTCAACCCTGGCACCCGGCGCCCGGGAGGCCGTTGTCGTCTACCTGTTCGAGACAGGTGCCGTCGGCCGATTGAATGCCGCTGTCGCCGAGCAGGCAGCACAGACCTATGCCGATGTTGCAACGCCACTGAATTTCTCAGAGACCCTACACGCCCGCAATCCGAGGTTTGCAACCTGGAAACGGATCAAAGACATCCTCTCTCGCCTCGACCCAAACGACCCGCGCTCTCATCTCTCTGCCAAC
>JAYGED010000032.1:0-8307 GCA_046582565.1 Alphaproteobacteria bacterium
CGCCATCGCTTCCCGGGCGCACGCGCAACCACTGGTCTGCTTTGGTAGCCAGGCCGACCCGTCTTGGATCGACGACAATGAGCTTGGCGCCACGGGCTTTGGCATCCGCCACACGTGATGCATGAGCGAGCCATGTCATGCTCGTGTTGTGACCCCATAGCAGGATGCAGCCGGTATGGGCGAGGTCCGTCATGGGCATGCCAACACCGAATGTATGGGGGTGAATATACTCTTTGTGATAGTCGCAAACTTCGAGAGAATCCGCCACGTTGGGACTGCCGAACGCGTGGCGCAATCGCTCGACCCACGGATAGCCGTCCTGAAATGCCGTACCCGCGGTTGTGGTGAACCCGAAAGCAACCGACTCGCTTCCCGATTCATCGGCCAGGCGCTTGAGCGCCGCCGTGATTGTATCGAGCGCCTCATCCCAACCGATAGGCTGCCAGCCGGGGTCGGGATCGCCCTTCGGGCGCGTGCGCTTTAAGGGCTGGAGCAGGCGATCCTTGTGATTGACCAGCTCGGGTGCGGCGCGGCCCTTGGCGCAGAGCGTCTTCCCCGTGGGATGGGACGGGTCCGGCTCGACGGCGACAAGCTTACCGTCCTCGACCACTGAGATGCAGCCGCAGCTCGACCAGCACAAAGCGCAATAGCCCGGTACGCGCCGGGTTGTCGATTCAACCGCCATCAATTTTTCCAGTTTTAGAGAGTCGGATTTAGGTCGTGGTATTTTTCGATGTCCCGGTCATGACCTTGCCTTTCACCGCGACTGTGCCACCCAATGGAAAGGGCGCCCAGATCCTTCGCTATATGCAAAAAAACCTGGGCGCCACATATCAATCAGCTTGGACTGGCCTGCTATTTCAGCAGATTGGTCCAGATCCGGTCATACATCCGGATTACTTTGTCCTCGCACGGCGGCACAAATTCCATGAGCACGTCGGACGGCGGATTTACTTCGGGCGCCGATTTCAGATCCGCGTCAAGAAAGGGCTCGGTCCCATCCACACCGGCGGTGTAGCGGGCAAAGTTGGTGAGTGTCGCGGCATTTTCGGGGATCAACATGAAATTCATGAACTTCTTGGCGTTTTCCACGTTGGGGGCGCCCTTGAAGACCACGAAGTTATCCATCCACGCCGTCAGGCCTTCCTTCGGATAGGCGTATTTGAGCGTCGGCCTCTCCATGCGCGCGCGCATGCCAAAGCCGTTCCAGTTCTGACCCGCCGCCGCATCGCCCGAAACGAGCACCTCCTTGGCGCCATCGGAATTGAAGCTGAGCCAGTGCTGCTTGGCGTTCTGCAACAGGGTATTCAGCTGTTTCATCTGCTCGGGGTCGGAGTTGCAACGCGGGAAGCCGAGATAGCGCAGGCCCGCATTGATGACTTCGCCGACGTCCTTCAGCATGTTGATCTTGCCTTTAAGCACGTCCGGCGGATCGAACAGAATGGCAAGGGTGTCGATATCGCCATTGTAGACGGCGGTGTCGACCATGAAGCCGGTGGTTCCCCACTGATAGGGCACGGTATATTCCCGGCCCGGGTCGAAATAGACATCGATCCATTTGGCGGTCATGTTGCCGAAGTTCGATAATTGATTGGCACTGATTTTCTCAAGCATGCCCTCTTTGATGAGGATTGCCACCATGTAGTCAGACGGCACGCCGAGATCGTAGCCGGTGACGCCGGCTTTCAAACGCGCTAGCAGCGTTTCATTGGAATCATAGGTGTCCATGGTGATTTCGACACCATACTCATTCGAAAACTTATCCAGAAGCTCCTGGGGCATATAGTCGAACCAGTTGTATATGCTGAGCTTTCCAGCGGCCTGTACCGGGCTGGATAGTGTCAGCGCCGCCCAGGCAATCGCCGCAATTAGGGCTGTGAATTTCAGTTTCATGAATCCTCTCCTTTGGTTGAAAGCTGTTTTTACTTTTTGCGCATTCATTCCTGGCAATCCGCCGCTACATTAACATGAAAGCTGTCATGCCCCGAGTCGTTGAATCACCCATCCGTTCCAATGTTTCTCCTTCCAATGATAAACGACAACGTGACAAAAAATATAGAAACCAACAGTAGCATTGTTGAAATTGCGTTGATCTCGGGGGTCAGGCCCGTACGAACCAGCCCATAGATTGCCAGTGGCAGGGTTGTCGAACCGGGGCCGGCAACGAAATTGGTAATGATGAAATCGTCCAGCGATATGATAAACGCCAGCATGAAGCCGGCCATGATGCCCGGAGCCAACATCGGCAGGGTGACATAGAGGAACGCCTGGCGGCCGTTGGCGTAGAGATCGCGGGCGGCCTCTTCATAGTATCCCTCGATACCCTCAAGCCGCGCACTGATCGGCAGGTATGCAAACGGAATACAGAATACCGTATGGGCCAGAAGAATACTGCCGAGACCGAGCGGAATGCCGATCAACACGAAGAAAATCAACGATGCCACGGCTGATACGATCTCGGGCACGATGAGCGGCAGGCTTATGACGCCGAAGGCCCCATCGCGCCCGCGAAAGGCGCGGCCGCGCATGGCGAGGGCCGCCAATGTTGCAAAACTGGTGGCGATAGTCGCCGCGCCGACGGCGATAATCAATGAGTTCAGGGTGGCTCTCTGGATCAGTTCGTTATTGAGCGCCTTGACATACCAGGCAACGCTGAACCCACCCCACACGGTGATCGACCGAATTTCGTTAAAGGAATAGATCGCCACGATGATGATCGGGCCATAGAGAAAAACCAAGCAGGCCCAGGTCACGATCCCGAATCCGGGATAGCGCCGGAGATCGCGTTGTTTTGCTTTACGTTTCGACATCTCCGGTCTTTCTCAATGCACCTGGATTTTGGAACGGGTCTGCTGGCGCGTATAGATGATCAACGCCACCATGACGACGCTCATGACAATCATCGCCGCCGCCGAACCGAACGGCCAATTACGCGATCCCTGGAACTGCAAGGCAATCAGGTTGCCGATCATCAGATTTTTGCCGCCGCCCAACAGATCAGGTGCGATGAAGGAGCCGAGGCTAGGGATGAAGACCAGCAAGGAGCCCGCGATAATGCCGGGAAGGCAGATCGGCATGATTATCTTGAACAGCACCGTCCACCGGTCGGCGTAAAGATCGTACGCGACCTCGACGAGACGGAAATCGAAGCGCTCGATAGTGGCGTATAGCGGCAGCACCATGAACGGCAGGTAACTGTACACCAGCCCGATACCGACGCCGAAATTGGTATAGGCAATTTGCAGGGGGGAATCGATCAAACCGATAGCCTGCAAACCGTAGTTGAGCGGTCCTTCGTTGCGGATCAAAAACAGCATTGAAATCGTACGGATCAGA
Organism: Alphaproteobacteria bacterium; assembly: GCA_046582565.1. Classification (GTDB taxonomy): domain Bacteria; phylum Pseudomonadota; class Alphaproteobacteria; order JAAXGF01; family JAAXGF01; genus JAYGED01. The sequence goes on from JAYGED010000032.1 coordinate 3,337, forward strand.
AGGTTGACCCAGTAGGGAACCGTTACCAGCAGGACCCACATATTCTTCTGGTGCTCGGGGCGCGTGGCGATGAAGTAAGCGGTCGGAAACCCGATGATGAAACAGGCGATAGTGGATACGATCGCCTGGACGAATGAACGCCCGTAAATTTCCAGATAGGCAGTGGAAAAAACCAGGCTTTCGTCAAGAAAATCAATCTCGAACAGAAACTGAATATAGGCGTCGAAGGTTGCTTCCCAGATCACCCCGCCATAGGTTCCGGGCGTCAGGAACGAATAGACCAGCACGATGAACAAGGGTGCGATCAAAAATCCGCCAATGGTCAACAGCGCCGGCGACAACAGCATGGCGCGGATGATTATTTCCTTGCGCTGCTTGCGTCGCCGGGCTTGCTGTGCGTGCTCCATCGCTCCGCGCTCTCTCTCTCAATCCGTCAACATGACGACGGCGCCCGGATCGAAGCGTAAGGTCACCGTATCGCCGACAGTCACCCCATTAGCGGCGCCATGAGTATTCTGCAGGCGCACCAAAACGGTAAATCCATCGGCAAGCCGGACGCGGTAATGGGTATCAGTACCAAGGTAGGTGGGCCGCTCGATGACTCCGATCAGCGAATCCCCATCGACAGCGTCCGCCGCAAACCGGATCCTCTCGGGCCGCACCGACAGACTGACGGTATCGCCGACCTTGCAGCCCTCGATGGCAATAGCGATCACCCTGGTGCCTCCAGACGTCACGCAGGACGCCTCGCCGCCATTTATGCCCTCAACCGTGACATCGAAAAAATTGGACTCGCCGATGAAATCGGCAACGAAATGATTGTTGGGCCGCTCGTATATTTCGCGCGGCGTGCCGACCTGCTGCAGTTTGCCCTCGGACATCACGGCGACCCGGTCCGACATGGTCAACGCCTCTTCCTGGTCATGGGTGACAAAGATGAAGGTGATGCCGGTTTCCTCCTGCAACTGCTTCAATTCGTCGCGCATCTGCTGGCGGAGCTTCAGATCGAGCGCTGACAGAGGCTCGTCCAGCAACAGCACCTTGGGCCGGGTTGCCAGCGCGCGGGCAAGGGCTACGCGTTGCTGCTGGCCACCGGACAGTTGTGTCGAGCGCCGGTCAGCCAATTGCTCCATATGCACGAGCTTCAAGATACTCTCGACAGTCTGCTCTATCTCCCTCTTGGAACGCTTGAGCATCTGCAGGCCAAAGCCGACGTTGGCCGCGACCGTCATATGCGGAAACAGGGCGTAATGTTGAAAGACTGTGTTTACCGGGCGCTTGTTGGGCGGCAATTCGTCAATCTCTTCGCCGAAAAGCAGGATGTTTCCTTCGGTCGGCTGCTCGAATCCGGCGATGCAGCGAAGCAGGGTCGTCTTGCCGCAGCCTGACGGCCCCAGCAGGGTGAAAAACTCGTTGTCGCGAATGTCCAGAGACACGTCCGCAAGCGCATATACCGCCCGGTCGCCTGCACCGAACCGTTTTACGACATGTTCAATTTTAACTGCTGAATTTCTAGCGCCTGACATCCCAACTCAACTAAATTTGTTGTCTCAATTTATTCCGCATTACAATCGAAGTGTATACCCCCATGAGAATATGAGGATAGATACGCTGGCCATTGTCAGAGCAAAATTGCTTGAGCGCCGAAAGCGCATTTCGTAGCGTTCTCGGATGAGAAATCCATTCCAATATTTCAATAGCTCGCCCGAAGTGATTCGCCTGGCGGTGATGATGTATGTCCGATTTTCGTTGTCGTTGCAGCAGTCTGGAGACCTGCTTCATGAACGAGGGATCAATATCTGCCACGAAACGGTGCGGTTCTGGTGGAACCGGTTCGGGCCGATGTTCGCTGGGAAGATCAGGAAAAAGCGATCAGCTGCTCTGCGAGCCATGCCGCAGTGGCGTTGGCATCCGGACGCGGTCTTCGTGAAGATCAATGAGGAAATGCATAGTCCGTGACGGGCGGTGGACCATAAAGGCGAGGTGCTGGCTGAACAACCGGGCCGAAAACTCGCATCAGCCGTTCCGACGACGGGAACGGGCGATGGTGGAGTTTAGGGAAGTGAAGACCCTGCAGAAATTCGCCGCCATCCACGCCACGATCCATAATCATTTTAATCAGGACCGACGCCTTAACCGCCGCAAAATCTTCAAGCAAAATCGCTCCGCCGCTCTAGCTGAGTGGCGTCAGCTTGCGGCCTGAGATCTACCGTTTATGGGGTTGTGCCGGCCGGTTCGCATTTCCCTGACACCGCCCTGGCGATATATATTTCGGTCGCCGTAGTTCGTCACGCAATCGAGTTTGTGACAAAGCCACCGCGATTAGCCAAAGGGAGCGCTATCGGATATACTGATCCGACTTTTCGTACCCATTCGTCCCAACTTGTCGAGGAAGGTTAGGTGCGCCACGCTGCCCAGCAGCACTGGCGGCGCTGACTTTTTGTCGCCGCGAGCAAACGCTGTTATGGAGCATGATGCATGAGGGTAGTTATGTTGGCTGCCGGGATCGGTGCCCGGCTCGGATTTACGGACACGAAACCACCGCCGAAGATTTTGCTGCGCTTCGGCGGCAAAACTTTGCTGCAATATCATATTGAAATCCTCAAACGACAGGGCATAGACGAATTGGTGCTCGGCGTCGGTTACCACCACCAAGACATCGAGCAGCAGATCGCTGCCCTGGGGGCACAGGGTTACGTGCGAACCGTGTTCAACGAGGATTTTGAAGAGGGCAATATCGTCACTTTGTGGGCCCTGCGCGACGAATTGTGTTACGGGGGGCCGGTCCTGCTGATGGACGCCGACGTCCTCTACGACAAAGAACTGGTAGAGCTTCTGGTCAACTCACGCGACCGGAACTGCCTGCTCCTCGATCGTGCCTTCGATCCGGGTGATGAGCCTGTCAAAGTATGTGTCCGGGACGGTGAGATCGTCGAGTTCCGTAAATGGCTAAGCGCCGAGTTTGATTTCTGCGGTGAATCGGTGGGCTTTTTCAAGCTGTCCGCCGAGGTGGCCGAGAAGATCATCATTCAGACCGAGCTTTATTTGCGCCAAGGCCGCCGACACGAGCCTTACGAAGAGACCATCCGCGATGTTCTGCTGACTTCGCCACGCGGCACCTTCGCATTCGAGGACATCACCGGCATGCCTTGGATCGAGATCGATTTCGCCGCTGACATCAAGCGCGCCAATGACGAAGTCCTGCCGCGCATTCTGACGGCGCAGGGTTACTCCCGCGCGGCCATGACGATCGAAAAGGACAAGATGCAGGGTGAGACACAGACGCTGTGATCGGCATCGAAGCATCGACGATCACCCAGGTGATTGCCATACCGATCACCGCCGTCCTTTACGTCGCGACCTATCTATCCTTCGTCCGCCTATTGAGATATCCACGGAACTGGTATCCACCCAGCTTATCTGGATCCCTGGCGACCGGGGCTCTGGCGGCCCTTACGGTGGCGCTGGTAGTGCTTTCGCCCGATGGCCTCGACCGTCCCGCCCTCGCTATCTCGGTAGGATTCGTCGCCATCCTGTTTTATGTCATCGCGGCCCCTGCTATCGCCTTCCGACCGGCCTCCCGACCGGCCTCCCGAACCGTCGAATTCTTGGCGAAGCACGGTGACTACGCCGGACTGTGGCTGCTCGGCCCGGCCCTCCTCGCCGGTTTGGCCATCCCCAACATCAAGCTCCAGGCGGTCCTGGCGACCGCCATGGCCATCGAACTCTCGTGGTTCCTGCGCCAGCTTTGGGCCGGCCGCCGACGCCGGCTGTATCCCTTGAACGATCGCGACCTGTCGGTCCTTGAGACCCAGACGCAGGGCGATCTCGTGGTATTCCGACGGCGCCACGGCATCCGCGAACTGGTGCTATCGGAGGGCTCCGTCAGTTGGAGAGGGTGTGGGAAAAGGACGCCACCCTGCCCGTTCAATCTCTACGTCAACCGTCTCGGCCTCAACACCGCGCCCTGCTGCCGCGACCACCTGAAGGAACTCAACCATTATGTCGATACCTGCCTGAGCGAAATGGGGGTGGTGCACTGGCTGGAAGGGGGGAGCCTTCTTGGGGCCGTGAGGGAGTTCGGCGACCTTCTCGATTGGGAAGACGACATCGACATGTCGGTTCTGCTCGACGGTGACATGACCTGGGAGCGGCTGACGGCCGGGCTTACCGAACGTGGTGCACAGGATGGATACTTTGTCGACCTTTTCGAGAAACAGGGCTTCGTCTCGATCTCATACGATGCGCCGAAACCATGGCCCTTCCGGTGGGAACGCAATCGCCAGCGCGGCGAAATCCGCGCCGATATAATGATTTACCGACCAGCGATCAGCCATGGTGAAGCCGTGCTCGAAAGGCGCAGCCTCAAGGGCGCCATGCCGGCCACCGAGAACGGGGGTTATGGCGTGCCGCGGGGGATCGTCTTACCGACATCGACGGTCCCGTTTCTCGGCCGCGATGTTGCTTGCCCAAATCGAGCCGAGGCGTATTTGAGTGTGTTGTACGGCGACTTCAGGAAGATCGAGTATACCTATGTCGATGCGGGGCCGGCGAAAGCCCGCGCCCGAATCGACGCTGGCGGCGATCCGCTGTCCCGGTAACGCCGATGATCGAGAAGTCGATCGGAACTAGACATGACGGAGGAAAGTTTCTGCACCTTCAGCCTAGTTGTGGCTTGGTCTAGGATCGCTGGTGGCGCTGTCAGACGAAAACAAGCCGGTCAGCGCAGAAGTCCTTTATCCTGCCATCGAATCTGCTCGCCCCCGCTCACGCGAGGGCAAAAGATCCGCGTGATCAGCGCCCAGATGGAGTTTCTTGCAGGGACAAGTCATGCACATCGGACATTCTATGTGGAACCAGAACACATAGATGATGTGGACGCCTATTTAGCGGTCGTAGACGCCCGGGATCCCAAAAAAAATTTGGGGCTGACATAGATAAGGAATTTTCCATATGAATGTCAGATGGTTA
>JAYGED010000036.1:0-6001 GCA_046582565.1 Alphaproteobacteria bacterium
CCAACCCAGCCGTCTGGCGATACGAGTGGCCAACCACGGATTTCGAACGGACGAGCGTCGATTTCGGCGACATAATTTCTGGGGGGCCGCCTAAGGACGGCATCCCGGCCATCGACAACCCACGCTTCTTGCCCGTGGCGGAAATCGACGATATCGCCGATACCGAGCCGGTCATGGGCTTGATCGTCAATGGCGAGGCCAAGGCCTATCCGCTGCGCATTCTGATGTGGCACGAGATCGTCAATGATGAAATCGGCGGCGTGCCGGTGACCGTGACCTTTTGCCCGCTGTGCAACGCGTCCATGGTGTTCGACCGGAGGCTCGATGGCCAGGTGCTCGATTTCGGCACCACCGGAAAGCTGCGCAATTCGGATCTCGTCATGTATGACCGCCAGACCGAGAGCTGGTGGCGGCAGTTTCTCGGCGAAGCCATCGTCGGATCGATGACCGGGAAACGGCTGAAGCTGTTGCCGGCGCGTATCGAATCCTTCGCCAATTTCCGCGCCCGCGCGCCACAGGGAAAAGTCCTGAAGCCCAACTTCTCACTGTTCAGAGACTATGGAAGGAACCCCTACGAAGGCTATGACAGCCTCTCTTCGCCGTGGCTGTACAAAGGCGACCTGCCCGTCGACATCGCCCCCCTGGCGCGGGTCGTCACCGTTGACGGCGAAGCCTGGAGCCTCGATTTGCTGCGCAAGCTCGGCACCATCGCCAAGGATGATATGGTCATCTCATGGGAGCCCGGCCAATCCTCGGCTCTCGATACATCGATCATTGCCCAAGGCTTTGATATCGGAAATGTGGTCGTGCAGCGCAAAACCGACGGCGAAGTCATGGAGGACATCCCCTACGGCGTCGATTTTGCCTTCGCTTTCAGAGCCTTTTACCCCGATGCGCCGATCCATCTCGAGGCGCCGTAGCCCCTGGAACTCCGGCCCAAATTTACGGCATCGTCAACTGCAAGATCAGTTGCAGCTTTTCGAGGATGCTCTCCATATCGATAGCATCGGCCATGGATTGTTGCGACAGGGCGAGGGCAGCGTTGAATTCCATATCGGCAAACAGCTCCTCGCGGCTCAGCAATCCATCGTCGTCGTAGTCGTAGCTGTGCAGCAGCGGCTTGGCGCCGAGCGGCGAGAATATAACGCCGAGTATATGGATACCCAGCTTGGTCTCTGAATCCAGCGGCGCCTGTTGGTTGCGCGCCTGTTCGTGGGCGCTCCATTTGGCAATCATGCGCAAGGCCCTGGCGATCTCGGAGAGAGACAACAAGCCGTCGCCGCTGACGTCGATCGCCGACCAGGCGTAATCGATACAGTCGGCGGCGGCCTTTGGTTTGTTGTTGCTCACGTTACAACGGGATTTGGATTCGGCGATGATCCGCGCGACCCGCGCCACGTCGGAGTCAAACAGCATGCCGTCGAGGTCCATCGCCTCATCCTTGGGCGTATCGGTGACTGTGACGGCCTCGACCTCGGCCTCGGCACAGTTAAACAGTACTTCGAAGAAGGGATCGCTAGCCTCGGTGGCGCCCGAGGGCTCTGACCAGGTGGGGTTCATGCCATCGGTGAAGAACAGGCGGCCGTGATCGTCGAAAGCATAGTTGCTCTCCGACTTCCATACGCCGCTCTCGTAGGCATAGACCTCTAGCAGAACCCGCCCCTTGATTTCATAAAAGCCGTATTTGAATTCTTCGACCTTGTCCGGCTCCGTCTCGAACAGCTCGATACGACCGTCCCGGGTGTAATCCACATAGCCGGTGGTGCAGCCGCGCTCCCATCCCCAGTGCCCGATCAGAAGCTCCGGATCGACATCGACGAAGCCGACGACCGGGATCACATGGTCAGCCGTACCCGCCGGACACCGCGACCAGTTTTCCGTGAAGCTCTCGACCGTCTTGACGTCGTTGGTTTCACCGTCGATCCATACCAGATCGAGATATTCCATCGCCATACTGTCATCATCCATAAAGCGCATACGCTGCTTGGTCTCGACGCGCATGGAGCCATCGAATTTCTCCTCACTGGTAATGAGGATATCGCCTTCGACGCGGTAGGCGCCGTTGCCCCAGATCGGATCGATGATCCAAACCGCCTGGCTCTGGCGATAGACCTGCTGGAATTCTCCGTTGGTGCGGTATTCCAAATAACCACTCTGGCAGCTGTCGTCGAACGCATCCCAGGCGCCGACGATGTCGCGCTGGCTGGCGGCGGCGGCGGCGGTGGCGGCCATGCCAAACAGCAGGGCCATGGCGGCAAGTGTGACTGTGAAGCGCACTATGAAAACCCTCGCTTGCCAATCAAACGACGGCACCAGAATAGGCCAAAATTTCTGAAATTTTGAATTTATTCTCCCACCGCACAACGGAACCGCTACACTCCGCCGCAAATCAAGCGCCACGTCAACGGCGGACAAAACACTATCCCGGTTGGAGAGATCATGGACACACCCTATCTGCTTTTCCTCGGCAACGCCCCTGACCGCCTGGCGGTTAAATCGGCGCGCGGGGTCTTGGACTGGCGGCCCGGTTCCTGCCTCGGGCAAATCAGGCTCGAGGGCTGCAAGGCCGACCTCGGCCTGCCCGATATGGCGGTGGCCGAAGCGGCCAATGCGGGCGCCAAGACCATGATCATCGGCATCGCAAAGGCCGGCGGCGTGATCCCCGACAACTGGACCGAAACCATCGTCGCCGCACTCGATGCGGGCATGGATGTAGCGTCCGGCATGCACACCCGCCTGTCCGGCATTGCGCCCATCGCCGAGGCCGCCGAGCGAAATGGCCGGACCCTGTTCGATGCACGCCACTCGACGCGGAGCTTTGCGGTGGGCACCGGTGTCAAGCGCCGGGGCTTGCGCCTGCTGCCGGTGGGCACCGATTGCTCCTGCGGCAAGATGTACACGGCCCTCGCCCTGGAACGCGAAATGCAGGGCCGCGATATGAAGGCCGATTTTCGCGCCACCGGCCAAAGCGGCATCTTCATTGCCGGCGACGGGGTCGCCGTCGATGCGGTGGTCGCCGACTTCATATCCGGCGCTATCGAATGGCTGGCCCCGGACAATGATGACGATCATTGGGACCTCATCGAGGGCCAGGGATCCTTGTTCCACCCCTCCTTCGCCGGGGTCAGCATGGGGCTGCTGCACGGCGCCCAGCCCGACGCCCTGGTGCTCTGCCATGAACCGACGCGTACCCATATGCGCGCCCTGCCGGGACAACCGCTGCCAAGCCTCGCCGACTGCATCGCTCTGAACCTTCAAGCCGCGCGATTGACCAACCCGGACGTTCGGTTTGTCGGCATCTCCATGGATACTTCGCGGCTGTCCGAGGACGAGCGCAAGACGACCCTGGCGGCGGCCGAGGCCAAACTCGGGGTGCCCTGCGTCGATCCCGTGGCGACAGGCGTCGGCCGCATCGTCGACGGCCTGGCATGAGCTTAACCGTTCGCGAAGAGACCTGGCCGATTGCCGGCAGCTTCACCATCTCGCGCGGCAGCCGCACGGAAGTGCGGGTGGTGGTCGCCGAAATATCCCAGGGCGGCGTCACCGGGCGCGGCGAATGCGTGCCCTACGCCCATTACGGTGAGTCCGTGGAAGGGGTCATGGCGGCAATCGAGGCGATGGCCGATCCGATCGCCGATGGCCTTGACCGCCAAGCGCTGCAATCCGCCCTGCCCCCCGGCGCCGCGCGCAATGCCCTCGATTGCGCCTTGTGGGACGTGCAAGCCAAACGCAGCGGCGAGCCGGTATGGCGTCTCGCCGGCTTGGCGGAACCCGGCCCGCTGATCACCGCCTATACCCTCAGCCTGGATAGCCCCGAGGCCATGGGCAACGCGGCCGCCGCCAATGCGGCGCGCCCCCTGCTCAAACTCAAGCTTGGCGGCGAGGGTGTTGTCGAGCGGGTCGCCGCGGTGCGCGCCTCGGCGCCGCAATCGCGCATCATCGTCGACGCTAACGAAGCCTGGACGGTCGATCTGCTGGCTGAGGCATCCCCCGAACTGGCCAGGCTCGGCGTCGAAATGATCGAGCAGCCCCTGCCCGCCGGATCGGACGGCGGACTCGCCGGCATCGAGCGCCTGGTGCCGCTCTGCGCCGACGAATCCTGCCATGACAGCGCAAGCCTTGCAGGCCTGGAGTCGCGCTACGACATCATCAATATCAAACTCGATAAGACCGGCGGGCTGACCGAAGCGCTGGCCCTTGCAGACGCCGCCCGTGCAGCCGGTCTCGGTATTATGGTGGGCTGTATGATCGGCACCTCTCTGTCCATGGCGCCGGCCACCCTGGTCGCCGCCCACGCCAGCTTTGTCGATCTCGACGGCCCGCTTCTATTGGCCCGGGATCACCAGCCGGGCATCGTCTTTGAAGGCAGCATCATGCAGCCGCCTCCGCCGGCTTTATGGGGCTAGTCAATTGTATCTATTGAATTTCCAGTGAGTGATTATGGCTAAATCGAAATCCAGAAAAAAATCGAAATCCAAATCCAAATCTGCGCCGCAACACACGGAGCCGGAGAACAAGGGAAAGGTCAAACCGAGCGTCATCAAGATCGCCGTCGCCGCCGCCCTCGCCGGCGCGGCCGGCTGGTGGTGGTTCGGGAGCCAGCAGGCCGAAAGCCGATTTTTCGATCACGTTCAGAGCGGCGTCGGCACCCTCGATCACGTGGTGCGCCATGCGGATCACGGCACATCCGGCCATCTGTCGCCCGGAGAAAGCATCAATTACGGCACCAACACACCGACCTCGGGCCGCCACGGCTCCCGCCCGGTCTCCCCCGGCGTCTATGAGACGGCCCAATCGCCAACCATGCTGGTGCATTCCCTGGAGCATGGCATGGTGGTGATCTACTACGACAGCCTTTCGGCAGACGCCATGGCGACCCTCAATGAGTGGAGCGGCCTCTACGGCGCGGATTTCAGCGGCATCGTGCTAACGCGCCAACCCGGCTTGGACGACAAGCTGGTGCTGACCGCCTGGCACAAGTCCCTCACCCTCGATGGGTTCGATGCGCCCGCCGCGGCGGTCTTCATCGACGCCTATCGCGGTCGCGGCCCGGAAAATCCGGTGCGCTAAGCCTGGTCTCAACCAATCGACGAGAAATACCAGTCGACAAATCTTTTACAATAAGTCTCCATGGGGGAATAAGGCCCCGGCTGGAAAAATCTTGAGTTTACGCCCTGCTGATTCTTCTCGATGATCAGCTTGTCCGCCTTGGTGGTCGCCGACCACAGCCAGGCCATGCGCTCGATATCGTAATCGACGCCTTCTATTGCGTCTTCATTGACCAGCCAGACGATCTCGCATTCGGTGCTCTGGATGCCGTGTGGGATGAAGCGGTAGACCACCCCGTGATCGCTGTAGAACAGAAAGAAATTGAGCTCTCCGAGCGAAAGATCCGAGGCGCCACCATCGAAGCTCTTGATCGTCCCCATCAAGGGCGCCACCGGTTTGCCGTCCTGGCTGCCGGTGTCGAAACCCGGGAAAAGCGCGTATCGGTCGTAATGGAACAATAAGCCCGCTGTCCCTTCTTCGCCGTAGCTATTCCTGATCTCCTCGATCGAGACCCCCGCTGCCTCTGCCTTGACCGCAAGCGCTTCCATCAGCTTGACGTTGCGCGTATCGGGGCGCTGGATGCTGTGGGATTCGGCGAACTCCGGGTGGGCCGGCGCGCAGTGATAACATTCCACATAATTCTCGACAGCCAGCTTCCAATTGGCGTCGATCCAGTATGATTCTTTATGGGCCACCTTGGTGCGCTCCAGACCGAAGGGCGCGAGCACCGGATCGAGCAGGCGATGGGCCTTGTCAAAATCCTCGGGCTGGTCGGCGAAATTGATCATAATGAAGCCGTGAAACAGCTCGGCATGTATTTCGGCAAGGCCATAGCCCGACATGTCGAAATCCTTGGGCATCAGGCGCGCCGACTTAAGCTCGCCCCGCAGATCGTAGGTCCAGCCGTGGTAGGGGCAGGAAAACCAGCTCTTGTTGCCCCGCGCCTCATAGC
>JAYGED010000291.1:0-7678 GCA_046582565.1 Alphaproteobacteria bacterium
GCCGCGCCACCCCTTGGCCGACAAGCACTTCAACCTGCCGTAGCTTGGTGACGATCTCTTCCGGTCTGTGTCGTTTGATTCCCATGTCTTGATCCTCCTCTACTAACTATAGGGATGGACCAACTCATGGGGGGAAGACCAGGGTGGTCTTACACGACCTTTCCAACGGCTTCATCTCAAGCGCGGAATTTATAAATCTCTATGGCGCCGACTCATCCAACAAGACGTTTCTCACGGCGCTCTATCAAAACGTTCTTAGCCGTGATCCCGACCCGGGCGGTTTTAATAGCTGGAACGATCTCCGGACCAGCGGCACATTGGATCGCGCCGACGTATTGATCGGCTTCAGCGAGAGCCTCGAGAATATCGCGCTCGTCGGCAGCGCCATTGAGAACGGGATTTGGCTCGGCTAGCAACAGGCCCGGCCTGCTTCTCACCCAGCATCGGCTTTGAAGCCGGCCTCCCTGTTCAGCCCGGCGCGGGCACGGCGAATCGTGCCGAACAACGACGCCAGAGAGTGCATCGGACCCGCCGCTAAGACCGCCGCCAGCTTTCGGAAATTTCGCACCCGCATGGCCGGTTGTCCGGCGAGCCGCAAGCCCAGCATGCGGGCGGGCCAGCCGGTCTTGCGTGGTTTGTGATCGCTGTGCATCTGGTCGAGCTCGGCCATGCTGCAGGGCGCCAGGGTTAAAAAGCCCGCGGCCTCGGCCTGGCGCACCAGCTCCGCACCGCCGAGCGATCTGGCGACCATCAGATTGACGCCCGGGGCCTCCTCATGCAACGGCTTGCCGTCTTTCATGATCCAGCCGTCGGGGCAGGACACATCCGCCAGCTCGCCGATGGCGTCGGGGCAAATCTTGCAGCGGAACTGCAGATCGTATTTCCAGGGAACGTGCGGATCGGACCAGCTCTGATCATAGGTCAGGTCGAAGGATTGCCCGTCTTTGGTTTCCATATGGGTTGCGCCGGGCCAGCCTTCGCCGCGATAGCGAAACAGGTCGAGATCATCGGGCGCGGCGCCGAAATAGACCGGCATGCGGTTGAGCATGGTGAGGCTTATGGTGCCGCCGCAGAAAATACTCAGGCAGTAGGGAATCTGCTTTTTCGCCCGGCTATCGATGCGTTGCAGATTTCGGATGGCGGCGATATCGCAGGGCTTGCCGATCACGGCAAACCGGCGCCCTTCGTCGAGCAGCCGGTGAACCGGGGTCAGGGACGCGCCGGGTCCATAGCGCGACTGGGCGCCGTCATAGACATCCTGTTCCGTGCTGCTGATCCAGGCGTCGCTCAGGACCGGGTTGCTCCCGGACGCCTTGATGTGCAGCACCGCATCCACCTTGCCGCTGTTGATCAGATAGGCGCCAAGGGCCGTCAGCGCGCCCCCCGCGGCGGCGTGAAAGCGGGTCTTCTCATCGCTCGCCCAGCCGCGATGGAGGGAAGCGATGGGGCCCCAGATGCTGTGCATCGCACCGTCCGCCCCGGCTTGATCCGGTGCCGGCCCCGTGATCGTCACGCCCGGGCAAACCCGCATGATGTCATCGAAAACCGCAGGGTCGAGCGCCGTCTTGGTTCGCGGGCGGATGCGCCCGTCGCGGCTCAGGGCCATCTCAACCACATCGCGCCCGGCCAGGCTTTCACAAAGGCCGCAGCCGGCGCAAAGCCCGCCCTCGACAATGTCATCGAGGCTGTTGATTTTCATCAGGCCCCCTATTCTGCGGCAGATGCGGCCGGGCTGGAGTCTCGAAAGCTTTGTAACAAATCAACCTCGTCCTGCTTGGCCTGATCGATAGACGCCGCCTTGATGGGACCGTAGCCGCGAATGCGCTCGGGCAGGCTGGCAATATCCACGGCGAGGGCGTAGTTGTCCCCATCAAGCCCGCCCAGGAGTTCCTCGATCACCGCCTCATAGTCGCTGATCAGGCGGCGCTCGGTGCGGCGATCCTCACTGTAGCCGAAGGGATCGAGGGCGGTGCCGCGCAATCCCCTGAGGCGGGCGAGCAGACGGAAGGCCGAGCCCATCCAGGCGCCATAGGTGGATTTTTGGGGGCGGCCGGTCTCGGGGTCGATTTTGCTGAGGAGCGGCGGCGCCAGGTGGTAGCGCAACGTATAGCCGCTCTCGAAGCGGGCCTTGATGCCGCGCTCGAAAGCAGGATCGGCAAACAGCCGGGCGACCTCGTATTCGTCCTTATAGGCCAGCAGCTTGAAATAATAGCGCGCCACCGCTTGGGCCAAGCCGCTCCGGCCCGGCGCCCGCTCGGCCTCGGCGGCGCGCACCCGGGCGACCAGATCGCCATAGGGTTTGGCGTAGGCGGCGTTTTGATAGGCGGTGAGTTCCGCCGTGCGGTGGGCGATCAGGCCGTCCAGATCGCGGGGCAGCGGCGGGGCTTGCTGCTCCTGCGGTGCGGCCTTGGCGGCGGCAGCGTCGACCAGGGCAGGATCGTGGGCGCTGAGCCGGCCCCACAGGAAAGCGTCGAGGTTCTTATCCATGGCGACGCCGTTGAGCCTGATGGCGCTCTCGATGGCGGCGCCGCTGATCGGGATCAGGCCCCGCTGATAGGCATGGCCGACCAGGAACATATTGCTCAGGATGCTGTCGCCGAACAGGGTCTCGGCCAGGGCGGTGGCATCGAGGAAGGTGACGTGGTCGGCCCCGGTGGCGCGGCTTATGGCATCGCGCAGGGCCACGTCGGGAAAGGCGAGATCTGGATTGCGGGTGAATTCGCCGGTCGGCGAGGGGTGGGTGTTGACCACGGCGCTGGTCTTGCCTTCGGTCACCTTAGCCAGGGCGTCGAAGCTGGCCGCCACCACCAGATCACAGCCCAGCACCAGGCGCGCGCCGCCGGCGGCGATGCGCACCGCATGGATTTGCCCTGGATCGGCGGCAATCCGCAAATGGCTGACCACGGCGCCGTATTTCTGGGCCAGACCGGTCATGTCGAGCACCGAGACGCCGCGCCCGTCCATATGGCCGGCCATGCCGAGCAGGGCGCCGATGGTGACCACGCCGGTGCCGCCGACGCCGGTGATCAACAGGCCGTAGGGCTCTTCCAGGCCGGGCAGGTCCGGCTCGGGCAGATTGGGCAGGCCGCTGCTGTCGAGGCCCGTGATTTGCGGCTTGCGCAACTCAGCGCCAAGCACCGTGACGAAGCTCGGGCAGAAGCCTTTGACGCAGGTCATGTCCTTGTTGCAGGACGACTGATCGATGGCGCGCTTGCGCCCGAATTCGGTCTCCACCGGGACTACGGCAAGGCAGTTCGAGGCCAGGCCGCAATCGCCGCAGCCCTCGCAGACTGCTTCGTTGATGACCACCCGGCGCGCCGGATCGAGCGCCCGTCCCCGCTTGCGCCGCCTGCGAAGTTCAGTGGCGCAGACCTGATCGTAGATCAGCACGCTGACCCCGGTATGGTCGCGTAAGCTCCGCTGCACCTTATCGAAATCGTCGCGGTGATGGAGGGTGACGCCCTCGGCCAGGGGCTCGCCCGAGGGATAACGCTCAAGTTCGGCGGCGACCACGGCGATGCGACGCACCCCTTCGCCGTATAGTTGATGGGTGATTTGCGGCACGCTGAGTGGGCCGTCCATGGGCTGACCGCCGGTCATCGCCACGGCGTCGTTATAGAGCAGCTTGTAGGTCATATTGACCCCGGCCGCCACCGTGGCGCGGATCGCCAACAGGCCGGAATGAAAATAGGTGCCGTCGCCGATATTCTGGTAAATATGCGAGGTCTCGGTGAACGGCGCCTGGCCGATCCAGGTTGCCCCTTCGGCGCCCATCTGGGTGAAGGTCTCGGTGTCGCGGTCCATCCAGATCGCCATGTAATGACAGCCGATGCCGGCCATGGCGCGGCTGCCCTCGGGCACCCGCGTCGAGGTGTTATGCGGGCAGCCCGCGCAGAAATGAGGCAACCGCTCGAGCGGCGGCGTCCAGCCGGCGAGGGCCGCTTCCTTGGCGTCGAGAAAGGCCAGACGGCTCTCGATGGTTTCGCTGTTGTGGAATTTGGCGATGCGGCCCGCGATCACCCGGGCGATGCGCGCCGGGGTCAGCTCGTCGTTCGACGGCAGCAGCCAGACCCCGGCCTCGTCGAACTTGCCGATGACCCTGGGGCGCGACGCCGCCTGCCAGTTATAAAGCTGTTCCTTGATCTGGTTTTCGATCAGCGCGCGCTTCTCCTCGATCACCAGGATTTCCTCGAGCCCTTCGGCAAAACGGCGCACGCCCTCACGCTCCAGGGGCCACACCATGGCCACCTTGTAAATGGCCAGGCCGATGTCGCGGGCCATGGCTTCGTCGACGCCGAGGTCGTCGAGCGCCTGGCGCACATCGAGATAGGATTTGCCGGCGGTGACGATGCCGAAGCGCGGCCGCTCAGAGCCGAACACCTGGCCGTCGAAATGATTGGCGCGGGCAAAGGCCAGCGCCGCATAGAGCTTATGTTCATGCAACCGGCGCTCCTGGTCGAGCGGCGGGTCGGGCCAGCGGATATTGAGGCCGCCGGGCGGCATCTCGTAATCATCCGGAGTGATAATGCTGATGCGGTCAGTCTCGATGGAGACCGAAGCCGAGGTGTCGACGGTCTCGGCCACGGTCTTGAAGCCGCACCACAGGCCCGAATAGCGCGACAGCGCCCAGCCATAGAGGCCGTAGTCGAGAAATTCCTGCACCCCGGCCGGATTGAGCACCGGGATTGATGCGTCCATGAAGGCGTATTCACTCTGGTGCGGCAGGGTCGAGGATTTGCAGGTGTGGTCATCGCCGGCCAGGGCCAGGACCCCGCCATAAGGCGCCGTGCCCGCGTTGTTGGCATGCTTGAGGGCGTCCCCCGAGCGATCGACGCCGGGGCCCTTGCCATACCACAGGGCGAACACGCCGTCGTATTTGGCGCCCGGATAGAGCCCGACCTGCTGGCTGCCCCAGGCCGCCGTCGCCGCGAGATCCTCGTTGACGCCGGGCTGGAAATGGATGTGGTTTTCGGCGGTAAATTTTTCGGCGCGCCACAGCTCCAGATCGATCGAGCCGAGCGGCGATCCGCGATAGCCGGTAATGAATCCGGCGGTATTCAGCCCGGCGGCGAGGTCGCGTCGGCGCTGCATGATCGGCAGCCGCACCAGCGCCTGGGTGCCGTTGAGGTACACCCGGCCCGCTTCGCGCGCATATTTATCGTCGAGACTGACCGCCGCAAGCGCCATCGCACAGTTCTCCTATGCCAATTGATATAGCGCATCCGCAAGCGGATTGCAGCCTGCCCTCAATAAAGACCGTCCAGGGTGTCGCGGTAGCGGTTGATGATGGCGTGGCGGCGGATTTTCATGGTTGGGGTCATTTCGCCGTTGTCGATGGCGAAAGGCTCGGGCGAGATGGCGAAGCGCTTGACCTTTTCGATCGTCGACAGGCCGCCGCAGGCGCGCCGCACAACCTCGGCGAGGGCGCTGTGAAAATCGGCGTCGGAGGCAAGCTCGGCGAGGTTCCGGCCTTCGGCATGGCGCTCGATAAAGTCGCTATCGGGCACAATCAGCGCCACCAGATGGGCGCGGCGGTCGCCATAGACCATGGCCTGGGCGATTTCCGGCTCCAGGGTGAGAATTCCTTCGACGCGCTGGGGCGCGATGTTGTCGCCGCCGGAATTAACGATGATATCCTTCTTGCGGTCGGTGATATGGATGCAGCCGGCGCCGTCAATATGGCCGATATCGCCGGTGTGCAGCCAGCCGTTCTTGAGCGCTTCGGCGGTGGCCTCGGCGTCGTTCCAATAACCCGCCATGAGCATATCGCCGCGCACGCATATTTCGCCGTCCTCGGCAATGCGCGCCTCGACCCCGGCCAGGGCCGGGCCGACGGAGGCCAGGTTATTGACGCTTTTGCGGTTGCACGAGATCAGCGGCGCCGCCTCGGTCTGGCCATAGCCCTGATAGACCGGCAGGCCGAGGGCCAGGAAGAACATGCCGACATCGTAATTGAGTGGCGCGCCGCCCGAGACCAGAGCCTTCATGCGGCCGCCGAAGCGCTGACGCACCTTGTCGCGCACCAGCTTATCGACCAGGCGATCAATGAGACTTTCAATCAGGCTCAGCCGGTCGGTCTCATAGCGCGCGCGCCCGAGCCTGAGCGCCGCCTCGAACAGTGATTTCTTGACCCCGCCGGCGCGGGCAACCCCGATCATGATGCGCGCGCGCATGACTTCATAGAGCCTGGGCACACAGGTCATGATAGTGGGCTGCGCCTCGGCCATGTTGGCGGACAGGGTCTCGATGCTTTCGGCGTAATAGATTTGCGCCCCTAGAGAAATTGGCAGATGCAGGCCGCAGGTATGCTCATAGGAATGGCTTAGCGGCAGGAACGAGAGGAAGACCTCGTCGCCGAGGTCGAGTTCCGACAGCAGATCGGTGGCGCTGTAAACATTATAGGCGATGGCGCGGTGGCTCAGCATGACGCCCTTGGGCCGGCCGCCGGTGCCCGAGGTGTAGATGAAACAGGCGAGATCATCGGGTGTGATGGCGGCGATCAGCTCGGAACCATCATCGGCCATGGCATCGGTCATGGCGTCGCCCCGGGCGATGACATCGTCCCAGGAATGGACATCCACCGGGCCGGCGTCACCGCTTATCTCTTCCAGAGCGACGAGCAGCTTAAGCGCGGGGGCGCTGTCCGCCGCCGCCAACAGGGGCCGGGCGAGGGCATCGGTCGAGACGATGGCGGCGCTGGCGCCGCTGTCGACCAGGATATGGCCATGATCATCGCGGCTGTTGGTGGTGTAGGCCGGCACGGTGACCGCCCCCGCCGCCATGATGGCAAGATCGGCGATCACCCATTCGGGGCGGTTCTCGGACACCAGAACTACCCGCTCGCCGGCCGCGACACCAAGCGCGCGCAGGCCCCGCGATAGGGCGCTGACCGCCTCGGCCACCCGCCGCCAGCTCCAAGCCGCATAGGTGCCGTCCCGCTTCGACCACAGGAACGGCGCATCGCCCATGGCCTCAGCGCGCTCGAAAAAAGTCGCCACGAGATTTTGCGTAACCGGCGCGGTCATTTCCCGTTTCCCCATAAAGGAAAAGATGGCCGCCATAGTAGCACCGGCATGCTGCGACGCCACCGCCAAGGATAAATCTCCCGCTTTGCTGTTTTGGCTATCCGAAGGGCCGGTTTGAGGAGTGCGCGCGAGGCAAGGGGCGCAATCTCCACCTGTTGTTAATCATAAAGCCTGAAGTTCCCATGATCGCAGATATCGTCATCCAACGGGCCGCGACAGAGCTCATCGAGCGTTACGGCGACAATGCGACCGCCGTTGCCCAGGCACGCGTAAAGGCGCTTTCCGCGGGCCAGGACCAATCGGGGATGAATATCGCATGCCGAGTCCTGTCGACGTTGGAGACCATACTCGAAAGCAAGCGGAAACGGCCTTAAGCAGCGTCCCCGGCCGTAAAATGCAGATAGAGGTGGTTGAGGGCCTCAGCGATCAATTCACGGCTGAAACCGGGCGGCGTTTTGCGAAACTTGCAGGCGGCGACCACGTGATCGGTGATGAACTTGGGCTGATAAAAGCCTAGTGGATTGAATCTAACACTTGGAACCCACGGTTTCTGGCTGCGATGATGTCGTCGGGGTTGGCGCTCCACATGAATGGCTTTGCCTCGGTATCGTTGTGTTCGGCGATGAAGCGGTTAATGGCGACTTGCAGATCGC
>JAYGED010000293.1:0-2485 GCA_046582565.1 Alphaproteobacteria bacterium
GCCGCGCCACCCCTTGGCCGACAAGCACTTCAACCTGCCGTAGCTTGGTGACGATCTCTTCCGGTCTGTGTCGTTTGATTCCCATGTCTTGATCCTCCTCTACTAACTATAGGGATGGACCAACTCATGGGGGGAAGACCACCGGTCATGCCCGCGTTCAAGCGGCCAAGCTGCTCGGCATGGATAGAGTTCCGGTGATTATTATCGACCACCTGACCGAAGCTCAGAAACGTGCCTACATCTTGGCCGATAACAAACTGGCCGAACTCGCCGGGTGGGACGAGGAGCTGCTTGCGGTCGAGTTCAAGTTTTTGCTTGAGAGCGATCTTGATTTCGATGTTGGTATCACCGGTTTTGAAAGCGTCGAAATCGACATGCTGATCGAGGGAGCCGAGCGGGCAGAGGGGGACGAGACCGAACTGGACACGGCTGACGAAATTCCCGAGCCCAACCTCGAGCGGCCGGCAGTCAGCCTGCTAGGGGATTTGTGGTTTCTGGGGCCGCACCGCTTGCTCTGCGGTGATGCCTGTGATGCGGCTTCCTTCGAGGCTTTAATGGGCGGCCAGTCCGCGCAAATGGCATTCCTAGATCCGCCGTATAACGTAAAAATTGACGGCCACGTCAGCGGTCTGGGTAAGGCTCAGCATCGGGAATTTGCCATGGCGGCCGGCGAGATGACGGAGGCGGAATTTATTGAATTCCTGGAAACAACCCTCGGGCATTGTGCCGCGCACTGCATTGACGGCGCAATCAACTACATTTGCATGGATTGGCGGCACATGGGCGAGCTCCAGACAGCCGGGCGTCAAGTCTACAGCGAGACCAAGAATCTCATCGTCTGGGTCAAGAACAACGGCGCAATGGGTTCGTTTTATCGCAGCCAGCACGAGCTTGTCTTTGTCTACAAGGTGGGCACAGCCTCGCACATCAACAATTTTGGATTGGGCGAGCGGGGTCGCTACCGGACCAACGTTTGGCACTATGCGGGATTGAACAGCTTCGGTGCAGGCCGTGACGAGGCGCTTGCCATGCACCCCACGGTTAAGCCGACTGCTCTGGTCGCCGATGCCATTCGCGATGTCAGCACGCGCGGTGGGATCGTCCTTGACGTCTTCGCAGGATCCGGGACCACGATTATCGCTGCAGAGTGCACCGGGCGTGTCGGGTAGCTGGTCTGCTGGTTGATGCGGACGGCAACCGGATGCGCCCTTCTCACGCCAACAAGGCTGGTCGGCGCTACCGATACTACATCTCCACAGTGCTCACGGAAGAATCCGCGGATGCAGTCGATGGATGGCGTTTGCCGGCACGGGCAATTGAGGAAGTCGTACTCAAGGGGGTCAGCAACCTTCTATGCAATGGTGTCCGCCTGATTGAAGCGCTGAATCTTGCTGGCTCTCGTATGAAGGTGATGTTATCCGGGGCGGCGAGCCTGGCCGACCGTATTCTCAAAGTGGGGCCATCCAAACAGCGAGAAATCCTTCTTGAGATGGTGATCCGCATTGAAGTCCGAAAAGATCGAATCCGCATCATCCTTCAAGCAGACCGTTTGCGTGAGATGATCGGTGAAGGTGAATTTGATAAAGCGTCCAAGAAAAAAGAAGGCGAGTTTAAGCTCGACCTCCCCGTCAGGTTCAGACGACGAGGTGTGGAGATGAAGCTGATCATTGCTGATGGCCGGAATCAAATGCTTGCCCCCGACCCAAAACTGATTGCAGTCGTTGCTCAAGGGCATCGGTGGTTTGATGAAATCAGGCAAAGCAAAGCTGGTTCGATTGCCGAATTGGGCCAGCGCTGTGGTGTTGATCGTACCGACGTTGGCCGGATGATCCCGTTCGCTTTCCTGGCTCCGGACATCGTCGAGGCCATACTCAAGGGACGCCATCCGGTGGAATTGACCGCAGCACGGTTGAGGCGGGTGCGGGATCTGCCCGTTTCATGGGATGAGCAGCGCCGTCTCCTCGAATTTACGCGGTAATTCGATGCACTTGGCTCCCAAACTGTGGTCAGAAAAACAGGCTCGGGAGACGCTTGGCATAATGGCGCCCCAATACAGGTAATCTCGCGTCTCTACGCCACGGATAACCGCCCGATAGTGGTGTAACCTGTGGAAATCACGACGTAATTACAGACCCATACTGTGGTGTGTATTTTCGCCAAAAGTGAGTGGTGGTGGATGCAGTCAGGAGCGAACCCGTCTCCGGCCAAATTCCCTGATAACCCCCGATTTACAGGGAAAATTTGCAAATAAACAGGGAATACACGCATGGGGTCTTCGAATTAACGAGTGTTGTCAGTCTGTTGCGGGTAATTTCCCTAAACTTCGGAACAGGGAATTTAATTCACTTATCAGGGAATTTATTCGACGGATCAGGGAGTTACAGCAGGTAAATATTTCGGCAAAGAGCCACTCTATGAGGTGTCACACGAAGGTGGCGGGGCCTGGATCGCGAATCAACTGCATGGTGTTGCATCGGATGCCGCC
>JAYGED010000038.1:0-27652 GCA_046582565.1 Alphaproteobacteria bacterium
TCACCGGGCTCATGGCGCCGGCCAGGATAAACGGCGAAACGACGCAGGCCTGACCCGCCCGGGCGTAGACCTTAAGCGCCCCGAGCATGGTGGCGTCCCACACCATGGGCGAATTGGCGTTGATTAGGTTGATGAGCACGCAATTGTCGTCGACGAAATCGTCACCGAACACCAGCCGCGCCATGGCCACAGAATCCTCGGCCCGCTCGGGCGCCGTGACCGAGCCCATGAACGGTTTGTCCGAATAGCGGATATGGCTGTAGACCATGTCGAGATGGCGCTTGTTGACGGCGATATCGACCGGCTCGCAAAGCGTGCCGCCAGAATGATGCAGCGACGGCGTCATATAGGCGAGCTTCACGAAATTGCGAAAATCCTCGATCGTCGCGTAGCGCCGCCCACCATCGAGATCACGCACGAAGGGCGGCCCGTATACCGGCGAAAACACCATGGCGTCGCCGCCGATCTGCACAGAGCGCACGGAGTTTCGGGCGTGCTGGATGAAAGTCTCGGGCGCGGTTTTAATCAGGGACCGCGCTAGCCCGCGCGGCAGACGCACGCGGGTGCCCTGCACATCGGCGCCGGCCTCGCGCCAGATGGCAAGGGCCTCTTCATCGTCGTGGAACTCGATACCGATTTCCTCGAGGATGATCTC
The DNA here is from genome assembly GCA_046582565.1 of Alphaproteobacteria bacterium. Classification (GTDB taxonomy): domain Bacteria; phylum Pseudomonadota; class Alphaproteobacteria; order JAAXGF01; family JAAXGF01; genus JAYGED01. The sequence continues at coordinate 656 of JAYGED010000038.1, forward strand.
GGCGTTGTTCTCGATAATTTCGAGGCCCTCGTCCGACAACACCTCGGTGAGCGGGATACGCCGCGTGATATAGGGCATCTGAATGATCGCCGGCCGGCACCGCGCTTGCCGGCGCGCCGCTCTGCCGCCGCTGCGGGTGCGGCCAACCTTCTCCCCTTCTACGCCCATCAACCCGACCTCCTAGTGCCTCGTTATGCATATTTTATACAGCCGGTCACCCGGCCTGTATGCATAGAAATAGGGCGGTGACACGTAATGCGCCACCGCCCTATTGGGTCTTGAATATTTGGTCGGCTAGAGCATCATCCTTTCAGTTAGATCGCTTTCAGCGATTTCACTGGCGGATATAGATGCTCTATCTTTTTAAAAGCTAGATCAATTTTACCCGAAGGGATTGATCTAGACGAGCTTGCGGACCACGGTGTCGATGTCGAAACGGTTGATGCCGATGTCGGCAAGCATGCGGTCGTCGAGGCGGAAAAGCTGGCTGCGTGAGGTTGACCGCTTGCGCCAGTTGGTGATGCTTTTGAGGACGTTCATTGTCTTATCTCCGGAATGAAATCATGTGGGGGTGATCAATTGTTCTGATAGCGAAATAAGCTTCCCGGCGACCGATCACAAGCGCCTGAATTGCGCGGCTGTCATGCCAAAATTGCATGGGTCGAAAAGTGCCGCTTTAAGCTGTATTTAACTTTTGTTTTCGCCTGCGATCATCGCCAGCCACGCGGCTTCATCCAGGGTCTCGACGCCCATATCGCGCGCCTTGGCGGCCTTGGAACCGGCGTCGGCACCGGCCACAAGATAGTCGGTCGCCTTGGACACCGAGCCCGCAACCTTGGCGCCCAGGGCCTCGGCGCGGGCCTTGGCCTCGGCGCGGGTCATAGTCTCCAGGCCGCCGGTGAAGACGATGGTCTTGCCATCCAACGGCATGGGCCCGCTTGGAGCGACGTAGTCGAGCGGCGGCGCGGCCTCGGAAAGCTCGTTGACCGCATCGATATTCCGCGCCTCGGCGAAAAATTCGACCAGGGTTTCGGCCATCTTCGGGCCGATACCGTCAATATCAATAAGCGACTTGTAAGCGTCTCCCTCACTGTCCTGAGCGGCCTGCAATTGCTCCCGTAAAATGTCCCAGGATTCGTAGGTCTTGGCGAGCAGATGCGCCGTGGTTTCACCCACATGACGGATACCGAGGGCATAGATAAAACGGCCAAGGGAGACATGGCGGCGGGCCTTGATTGCCGTGAATAAATTGCTCACCGAGGTCTCCTTCCAGCCGGGGCGGTCCGCCAAGGCCAGGTTCCGGGACTCAAGGGTGAAGATATCGGCGGGGTTCTGGATCAATTTATCTAACCAGAACTCTTCGATCTGCTTTTCGCCCAGGCCTTCGATATCGAAGGCGTTGCGGCTGACGAAATGGCGCAGGCGTTCGACCGCCTGAGCCTCACAAATCAGGCTGCCGGTGCAGCGCCACACGGCCTCGCCCTCCTCGCGCTCCGCCCGGCTGCCGCAAACCGGGCATTCAGTTGGGAATTCATAGGCCACCGAGCCCTTGGGGCGGCGGTCCAACACCACCTCGACGACCTGGGGGATGACGTCGCCGGCGCGCTGCACAACCACCGTATCGCCGATGCGGATGTCCTTGCGGACGATTTCATCCTGGTTATGGAGCGTCGCGTTGGAGACCACCACGCCGCCGACGGTAATCGGCTCAAGCCGGGCCACCGGGGTCATGGCGCCGGTGCGGCCGACCTGAATTTCGATGGCGAGCACTCTGGTTTGCGCCTGTTCGGCGGGGAATTTATGGGCAATGGCCCAGCGCGGCGCGCGGCTCACCATGCCGAGTCGGTCCTGCCAGTCGAGCCGGTCGACCTTATAGACCACGCCGTCGATATCGTAGGGCAAATCGGCGCGGATGGCGGCCAGGTCATCATAAGAGGCCAGCGCCTGATCGACGTCGGCGCAGCGCTGGGTGTTGGGGTTGACCGCAAACCCCCAGCGCGCAAAGCGCTCGAGCATGTCCCAATGGGTGCCCTCGGGAGGCGGCGTCACCTCGCCCCAGGCATAGGCGAAGAAATGCAGATTGCGCGATGCCGTGATCCGGCTGTCGAGCAGGCGAAGCGACCCGGCGGCGGCATTGCGGGGATTGGCGAAGGGCGGCTCGTCGACGGCCAGACGCTGAGCGTTGAGCGCCTCGAAATCCGTGCGCGCCATATAGACCTCGCCGCGCACTTCAAGCAGAGCGGGAATATCATCGCCGGTGAGGTTCAAGGGCACGTCGCGCAGGGTGCGGAGATTGGCGGTGATATTCTCGCCGACCCGCCCGTCACCACGGGTCGCCCCAATAGTGAAAACGCCCTCTTCATAACGCAGGGACGCCGACAGTCCGTCGATCTTGGGCTCGGCCACCAGGGCCACATCCTGATCGTCACCGAGGCTGAGAAAGCGCCGCACCCGGACGTCGAATTCGCGCACCTCATCGCCATCGAAGGCATTGCCCAGCGACAGCATGGGCCGGCTGTGGGTGACCTTGGCAAAACCCTCGGCCAGCTCCGCCCCAACCCGGTGGGAGGGGCTGTCGTTACGCACAAGCTCGGGAAACAGCGCCTCGATGGCGTCGTTGCGGCGACGCAGGGCATCATAGTCGCCGTCGCTGATTTCGGGCGCGTCGTTCTTGTGATAGAGCCTGTCGTGACGGGCAATTTCACCCGCCAACCGCGCCAACTCGGCTGTCGCTTGAGCCACCGTAAGCTCTTCGACCTTGATCATGCGTCCATCAGGCTGTCAGCGGCGGCGCGGGCGGCGTCGGTGATCTCCGCCCCGGCCAGCATGCGCGCAACTTCCTCGCGGCGGGCATCGGCGGCAAGAGGCTCAACCCGGGTAACTGCCTGGTCTTCAGTGCCCCCCTTGATCACCCGGAAATGGTGATCGGCGCGCGCCGCGACCTGGGGCGAATGGGTCACCACCAGAACCTGAAGCGATTTTCCGAGCCTGGCGAGCCGTTCACCGACGGCGGCGGCGGCGGCCCCGCCGATGCCGCTATCGACTTCATCGAACACCAGAGTCGGCGCCGCGCTGGATTGGGTCAGCACCACCTTGAGCGCCAGCATGAGGCGCGACAGTTCACCGCCCGAGGCGATGGCCTCGATCGGCCCCGGCTGGTCGCCGGGATTTGTGGCGACCTCGAAGCGGATGCGCTCGGCGCCGTTGGCGGTCCATTCCGCCTCGTCGAGCGCATCGATCCGGGTCTTGAAGATAACCTGCTTGAGCTTGAGATGGGGCAACTCGGCCATCACCTGTTTATCCAGGGCGCGCGCGGCGAGGGTCCGCTTTTTTGACAAGGCGCCGGCCCGTTTGACAAACTTTTCGCGCGCCTGATCGGCACTCTTGGCGAGAGCCATGAGGGATGCGCCGCCATCCTCGATGGAGGTGAGCTTGGCGGCAAATTCGTCGCGCAGGGCAGCCAGGGAATCCGGGTCCGTATTATGTTTGCGCGCCGCCGCGCGAAGGGCGAACAAACGCTGCTCGGTGGCTTCCAGACGGTCGGCGTCGGGAGCCAGGTCGCGCATCGCTACATCCAGGGCGATCATCGCCTCGGCGCTCTCTATCATCGCCCTCTCAAGGGCCTCGATGACACCGTCGAGAGCGCCTGGCGCCCGGTCGGCGGTGCGCAGGATCAGGCGTTGGGCCGTGCCGATGCGGTCGTCGATGCCGCGCCCTTCGGTGAGCTCGGCGCGCGCTGCTTCCAGCGCCTCGGCTAGCTTTTCGCCCTGCATGAGAATGTTGCGCCGCGCATCCAGCTCGGCATCCTCGCCGGGGACCGGTGCGAGTTCGTCGAGTTCGGCGAGTATGTGGCGGAGATAGTCCTCTTCCCGGCGTGCTTCGGCGAGGGCCGCCTCGGCATCGGCGAGCGCCTGTGCCGCGTCGCGCCACTTATGGAAGGCGTCAGCCAGCTTTGCGGCCTGGGCCGCGAGGCCGCCGAAGTCATCAAGCAGGGCGCAATGGGTTGAGACATTCAGCAATCCCCGCTGGCCGGCCTGGCCCTGGATTTCGACCAAGGACTCGCCGAGTTCACGCAGCAGGGTGACGCCGACCGGCTGGTCATTGATGAAAGCGCGGCTGCGGCCGTCGGCGGTGAGCAGCCGGCGCATCACCAGGCGGCCGTCATCGTCCAGGCCCCGCTGCTCCAAAAGACGCCACACCGGATGATCGCCCGACGGCTCGAAACTGGCAGATATAACGGCCTGGGCGGCATTCCTTCGCACCAGGGCGCTGTTGCCCCGGGCGCCGAGAACCAGGCCGAGGGCATCAAGCAGAATCGATTTTCCGGCGCCGGTCTCGCCGGTCAGCGCGCAGAGCCCCCTATCGATCACCAGATCGAGGCGGTCGATGAGGACCAGGTCGCGAACGGAAAGGCTGACGAGCATTTACGCGCCGTGTAATTCAGAAAACCGAGTTCCAGGCCCGGCCGATCCATGATCCCTCATCTTCCTTGGGCCGCAGTTTGACCCCGGTGAGAAGCGCGTAGGAATCCTGATACCATTCGCTGCCCGGAAAATTATGACCCAGCACCGCCGCCGTTGCCTGGGCTTCGTCGGTCACGCCAAGAGCCAGATATGATTCGGTCAGGCGCAACAGGGCCTCGGGCACATGGCTGGTGGTCTGATATTTCTCGATGATGATTCGAAAGCGGTTGATGGCGGCGATGTACTGGCCGGTTGTCTGATAATAGCGCCCAATCTCCATTTCCTTGCCGGCGAGGTGATCGCGGGTCAGATTGATCTTGAGGTTCGCATCACGGGCATAAACGCTATCGGGAAAACGGCGGACAATTTCTTCCAGCGATTCAAAGGCGAGCTCGGTCATCATCTGATCGCGGCCGATATCGGATATCTGTTCATAATAGGAGATGGCGACGAGGTAATAGGCATAGCCCACGTCGCGATGACCGGGATGCAGGTTGATGAAACGCTTGGCGGCGAGAATTGCCTCGTCGTACTCATTGTCCTGATAGTTCGAATAGGCGGTCATGATCTGCGCCTTGGTCGCCCACACGGAATAGGGATGCTGACGCTCGACCTCGTCGAAAGCAACCGCCGCCGCGGCATAATTTTCTCTGAGCATCAAATCCATGGCGATATTGTAGAGATCTTCCACCGGCTGCTCGAAATAAGGCGCCTCTTCGCTGGCGCAGGCGGAAAGAGCGAAGACGATGACAAGCCCCGCCACAAAGCGCCGCAAGCGACGCAAATGGGGGTTTATTCGAAAGCATTTACGATGATGCAAGGACACGCTTGAACCGTTTCATGGAGCCATGGAAATCCGGCGCCATTATAACATTCGAGCGAGGCGAAAGCCCAGCCAGGAAAGATCAGACGAGAAAGATCAGACGAGAAAGATCAGGCGGGGGCGGCAACCGAAGCGGCGCGCCACCGTTCCGCCGCGGCACCGGCGAGATGCTTGCCGTCGAGAACCACATAACGCCACGTGCTATCATCGGCGAACAGGGCATCCAGCAATAGATGGTTGGTGCTGTGGCCCGAGCGGACGCACTGAACATGGCCGATCAGGGGGGCGCCGGCTAGATAGAGATCGCCGATACAGTCGAGCGCCTTGTGACGGACGAATTCGTCCAGAAAACGCAGACCGCCAGCGTTCATGACGCCGTCTTGAGAGAGCACCACCGCGTTGTCGAGAGACCCGCCAAGGCCCAGACCCCGCTCACGTAGCTTATTGATATCGCTGAGGAAACCAAAAGTGCGCGCGCGCGCGAGTTCGCGCTTGAAAACGCCGTCTTCAAGCTCGATATAGCAGGATTGATCGGCAATGACGGGATGGTCGAAGCTAATCTCGAACGAGATAGAGAACCCGCTGGCGGGCGACAAAGAGATCTGGCTGTCGCCGTCGGTCACCGTGACGGTCTTGAGAACCTCGATGGCGTTACGCGGCGCCTGTTGTTCGGCAATTCCGGCACATTCGGCAAGGAAGACAAACGGGGCCGCACTGCCGTCCATGGCCGGCACTTCACAATCGTCGAGTTCGACCAGAACATTATCAATACCGAGACCGGCGAAGGCCGCCATCAAATGTTCGATTGTCGCCACCCCGCGCCCGTCGCGGTTGTCCAGACTGGTACTCAGCAGAGTGTCGCTGACGTTGTCATGGCGCGCCTCGATAAGCTCGCCGTCAAGGTCAGTGCGACGAAATTGGATGCCCGTTCCCGGCGCAGCCGGAAGCAGGGTCATTTGCACACGCCTTCCGCCGTGCAACCCAATACCTTTACAGCTGATTGCGGTTTTCAGCGTATTTTGCCAAACAATACTCAAAGGACTACTCGTTTTTACCCAAGGTGCTAGATTTTGTACCGAAGATGCTCGATCTACTTGCCCCAGTCACTCAACTCCAACCCCAAATTCCGGCTTTTTCAACAACCGGCATATTTTCAATCCGGGATACGACATAAATACTACAGATTAACGACCCAAACGAGGCCAAACATTCATACCCAACCAAATAAACCGATGAAAAGTCGCCTCAAGGGATTTTTTAACAAGTTCCCTTGAGGCGCTCAAATCACGTTTTATGACCGAATGTTACGTATGACTCTGGAGACATAACATGCGTTTAGGTTGACAGCCGGCGGAGGAAAGCAGGGATGTCGAGAACATCCTCCTCTACCTTCGGCAGAGCCAAACTCTCAGCCGGTTTTGCAGCCCCCTCGGATGCCGGTTCGGGAGTCGCCACTGCCGCCTGTAATACCGGCTCGGTCTTCACGGCCGGCTGTGCCGATGGCGCCTCGCTTCGTGCCTTGCCGCTGCCGGTCACCCTCTCAAACAGGCTGAGACCCCGCGATAATGCGTTCTTCGGCGGCGGCGCACCGCCGTTTTTCATGGCTGCCCCCGCAAACGGCTCGGCATTGCTGGACAGGGTCGACTTCGGGCCGGGCGATACTGGCGGTGGCGGAATGAACCTTGTAGCGGGAGCCCTTGCGTCACCGGCTGTTTCAAGAATAGATTCGGCTTTTGGCGCGGCTTCGGGTTCTGCTTCGGCAGGCGCCGGCGTCGCCGTAACCTTGGCGAGTTCCTTGACCAGCTCATCGACCGACGCTTCGACTGTCGGCGCCTCCGTGACCGGTTGCTCCGGCTCCGGCGCGGTCTCCTGTTGACCCTCCTGTTCAGCCTCTAATTCAGCTTCCAGTTCGGCTTGCGGTACGGCTTGCGGTGCGGCTTGCGGTGCGCTTTCCGGCGAGAGCATTGCCGATTCGGCCACCATGGCACCGGGCTCTTCCCTGTCCGGCGTCTCCATTGCGCTCTCTGTGGTCTCGTCGGCTTTCACCAGGACCGGCTTCACCGCGACAGCGATGGCCGGGCGCGGGCGCACACTGCTGTCGAGGCCAATACCGGTGGACACCACCGATACCCGCATGCGTCCGGCGAGTTCCTCATCGAAGGTCGAGCCAAAGATGATGTTGGCCGAGGGATCGACCTCATCGCGAATGCGATTGGCCGCTTCGTCGACCTCGAACAGGGTCATGTCGTGACCGCCGGTGATATTGATCAGCACACCGCGCGCACCGGCCATGGAAACATCGTCGAGCAGCGGATTGGAGATCGCCGCCTCGGCGGCATTGAGGGCGCGGCCTTCGCCTTCGGCCTCACCGGTGCCCATCATCGCCTTGCCCATTTCGGCCATCACCGAGCGAACATCGGCGAAATCGAGATTGATAAGTCCCGGCATGACCATCAGATCGGTCACCCCGCGAACCCCCGAATAGAGCACATCGTCGGCCATCTTGAAGGCGTCGGCGAAAGTGGTCTGCTCATTGGCCACCCTAAACAGGTTCTGGTTGGGAATAATGATCAGGGTGTCGACATACTTTTGTAGTTCGTCGAGCCCTTCCTCGGCGATTGTCATGCGATGCACGCCCTCGAACTGGAACGGCTTGGTCACCACGCCGACAGTGAGGATGCCCATCTCCCGCGCAGCGCGGGCCACCACCGGCGCACCCCCTGTGCCGGTGCCACCGCCCATGCCGGCGGTAATAAACACCATGTTGCTGCCTTCGAGATGCTCGATAATTTCGTCGTTCGCCTCTTCTGCGGCGGCACGCCCCACATCGGGTTGCGACCCGGCGCCGAGCCCTTGGGTAATGCTGATGCCCAACTGAATGCGCCGTTCCGACAGGGATTGCGCCAGAGCCTGGGCGTCGGTGTTCGTCACCACGAATTCCACCCCTTCGAGATGGGACGTGATCATGTTGTTGACGGCGTTGCCGCCCGCCCCTCCGACGCCGACAACAGTAATGCGCGGCTTAAGTTGATGTGTAGCCGGCATGCTTAGATTGATGGTCATAATAGCCTCCAGAGTACTTTGGGTTCCGGGGACGCCGGGATGAACCGACGCTGGATACGACCGGCGCCCCGACGCCGGCAATTCGAATTTCTAAAAATGTGCATGAAACCACTGTCCGATGCGGCCGAGAGGGCCCGCTGTTCCACCGTAGACGCCCGCCGGCTGCTCGGGCGGTAAAGCCCGGCGTTGTTGGGCGTAGTGCAGCAGGCCGGCGCAGGTCGAGTAGGCCGGACCACCAGTCGCCTCGGCGAGTCCCTGAATATTTCGCGGGCGGCCCAGACGCACAGTTTTGCCAAACATCTGAGTAGCCAGCTCGCACAAGCCATGTAGCTGGCTCGCGCCGCCGGTGAGCACCATGCGGCGGCCAGCCTGCTCGGCAAAGCCACTGGCTTCGAGCCGGGCGCGAACGATTTCAAAAATCTCTTCGAGGCGCGGCCGGATGATGCGGATGAGCTGGGCGCGCGGCACCGGGTTGACGCCGGCGTCTTCCGTCTCGCCGATCAGCCTAACGTCGATGGTCTCGCGCTCGTCGTCGGCGCTGGCCTGGGCGCCGCCATACAGCACCTTCATGCGCTCCGCATAACTCACCGGCGTCGACAGACCCCGGGCAATGTCGTTGGTGATGTGGTTGCCGCCGACCGGCACCACGTCCGCATGGACCATGTCGTTGTCGAGAAACACTGCGATGCTTGTCGCACCCCCGCCCATATCAATAAGCGTGACGCCGAGGTTGCGCTCATCCTCGTCGAGACAGGCAAGGCCCGATGCATAGGCGGATACCACGCAATCGGCGACATCGAGATGACAGCGCGACACGCAGCTCGTCAGGTTGCGCAGGGGGCCGGGCTGGGCGGTGATGGTATGGATGGTGACGCCGAGACGTTCCCCGAACATGCCGCGCGGGTCGCGAATGCCGCGGCTGCCGTCGATGGTGTAGCCGACGGGAATGGTATGGATGATCTTGCGGTCGCCAAGCTCGCCATTGGGATGGCCCTGGGCAATCGCCCGGCGTAGATCGGCGTTGTCGATTTCATGGCCATTGAGTGCGACTTCCACAGCCACGGAACGCGATTGCGGCGCGCCCGACGAAAAACTCAAGGTGACTTCGCGGATGGTCTCGTCTGCCATCTGCTCGGCATGATGCACGGCAGCCAGGATCGAAGCCTCGGCGGCATCCATATCAACAACCGTCCCGGCGCGCAGGCCGCGGGCCTCATGAAAGCCGATCCCGGCAATACGCAAGGCGTCGTCTTCTTCCACATGGGCGATGAAACAGCAGACTTTCGACGTGCCCACATCCAGCGCCGCGATGATCCCGTTACGCGTTTTGCTCTTACTCATGTATTTTCACCTTCAGCACTCCATCCGCTGAACGCCTCCGCCGGACGCACCACGAGGCGATCGGGCAGACGCAGATCGATGGCGGTGATATCGCGCGCCAGCAATTGATGGATCCGTTCAAATTCAGCCAGCCGCCGCCACGCCGCGGCGAAGTTCTGCTCGGGCAGTTCCACATCGACCCCATTGTCGAACCGCAGGTTCCAGCGTCGCCCGCCGACCCGAACCGCCGCCGCTACCCGCTGGTGCAGGCTGGGCTCGGAGGCGAGCACGGTGAGCAGCAGCCCGGCGTTGGCCGGGGCGTCGTCACCGACGATCACCGGCAGCAGGGCGTAGTTCTGCGGCGAAGCGCCCTTTATCACCACGCCATCGTTGTCGATCACGAACAAGCGGCCGTTCTTCTGCCACAGGGCGAGCGGGTCACGCTCCTCGATGCGCAGGAAAATAGTATCGGGGAAGCGGCGCTCGACGACCGCCTCGCGGACCCAGCCGATGGCCTCGATACGGCGCCGCGCGGCCTCGGCGTCAAAGCTCAACAGCGGCGCTCCCAATGTCACATCGAGGGCGTCGATCAGCACCCGGCGCGGCGTCTTCTCGCGCCCCACCACAAAGACTTCACTGGTCACCAGGCCGGCGGCGGCGGAGATATCGACCAGGCCGACGCGGGCGTTCTCATAGGCATCATTGAGCCGTCCATCGGCCCCGATCCAACCGACGGCGCCGACCAACATGGCGAAGCCGATGATGGCGCCGCCGCGAATGACCCAAGGCCGCTTCCAGAGCGCCGTCATGGAACGCCGGCCGCGCGTTGATTTACGAACTGCTTCGGTCAGGCGTCGCATTGCGCGGCCTCCACCATCCAGCTCACCAGGGCGCCGAAATCAATGCCCATTTGGGCCGCCTGTTCCGGCACCAGGGACAAGGGCGTCATGCCCGGCTGGGTATTGATCTCAAGCAGATACAGCTTGCCGGGCTCGCCTTTGGTATCGTCGTAGCGGAAATCGGCCCGGCTGACGCCCCGGCAGCCGAGCGCCCGATGGGCCTCAAGCGCCGCGTCCATGGCCAGGTGGCTGATCTTTTCGGAAAGCGGCGCCGGGCAGAGATGGGTCGTTTTGCCGTCGGTATACTTGGCCTCGTAATCGTAGAATCCCTTGTGCGGCTGCAATTCGGTAACCCCGAGGGATTTGTCGCCCATGACGACGACGGTCAATTCGCGGCCGGCTATGTAACGCTCGACCAGAACCTGATCGCCGAATTGCCAGGCCGCGCGGTCGAGGCCCGGATAGTTATCGCCCGCCAGCACGATATGGACGCCGACACTGGATCCTTCGTTGATCGGCTTGACCACATAGGGCGGATCCATGACCCGACCGGCGATGGCGCTTTCAATATCAGCCACCACGCCCTCTGGGCAGGTTATGCCGGCGGCGGCGAACAGACGCTTGGCGACCACCTTGTCCATGGCGATGGCCGAAGCGAGCAGGCCCGAATGGGTGTAGGGCAGGCCGAGTATATTGAGCAGGCCCTGAACGTTGCCATCTTCGCCCCAGCGGCCATGCAGAGCGTTGAAAATTGCATCGGGGCGAGGCTTGAGCGCCGCCAGGGTTGCAGCAAGATCGTGGCCCACATCGACCGTATCGACCTTGTAGCCCTTCGCGGTCAAGGCCTTGGCAACCTCGCGGCCGCTATCCAGCGAGACCTCGCGTTCGGCAGACCAGCCCCCCATCAGCACGGCGACATGCTTGTTCATGACGCAATACTCCCCGCGTGGCGGCCGACCCGCCTGATTTCCCATTCCAGGGTGACACCGCTGGACTCGGCGACCCGGCGACGGACTTCCTCGCCGAGGCTCTCGATGTCGGCGGCGCTGGCAGCACCTGTGTTGATCAGGAAATTGCAATGCTTCTCGGAAACCATGGCGCCGCCGCGGGTGAGTCCCCGGCATCCTGCGGCGTCGATCAATTCCCAGGCATGCTCTCCCTCGGGGTTCTTGAAAGTGCTGCCGCCGGTTCGGGTGCGCATCGGCTGCGAAGCCTCCCGCTCGGCTGCGATCTCGGCGATGCGCTCGGTGATCGCCGCCGGCTCGCCGGGCGCGCCTTGCAGGGTGGCGGATGTGAAAATTAAATCCTCGGGCGACGCCGACGAGCGATAGCCGTAACCCAAATCTTGCAGGTCCAGGCCATGGCTGCGGCCGCCCCTGTCGAGCGCCGTGGCCGCGACCAGAACCGCCGCCATGTCGGAACCGAAGGCCCCGGCGTTCATGCGCAAGGCGCCGCCGATGGTGCCGGGAACGCCGCTGAAAAATTCGAGCCCGGCGATCCCCGCCGCCGCCGCCGTCCTGGCAACCATGATATCGAGCGCCATGGCGCCGGCTGTCACCAGATCGCCATCGGTCTCGATAGCGGCGAAAGCACGCCCCAGGCGAATAACCACACCCGTCACGCCGCCATCGCGCACCAACAGGTTCGAGCCCACGCCGAGGGCCATCACCGGCACGTCTTTCGGCACAGATGCGAGAAAATCGGCAAGATCATTCTCATCGGCGGGACGAAACAACACCTCCGCCGGCCCCCCCACACCGAACCAGGTGATGCGGTTGAGCGCGACATCCTCGCTGTAGCGCCCGCGCACACTGGGCAGCCGATCGATGAGCCGGTCGGTCATGCGGTTAGCCGCCATCATTTGCCGGCCCCCTGCTCCTGGACGCCGCGCGCCGCATACAAGGCTTCGAGTTCGCCGGGCAGGGATTGGGCCCAGGCGCTCACCGTGCCGGCGCCGAGGCAGATCACCACGTCGCCGGGGCGCGCCGCGTCAGCGACCACGGCGGCCAGAGCGGCGGGCTCGGCGAGTGGTTCCACGTTGCGGTGGCCGCGGGCGCGCAGGCCTTCGACCAGGGCGTCGCGGTCGATGCCCTCGATGGGCTCCTCGCCGGCCGCATAGACATCGGCGACCAGCACCATGTCGGCATCGTTGAAGCAGCCGCAGAATTCCTCGAACAGGTCACGCAGGCGGCTATAGCGGTGGGGCTGCACCAGGGCGATGACGCGGCCTGAGTAGACCGCCCGAGCGGCTTCAAGCACCGCCGTGATTTCAACCGGATGGTGGCCGTAGTCGTCAACCACGGTAACGCCGCCCACCTCGCCGACAACCGTGAAGCGGCGCTTGACCCCTTTGAACCCGTCCAGGGCGCGGCGCAAGACATCATCGGCGATGCCCATTTCCCCGGCCAGGGCGACCGCCGCCATGGCGTTCAGCACATTGTGACGCCCATGCATGGGCAGATGGATCGCCTCTATGGTGTGATCCGCTCCGCCGTCGCGGTCGCTAACGATGGCGTCGAACACCATGCCGTCGGGACCGGCGGAAATATCGACGGCGCGAAAATCGGCCTGTTGGCTGTAGCCATAGGTGATGATGCGGCGGTCCGAGATGCGCCCGATCAGCGCCTGGACCTCCGGGTGATCGACGCAGAGCACGGCGAAGCCATAGAAGGGGATATTCTCGACGAAGGTCTCGAAGGCGGCGCGCAATGAATCGAACGTGCCGTAATGATCGAGATGTTCGGGATCGATATTGGTGACCACCGCGATGGTCGCTGGCAGCTTGGCGAAGCTGCCGTCGGATTCGTCGGATTCGACGACCATCCAATCACCACCGCCGAGCCGCGCATTGGCACCGTAGGCGTTGATGATGCCGCCGTTGATAACCGTCGGATCGTAACGCGCGGCGTCGAGCACGGCGGCGATCATCGAGGTCGTGGTTGTCTTGCCGTGGGTGCCGCCAACCGCGATGGACCAGCGCAGGCGCATCAGCTCGCCGAGCATTTCCGAGCGCCCGACCACCGGGATGAACCGCGCCCGCGCCGCCGATACCTCGGGATTGCCGGGCTTCACCGCCGAGGACACGATAACCACCTGAGTGTCGCCCAGATTGTCCTCGTGATGGCCGACGGTGACAGAGATGCCGAGACCGCGCAGGCGCAGCACATTGGCGTTCTCGGCCAGGTCGCTGCCCTGGACGCTGTAGCCGAGATTATGCAGCACCTCGGCGATGCCGCTCATGCCGATGCCGCCGATGCCGACGAAATGGATGGTGCCGATATCAAGGGGGATCACTCTCATGCGGCAATCTCCTCCAGCGGCATGCAGTCCTCGACAAGCCCGGCGAGGCGCTCCGCGGCGTCCGGTATGCCCAGGGCAAGGGCTTTCGCGGCGGCCTCCACGAGCAGCCCAGGCCGGTCGAGAAATTCGCCAATGCGTGCGGCCAGCACACCCGGGGTAAAGTCGCTCTCGTCGATCAGCCAGCCGCCGCCGGCGCTGTGCACGGCGCGGGCGTTAGCGGTTTGATGATCATCGGCAGCCGAGGGGAGCGGCACCAGGATCGCCGGTCTGCCGGCGGCGGTGAGTTCGGCGACGGTCGAGGCCCCGGCCCGCGCGATAACCAGCTGCGCGGCGGCAAGCCGGTCCGGCATATCATCGAAGAAGGTTGCCAGCTCCGCCTCAATGCCGGCTTCGTCATAGATCGCCCGCGCGGCGTCGATCTGCTCGGGCCGGCATTGCTGGACGATACGTAATCTTTGGCGCGGCGGCCCGGAGAGGGAGGATAAAGCCCCGGGGACCACTTGGGTCATGACCGCCGCGCCCTGGCTGCCACCAGTAACCAGGATCGATAAGGATTCGTCTTTCTGGGGCGCCGGATAGGGTGTCTGTGCGAGCGACGCCACCGCCGCGCGCACCGGATTGCCGGTCTGTTCGGCCTTACTCCGGTCGCCGTCGGCTAGACGCGCCACATCGGCGAAGGCGGTTGCAATCGCCCTCACCCGGGGCGCCAGCAGACGATTGGCGCGCCCCAAGACCGCATTCTGTTCGTGAATAGCCGTTGGCAGGCCAAGCTGCGCCGCCGCCACCACCGCCGGCACCGAGGCATAGCCGCCGAAGCCGACAACCCCGGCGGGCCGCAGGCGGCGCAACAGCCGCCTCGCCTGGAATATTCCCACGGCGATTGCCGCGAGGCCGCGTAACCGGCCCGTTATGCCGCGCCCGGTGACCGCGGCGGCGCTGATTTCATAGACTTCTCCGGAATGGAATTCGGCGCCCCGACGGTCGGTGATGAAGCCATGGGTGCGGCCCCGGTTGCCGAGTTCTGCAGCCAGCGCCTGAGCCGGGAAGACATGACCGCCGGTGCCCCCGGCGGCGATCAGAATGAGACCGCTCATGGCGCGCCTCCCTGGCCCCGGGGACGCCGGGTCAAGGCCAGCATCATGCCCATGCCGAGGGCGATGGCGATGATCGACGAGCCGCCGTAGGAAACGAACGGCAGGGTCATGCCGGTCGGCGGCACCAACCCCACAGTCACACCCATATGGAGAAACGCCTGCAAGCCGAATTGGGTGAGCAGGCCGCCGACGGCGAGCAGGACGAACAGGCTGTCGCCGCGCATCACCCGGCCGAAGCCGCGCAGCACCACGAAGCCGAACAGGACGATGATGGCAAGGCACAGCAGCAGGCCGAATTCCTCGCCGGCGACCGCGAAAACGAAATCGCTATGGGCGTCGGGCAAGACCTCCTTGACCACCCCCTCGCCTGGACCACGGCCGAGCAGCCCGCCGTTCATGAAGGCTTCGAGCGCCGTGTCGACCTGATAGCTGTCGCCCGATGTCGGGTCGAGGAAGCGGTCGATGCGCGACGTGACATGGGGAACGTACGCGTAGGCGGCGGCAGTACCGGCCACGGCGGCGGCGGCGAGGGCCGCCAGCCAGCCGAGATTAAGCCCGGCGAGGAAATACTGGACAAACCAAACGGCGACGATCAGCACCGCCATGCTGAAATCCGGCTGCAGCATGAGCAGGGCAATGATCGCGGCGCAGGTGGCGATGCTGATATAATTGGCGGGAAAGGTCGGATCGACCCGCTGACTGGCGAACAACCAGGCCGCGGTGACCGCGAAACAAGGCTTGGCGAATTCCGAAATCTGCAGGGAGAAGCCCCCCAGGCGGAGCCAGCGCCGCGCCCCATTGACATCGACGCCGGCAAGCAGAGTCACCAACATCAGGACCACGGTGAGCGCCAGCCCGACCACCGCGAGCCGCCGCACCGAGGTCGGCGACATTAATGAGACCCCGAACATCAACGCCACGGCGGGGAGCAGGAACAACAGCTGACGGCGCACGAAGAAAAAGCTGTCGACGCCCATGCGTTCGGCGATGGCCGGGCTCGCGGCCATGGTCAGGACCGCGCCGACGCCGATCAGCAGGATCAGGGCGACCAGGGTCCAGCGGTCGACGGTCCACCACCAGCGGCCGACGATGCTGTGATCGTTACGCGCCAAGGCAATCATTGGTGAGTCCGTAATCATTTGCCGTTCGCCACGATTGGCGCCGAGGCGCGGGCCTCGACGAGTCGGCGGAAGGCATCGCCCCGGGCCTCGAAATCGGTAAACTGATCGAACGAGGCGCAGGCCGGCGACAACAGCACCACGGCGCCGTCCCGGCCCTGCTTGTGGGCCATGGCGGCGGCCTGACCGAGCGCGCTCTCAAGATCGCCGCACTGGCTGTAGTCAACATCACCGTCAAGGGTGTCGGCAAAATCAGCTGCCGCCTCGCCAATCAGGAAGGCATGTGCGATACGCGGGAAATAGGGCGCCAGTTCGGCAATACCGCTGGCTTTCGAGCGGCCACCGGCGATCCAGTAGATCGTATCGTAGCAGGCCAGCGCCCGCTCCGCCGAGGCCACGTTGGTCGCCTTGGAATCATTGATGAAGGTGACGCCGTCGATCTCGCAGATCAGCTCCTGACGATGGGCGAGGCCGGGAAAGCCGCGCAGGCAGGCCGAGGCTACCAGCGCATCCACCTTGTTGGCGCGGGCCGCGGCATAGGCGGCGGCGGTATTTTGCCAGTTGTGGGCGCCGGGCAGGGTCTCGATTTCGGTTAAATCGATGAGCGCCACGTCGCCGCCGTCCATATTGTCGTAAAGCATGCCGTCGAGCACATAGACGCCGCCCTCGACGCGCCTGCCGACGGCGACGGGGATGACGCGCTGATCGCCGGCCTCGACAAGCTCCTGATAAATTTTCCTGCAGGGCTCGTCATCGACGCAGACAATGGCGACCCGAGGCGATGTCTGGCGGTGGAAGATGTTCTTCTTGACCGCCGCGTAATGATCGAAATCGCCATGGCGGTCGATATGATCGGGGGTGATGTTGAGCAGCACCGCGATATCGCAGGTCAACACAACCGTCAGATCGATCTGATAGGACGACAGCTCAATCACGTAGGCGCCGCCCTCGAGCGGTGCGAGGTCGAGCACGGGTGTGCCGAGATTGCCGCCAACCTCAACATCCTGGCCCGAGAAGGAAAGCATATGGCCGATCAAGGCGGTCGTCGTCGATTTGCCGTTGGTGCCGGTCACGCAGATGTAGCGGGCATTGCCTATGGTGCGGGCGAGCAGCTCGACATCGCCGATCACCTCGCAATTGGCGGCCTTGGCCAAACCCACCACCGCATGGGGCTGGGGATGGGTCAGGGGCACGCCGGGGCTCAACACCAGGGACGATAACGCCGACCAGTCGCAGCTATAGAGATCGACCAGCGGCACGCCGGCGGCGGCGGCTTTTTCGCGACTCGCTTCGGCATCGTCCCACGCCCAAACCTCCGCGCCCCCGGCGGTCAGCGCCTTGGCTGCCGAGATGCCGGAGCGTCCCAATCCGAAAACGGCGACCGGCTGACCGGCGAATGGGAAGACTTCGATCATCCCCTCACCTCAGCTTCAATGTGGCCAGGCCGAGCAGGGCCAGGATAAGAGCGATGATCCAGAATCGAATGACGATGGTCGGCTCGGCCCAGCCCTTCTGCTCGAAATGGTGATGCAGGGGCGCCATACGGAAGACCCGGCGGCCGGTAAGCTTGAAGGAAATCACCTGGACGATCACCGAGACCGTCTCCAGCACGAACAGCCCGCCGATGATGATCAGCACCAGCTCGTGCTTGGTGATGACGGCAACCGCGCCGATCAGGCCACCGGCGGCGAGGCTGCCGGTGTCGCCCATGAAGATCATCGCCGGCGGGGCGTTGAACCACAGGAAGCCGAGGCTGGCGCCGACCAGGGCGCCGCACAGCACCGCCAGTTCGCCGCTGCCTTGGATCTGGTGAATTTGCAGGTAATTGGCGAACACCGAATTGCCCACCAGATAGGCGATCAGGGCAAAGCTGGCGGCGGCGATCATGATGGGAACGATGGCCAGCCCGTCGAGACCGTCGGTCAGATTGACCGCGTTTGAGGTGCCGACCATGACGCAGACCGAGAAGGGGATGAAGAACCAGCCCATATCGATGAGCAGTTCCTTGAAGAAGGGAACCGCGAGATTGCCGGCCAGGGGTTGCGCCGCTAATCCCAGGATCCAAACCGTGGCGGCAACGCTGATAATGATCTCGATGACAAATTTGAGGCGCCCCGACAGGCCGCGGCTCGATTGCCGGGTGACCTTGAGGTAATCGTCGGCAAAGCCAACGCCGCCGAAGCCGAGGGTCACCAGCAGGGTCACCCAGACATAACCGCTGGTAATATCGGCCCACAGCAGGGTCGAGAAGGTCAGGGCTACGAGGATCAGAAATCCGCCCATGGTCGGCGTTCCGGCCTTTTCCACAATATGTCTTTTGGGGCCGTCGTCGCGTATCGGCTGGCCGTTGCCCTGCTTCCTGCGCAGCAACCTGATCAGCATGGGCCCGAAAATAAAACTGATGAGCAGCGCGGTCAGCACGGCGCCGCCGGTGCGGAAGGTCAGATAACGGAACACATTGAGCGGTCCGAAACCGTCTGCCATCGGTGCGAAGAAGTTGAACAGCATGGCGCGGGGTTCCTCCGCCGCTCAGCAGTTGGACGCGGCGCGCGGCGCCGGCATCGGGTTGATGTGGTGAAGCGCCGAGACGATGGTCGCCATGGCCACGCCGAGCGAGCCCTTGACCATGATCACGTCGCCGTCCCTGACCGCCGCCGCGACGAGGATCGCGAGATCGTCCGACCGCGCCCCGTGGCCCGCTCGCAGGGTTTTCGGCAGGACGTTATGCAGATGGGCCATTTGACCACCGACAGTGAACACCAAGTCGGCTTTGGAGCGGGTCAGGCAATTGGCCAAAGCGGCGTGCATGTCGGGGCTCTCGTCACCCAGCTCCAGCATGTCGCCGAGTACGGCGATGCGGCGTCCGCCCGGCCCCGGCGTGGCGGTGGCAAGTAAAGCAATGGCGGCACGCATGGATGCCGGGTTGGCGTTATAGCTTTCGTCGATCAGGGTGGCAGTGCCGTCACTGACGGTAATGTCGTGGCGTTGGCCGCGGCCCGGTAGGGAATTGACAGCCCCAAGATCGAGCGCCGCCTGACGCACATCGGCGCCGACGGCATGCACCGTGGCGAGGGCGGCGAGGCCAATCAGCAGCCAATGGCGGCCCGGCGCGCCGATGCGATAGGAAATAAACTCCCCATCAATCTCGATAACGCCCACCCCGTCATTGTCGCCCAGGGTTTCTTCGACCAGGCGAAGAGTGGCGTGCGGGTGGACGCCAAAACAGGTGATGGCGTTCTTGCCACACACCCCGCGCGTACGCGCCGCATCGGCAAGCTGTAAGCGGTAGGGGTTGTCGTAATTGAGGATGGCGACGCCGCCCTCGACGATACCGTCGAAGATTTCCGCCTTGGCGTTGGCGATGGCGGCAATGGAGTCAAAGAACTCGAGATGGACCTCCTCGACCGTGGTCACCAGGGCGGCATGGGGCCGCACCAGTTTCGAGAGGGCCGAAATCTCGCCGGCGTGGTTCATGCCGATCTCGAAGATACCATAGGCTGCATCCACCGGCAGGGCGGCGAGGCTCAACGGCACGCCCCAATGATTGTTGAAGCTCGCCCGGCTGGCGTGGGTCGGCGCCTGGGCGCCGAGCAGATGCGCGAGGGCTTCCTTGGTGCTGGTCTTGCCGACGCTGCCGGTGATGGCGATGATGCGGGCCGCGCTGCGCTCGCGGGCGGCGGCTGCAAGCTCTCTCAAGGCCTCCATGACGTCATCGACCATGAGCAGGGGGGCGTCCTTGGGCACGCCCTCGGGACGGCGTGAGACCAGGGCCGCGGCGGCGCCCTTGGCCAAAGCCTCGGCGACGAAATAGTGGCCATCGAAGGTCGGACCAGTGATTGCGATATAGAGATCGTCCGGCTCGATGGTGCGGCTGTCCGAGGAAATTCCACGGCATTGCCACGGGACGGTGACACTGCCACCGGTTGCCTTCTGAGCGTCACTCGATGTCCATAGAGGCTTTGTGTTATGGACGTTCTGGGCGTTCATGACCTTTTCCTCTGCATTGCATCGACAGCACGGCGCGCGACATTGGCGTCGTCGAAGGGTGTGGTTAGGTTCCCGATGGTTTGCCCCGATTCATGTCCTTTGCCTGCGATCACCAGCAGGTCACCGGCCCGCAATCCCTCAATCGCGGCAGTGATGGCGGCGCCACGATCACCGATCTCATCGGCGTCGGGGCAGCCGGCCATGGCTTCGGCCCGGATCAGTGCCGGGTCTTCGTTGCGCGGATTGTCATCGGTGACGATGACCCGGTCGGCGCCGGCCGCGGCGATGCGGCCCATAAGGATGCGCTTGCCCTGATCGCGGTCGCCGCCGCAGCCGAACACCACGACCAACTGCCCGCTGGCGTGGGGCCGGAGCGCCGCGAGCACGGTCTCCAGGGCGCCGGGCTTATGAGCGTAATCCACATAGACGGGCGCGCCGTTGGCAAGCGCCGCCACCAGATCGAGACGGCCGCGTACACCTTTCATAGTGGCCAGGGCCTGGAGCGCTTGATCGAAGCCAATCCCCGAAGCCATGGCCAGGCCCATGGCACAGAGCGCATTGATCGCCTGGAAGACGCCGGGAAGCGGGAAATCGACATGGTGGAGACCGCCCTGCGCCTCGATGGTCAGGGCCTGGCCATGATTTCGGGCATGGGATGCGACCAGACGCAGATCGCTGGGTGCTTCGCCGTAGGTGACCATGGCATGGCCGCGCGCCCGGCAGACCGAGGCGATGCGCCCGAATTCCGGAACGTCGGCGTTGAGCACGGCGGTCCCGCCGGGGCTCAAAACGGTCTCGAACAGGCGCAGCTTGGCGGCGAGATATTTCTCCGGCCCGGCGTGATAGTCGTAATGGTCCTGAGACAGATTGGTGAACGCCGCAGCGCCGACGTCGACACCGTCCAGGCGGCATTGGTCGAGGCCGTGGGACGACGCCTCCAGGGCGAGATGATCGATACCGGCGGCGGCGATTTCGGCCAGGGCGACATGCAGGGTGATGGGCTCGGGCGTGGTGTGCGCCAAGCCATGAGCGACACCATCGCCGACCACCCCCAGAGTGCCGAGGGTCGCCGCAGGCTTATGGCAGGAGAGCCAGATCTGGCGGGTGAATTCGGCCACGGAGGTCTTGCCGCTGGTGCCGGTGACGGCCGCGACAAAGCGCGGCTGGGCGCCGAAGAAACGCGCCGCGATCTTCGATAATCGGCTGCGTGGATTGTCGTCGACGATCAGCGGCACGCCGTCGGCCAGGCTGGACAAGCCGGCCTCGCGCCCGGCGAGCACGGCAACCGCGCCGCGCATCAGCGCGTCATCAATGAAGTCGGCGCCGTCGGCCTGACCGCCTTTCAGGGCGGCAAACAGATAGCCCGGCTGGACGGCGCGCGAATCAACAGCCAGGCCGCTGATCTCGATAGCACGACCGTTCTCGACTGAGCTTCTTAAGGCGCCATCGCCGGGTATGAGTTCAGAAAGCAACACCAGGTTCCTTTCCATTTCCCGCGGCATGATCGGCGATTTTGACCAGCAGGCCGCGCGCCTCCTGACCGGCGTCGTCAACCGCGATGATGCCCGCCATGGGACCGATCCGGGCTATGATGCGCCCGGTCGTCGGCGCCGCGTTCCACCCGGCGGTGGCGTAATTAAAAGTCTCCTTGATGCCCTGGGGCTCGTCGAACATGACCGCCACCACATAGCGCGGACCGTCCATGGGGAATGCGCCGGCGAAGGACGACAGCAGGGCGCGGCGCTGATAGCCGCCCTTGCCCGGCTTGTCGGCGGAACCGGTCTTGCCGCCGATGCGATAGCCCTGGACCTCGGCCTTTCTGCCGGTGCCGTCGGCAACGTTGAGCCGCATCATTAGGCGCATCTGCTCCGATGTGCGCGCCGAAATGACCCGCCGCCCGATGGCCCCGCCCAAACCGTCGCGCGACAATAGGGTCGGCGCATAGAAGACGCCGCTATTGACCACTGCGGCGGTCGCCGAGGCGACCTGCATCAGGCTGACGGCAATACCGTGGCCGTAGCCGACGGTCATGGTGGTGAGTTCGCCCCAGCGATCCGGTGTCAGCGGGCGCGCCACCTCGGGCAGCTCAATATCGGAGGGGCGCATCAGGCCGAAGCGCTCGAGATAGGCGCGCTGACGGTCTGCCCCGACATCGAGCGCCATCTTGGCGGCGCCGATATTCGACGAGTAGACGAAGATCTCGGGCACGGTAAGGAAGCGGTTCTTGGGCTTGTAGTCGCGAATCAGAAACCGTCCCATGGGGATCGGTGAGCTTGCGTCATAGCCGCCGCCCAGGGTGACGACGCCGGAATCGAGCGCCATGGCGGCAGTGAAAATCTTGAAGGTCGAGCCCATCTCGTAGGCGCCCAGGGTGACCTGATTGAATTGCTGAATGCCGGTGCGGTCGCGCGGATCATTGGGATCGAAGTCGGGCAGCGACACCATGGCCAGAACTTCGCCGTTGTTGGCGTCGAGGATCACACCGGCAGCACCGGCGGCTTTGAAGCGCGCCATGCCGAGGGCGAGTTCCTGGCGCAAGACATACTGAAAGCGGGTGTCGAGAGACAGACGCAGAGTCTCGCCGGGCTGATCACGGCCGACCCTGAGAGACTCATCGAAGGCCTGCTCGACCCCGGCAATGCCGCGGCTGTCGATATCGACCGAGCCGATGACATGGGAGAACAGCCGGCCCTGGGGATAGACCCTGCGGGCTTCGCTCTGGAAGGCGACGCCGGGCAGGCCGAGGCGATTGACGGCGGCCTGCTGGCGGGGCGTCAGATTGCGTTTAATCCAAACAAAGCGGCGCTTGCTTTTGAGCTTCGCCGCCAGCTCGGCACGCCCCACACCGGGTAGCACGGCAGTAAGCTGGGCGACAGCCTCGTCGACATTGAGCATGCGCTTGGGGTCCGCATAAACCGACGCGGTCGGCAAATTGGTGGCGAGCAGCAGGCCGTTGCGGTCGACGATGTCATGACGGCCGAGACGGGCGTTTCGCGTCGGATCGGCGACGGCGGCAAAGCGCGGTTCGAAACCGTCGCCGATGACCGTAAGGTCGATCAGGCGAACAGAGACAACCAACAGGCTGAACAGAAAAATCGCACCGGTTATAACCAAACGATGGCGGCCGACCTTAAGGGCGCGGCTGATAGCGCCATCGAACAGAATGCTGCTCTGCGCGTTACCGGTCATGGCTGGCTCTCCTGGATGACGGGTAGAGCCATCATGTCGAGGGAGCCGATCTGCCGGGGCGTCATGGGCTCCAGGTCGAGGTACCGCGCAGCCAGCACAGCGATCCGATCGGGACGGTTAAGATAGCTCCATTCGGCATGCAGCACCTGAACCGCTTCTTCGGTGGCGATGAGCTCGCGGTTCAGGCGGGCAAGTTCATCTTCGCTCGACTGCACGGCATATTTGAGCTGGAACAGACCCGACGTCATCGCGCCGACAATGACGACCCACAGGATGACCGATGAGGGTTTCATGCGGCGGCCTCCCAGGCTGGGGCGTCGAGGCGAACGGCGGTGCGAAGCCGCGCCGAACGGGACCGCGGATTGGCCGCGGTCTCGGCTTCCGTGGGACGCGCGGCGCGGCGTGCAAGAAGGCTGAAACTCGGCGCCTGCTCATGGCCGACGTCCGGCGGCGCATGACGGCTGGCGCGCGGCGCCCGGCCGGCCCGGCCTGCCAGGAAGCGTTTTACGCAGCGATCCTCGAGCGAATGGAAAGTGACCACCGCCAATCGCCCGCCGGCGACCAGCATGCGCTCGGCGGCAGCCAGACCGCGCTCGAGTTCGCCGAGCTCATCGTTCACAAAGATACGCAACGCCTGGAAGGTGCGGGTCGCCGGATCGAGACCATCCGCCGCCGGTCGGACCACCCGGCGCACGATGGCGGCGAGTTCACCGGTGCGGGTGATCGGACTTTCGCGCCGGGCGGCGACAATGGCGCGCGCCACCCGACGCGACCGTCGTTCCTCACCGAGGGTGAAGATAAGCGTGGCGAGATCGCTCTCCTCGGTTGAATTGACGATGTCGGCGGCGCTGGAGCCGCTTTTCGCCATGCGCATGTCGAGCGGCCCGTCATGGCGAAAGGAGAAGCCCCTCTCCGGCGCATCGATCTGCATGGAGGAGACACCGACATCGAGCGCCACCCCATCGACGCGGGTAACGCCGTGATCCGCGAGCAGGCTTTCCATGGCGCCGAAACAGCCGGCGATGACGGTCAGGCGGCCGGAGAATTCTTCCACCAGGGGGGCCGCGCCAACGACCGCCTCGGGATCGCGGTCGATGCCCCAGACCGTGCATCGCGCCGCTTCGAGCAGGGCGCGGCTATACCCGCCGGCGCCAAAGGTTGCGTCTACATAGACTGCGCCGTCGCGGGGGTCGATTGCTGTCAGTACTTCGTTAAGCAGCACCGGAAGGTGCCGGTTGGCGGCGGCAGGGGCGGTGGGGCGGTCAGCGCCGCTCATTACCATCACCGCCTGGGCCACCACTGCCTGGGCCATCACTGCCAGGCCTTTTCAGGCGCATCTCGGTGCGCGCCTCGCGCGCCCGGGCACGGGCCGCCACGGCAAATTCCGCGTAGGCGTCCGGGGCCCAAATCTGGAAGGTCTGACCGCAGCCCACAAAGACAGTCTGATCGGTAATGCCGGCGCCGGCGATCAGATGGCCGGGCAGTATAATGCGACCCTCGCCGTCGAACGGCATTTGCACGGCAGCGCCGAACAGGACCGCCGCCATGTCGTTCTGTTCATCGGAGAAGGGATCGAGAGTGTCCAGGCTTTCGCTGAGCTGGTCCATGCGGTCAATGCCGCAGGCCTCGATGGCGTCGCAATTCTCGCGAAACGAAGGGAAGGCAATGACGCCGGCAAAGCTCTGGCTCATCAGCGTGGCGCGAAATTGCGCCGGCACCGAGACCCGACCCTTGCGATCAATTTTATGGACATGACTGTCCAGAAATAGCGCCACGCGTCATCTCCTCAATAGGATGCCGCCCATCATCCAAAATTCATCGACCCAGCTCCCCTATCAGGCGCAAAAATCGCCAAAAACAGGCTTTGGGAAAACATGGGATATCATGGGATTATATGGTGGTCAATGGTAATGACCATGGATTTCAAGAGAATCCAAGTAGATTTCTTCAGAGTTAAATAACAAGAACAAAGGAACGTAAACAGAACATAATTCTTGAAACAGTTATTTGCCATGATCCTGGCGACGAGAACTTCGACGCTAGCCAAAGATTATGGCGGCTTTGTGTTCAACATATGTTCTTTTTAGCGCACCGCGCGGTCTTAGGGTGACTATTGGGCCGGGGGAAATTTGTCAGACGGTCTGTAAGCCGGGTTCTGTCCCCGCCCCAAAGGCCAGGCCAGTAGGGCGATGGACGGTCATTCATCTGGGACGCCCGTCACCGGACGCCTCGCGCGACCTACCCGGACGGTCGGCGCAAAAACACGCCTGCCATGGCGAGCCATGGCGCGCCGCCCCTATTCGGTCTTGCTCCCGGTGGGGTTTACCTTGCCACCGACGTTACCGCCGGCGCGGTGCGCTCTTACCGCACCCTTTCACCCTTACCCGCTTTGCCCCGAGGGGCTTGGACGGGCGGTTTGCTTTCTGTGGCACTGATCCCTGGGGTCGCCCCCGCCGGGTGTTACCCGGCACCGTGTTTCCGTGGAGCCCGGACTTTCCTCCCCCCGATTGCTCGGGAAGCGACCGTCCAACCGTCTGACAAGGCTAGACCTAGGCCTTGCCCCGTCTCACGTCAAGCGAGAGCCAGTATTTGAAAAATGCGTTGCGCCGTTTCGGGATCGACGACGCCATCCAAGCAGCCTGGACGAAAATGGCGCTGAAACGCGATCACCGCCTGTTCGAGCTCTGTATCGAAGGCGCCCTCGGCGGCCACCCCATAGCCAAACTCGGCGAGGGCGCGACGAATATCACCCACCGCCGTGCCGCCGTCGCCCTTGCGCAAAATGAGACCCATCTCGCCGGTGACCACGGCCACCTTCGGCCACAGCCCAATGCCTGCAGCGGCGAGCCTCGACCAATCGAAATATTCACCAGGATCAGCGCGGCGGGCGTAAGCGACATCGCCATGGCCGAGCACATGGCGGGCCGGTATGGGGTGGCGCGCCGTGATGTCGAGGCATAAATCGATCACCGCCGCCATCTGCTTTTCTGGAAACGCCCGATAGCCGAATTCGTGGCCCGGGTTCACCATCTCGATGCCGATTGAGGTGCCATTGATATCGTCGCGCCCGCGCCATTGTGCCTGCCCGGCATGCCAGGCGCGCCGCGACTCGTCCACCAGGCACACGATCGCACCATCTTCGTCGACGAGATAATGAGCACTAACCTTGGCGTTTGGGTCGCACATCCGATCGAGGGCGGCGGCGGCGCTCGCCATGCCGGTGTAGTGCAGAATCAAAATATCGATGGTCGCACCGTCTGGGCGGGCATCGTGGTTGGGCGACTTTTGCCACGACACCGGGCGATCAATCAGCAAGTCAGCCGGCATTTCCGTCCCCGCCCTCAGACTCCTGATCGCCAAGCGCCAGGTGAAACGCCTCCGCCAGGGCCTTGCCGCGATAGGGCTTTGTCAGCCGGATCGCGTTTGCTTCGATGGGATCGTCAGCCTCGATAGCCGTCGAATAGCCAGAAGCATAGACCACCGCCAGGCCTGGGCGTTTTTGGCGCGCCTCTACGGCCAGGTCCCGCCCACTAACACCACCGGGCAGGACAATATCGGTAAACAGCAAATCGATAGGCGCTTCGCCATCGATGATTTCGAGGGCCGACTTGGCGTCGTTCGCCGCCATCACACCATAGCCGAGGTTTCCCAGAAGCCTGACAGCGAGATCGCGCACACTGTCCTCATCCTCGACGACGAGAATCATCTCGCCCTGGCCCCGGGGCATGGCGGTCATATCCTCCGCGGGCGCCGCCGCCTGAACGTCCGGAGCACGGGGCAGATAGATACTGACTGTCGCAC
>JAYGED010000061.1:0-1620 GCA_046582565.1 Alphaproteobacteria bacterium
TTCCAATTCGAGCCGGTCGAGCGCCGCGAGGCGTTCGCCAATGTCGTGCCAGGTCACGAGCCAGAGCCGCCTACCCTCGAAATCGATCGGGCCGATAACGACCTCGACGGGAAACTCGGCTCCATCGAACGAGACATGGACCCAGTCGAACTTTACCGTGCGATCGGGCCGGGAATAGAGATTCGGCGCGCCGCGAATGGACGGCGAGCCACCGGGCTGAAGCTCAGGCGACAAGCCTGCCGGCTCACGGTTCAGAATTCGCGACTTGTCGACGTGACCGAGGGTGCGAAGCGCCTGGGCATTGCACTCGACGATTCCGGTGGCGTCGAGGATGAACTGCGCATCCGGTGAATGATCGAACCAGTTGCGCCACCAGCGCGCGCCGAAGGGACCGGCCGTTGTCGCCGATGGATCGGTCCCGGCGTTGTCGTTGGGCTCAACCGTCATGGCACGTGAGATGGCAAGATGCAATGTCCGGTACCGAGGCATGAAGATGGAGCGTAATTAGCTCCAATGCGCGCGGTCCGCCGAGTGGAATCCTGCATTCTCGCCGATAGCGCGCGCAAGAAGATCTGTTGCCCCACACAAACTTTTCCACCCGTCCGTTATAGATCTCCAACCCTTGCCGTAGAGTTAATGGCACGGCGCGGCAGTGACGCGCCGAACCCAGGTAGATTCGCCGGGTTGACAGCCAGAATCCGCTCCTCCATTGTTCGCGCACGAAAAAATGGGGGCGGCAGCGTCCAGCCACGAGTCGATCGGTTGACCAAGATGCAATCCCGACCTCGAGTCGTTGCCAACGACAAGGACTACGTCCTCGACGATCAGGTTGGTCACTTGCTGAGGCGCGCGCATCAGCGGCATACGTCGATCTTCCAGGAGCATATCGGGGATTCCCAGCTGACGCCCCTGCAGTTCGCCGCGCTCGTCAAGCTCAGCGACCTTGCCGAGGTCTCGCAGAATCGCCTCGGCCGGCTGACCGCAATGGATGCGGCGACCATGCAGGGCGTCATCCGGCGACTCTTCGCCCGGCGCCTGATCGAACGCCGACCCGACCCGACGGACCGGCGCAGAATTCTGCTCAGGCTGTCGCCGTCGGGAACGAAACTACTCGCCGCATGCACCGCCAACGGATTCACGGTGACCGATCGAACTCTCGAGCCGCTGAGCCCCTCGGAACGCGCTTCGCTGCTCGACCTGTTGCGGCGAATTTCCTGATCCGATGATGGACACGACCGTGCTTCTGCGCCGTGCCGCCATGAGATGGCGTGACCGTCCCGCCGTCGCCCTCGGTGAGCGAACGCTGGCGACGTTCGCCGAACTGGATGATCGCGCCAGCCACCTCGCCGGCGCGTTCGCAGGGCGGCTCGGGCTGCTGCCGGGCGATCGTATCGCGCTCGCCATGACCAATGCGCCGGCCTACCTGGAGATTTTGTTCGGCGCCTGGTATGCCGGACTCGCCGCGGTGCCGATGAACGCCAAGCTGCACCCGAGGGAATTCGCCTACATCCTCAAAAATTCCAGCGCTCGAGCATGTTTCGCGAGCACGGAACTGATGGATGCGATTTCGGGCGGCGCTAATGAGGTTCTAAGCGTCGAGCACTGGATCGAAGTAGGCAG
>JAYGED010000120.1:0-13964 GCA_046582565.1 Alphaproteobacteria bacterium
CGGGAATGTCCTGGACCTCAAACGACGCGCCCAGGCTCTCATCGTTCCACACGACCGCCTTCATCTCCACCAGGTCGATCACCCCGATGAATTCGGCTTCGGACCCAAGCGGAAGCTGAGTGACCAGCGCAACCGCGCCGAGGCGGTCCTTGATCATCTCGACGCAGCGATAGAAATCGGCCCCGGTGCGGTCCATCTTGTTGATGAAGCACATGCGCGGGACATTATATTTGTCGGCTTGGCGCCATACGGTTTCGGTCTGCGGCTCGACCCCGGCGACACTGTCGAAAACGGCGACCGCGCCATCCAGCACGCGCAAGCTGCGTTCGACCTCGATGGTAAAGTCGACATGGCCGGGCGTGTCGATGATGTTGATGCGATGGTCGCGCCAGAAACACGTGGTCGCGGCCGAGGTGATGGTAATGCCGCGTTCCTGCTCCTGCTCCATCCAGTCCATGGTGGCGGCGCCGTCATGGACCTCGCCAATCTTATAGGACCGGCCGGTGTAATAGAGGATGCGCTCGGTCGTCGTCGTCTTACCGGCGTCGATATGCGCCATGATGCCGATATTGCGGTATCGGGCGAGTGGTGTTGTGCGAGCCATGATGAAGACTACCTAATATTCCAGGCCCGGCACTACCAGCGGTAGTGCGAGAACGCCTTGTTGGCTTCGGCCATGCGATGGGTGTCTTCGCGCTTTTTGACGGATGCGCCGCGGCCGTTGGCGGCGTCCATAAGCTCTCCGGCAAAGCGTTCGATCATGGTGTTCTCGCCCCGTTTGCGGCAAACCCCGATGATCCAACGGATGGCCAGGGCCTGACGGCGCCCTGTGCGAACCTCGACGGGAATCTGATAGGTGGCGCCGCCAACCCGGCGGGACCGCACCTCGGTCATTGGTTTTACGTTTTCGATGGCCTCGTGGAAGACCTTGAGCGGGTCGCCCCCGGAGCGGCTCTCGATGAGATCGAAAGCGCCATAGAGAATATTTTCGGCAACCGACTTGCGGCCGGCGGTCATCAGCGAGTTCATGAACTTGCTGACCACCACATCGCCAAATTTGGGATCGGGTTGGATTTCGCGTTTTACAGCGGCGCGGCGGCGCGACATATCTCGGTTCCCTCTACTTCGGCCGTTTAGTGCCGTATTTCGAACGGCGCTGGCGGCGGTCGGATACGCCCTGCGTATCCAGAACGCCGCGAATGACATGGTATCGCACACCGGGCAAATCCTTGACGCGGCCCCCGCGGATCATCACAACCGAATGTTCCTGCAGGTTATGGCCCTCGCCGGGAATATAGCTGGTGACCTCAAAACCATTCGTCAGCCTGACACGCGCAACCTTACGAAGGGCCGAGTTCGGCTTCTTCGGTGTGGTTGTGTAAACGCGCACACAAACCCCACGCTTCTGCGGACAAGCCTGCATGGCGGGGACCTTGGTGCGCACCACCGGGCGGGAGCGCGGCTTACGTATCAGCTGATTAATCGTCGGCATATATAACTTCCCTTGACCGCATCAAACGACACAACAAAGCGACAAATGCGCAAAAGAGAGCGCATTGCCTGTTGCAGGCTGGTTTCGCCGGCCCGTTCGGCATGGTCAAATGTTAAACCTATCGTCTCAGAAACCGTGTCTAGAAAACAACTCTACAACCAGCCCCAAAAGACCGGCGGATACTAGTTCTGCGCCTGCTAGCAGTCAAGCCAATTCGGCTATTGATTCCGAGGTTTTACCAGGTTTTTTTGAGACCCGTGAAACGCCAAAAAAAAGACCGGGGAAGGAGCATTGCACTCCCTCCCCAGAATTTTCATTTCTTGGCTCGGAATGGATCAGCCGGCTTGTACTTCCTCGGCCCCCTCACCGTCGCCCACCGCATCGGCTTCGGCTGCCGCGGCGGCCGCAATAGCGGCTTGCGCCTCGGCTTCCTGCTTCGCTGCCAGTTCTTCGAATTCGCGGTCGCGATCCGCTGCCAATTCCTTGAACCGGCTCATCGTGCTGCCCGTACCCGCCGGTATAAGACGCCCGACGATGACATTCTCCTTGAGCCCCACCAAATAGTCGCTGCGACCGGCGACGGCGGCTTCCGTGAGCACCCGCGTGGTCTCCTGGAAGGACGCCGCCGATATAAAGGAGGCGGTCTGCAACGATGCCTTGGTGATGCCTTGAAGCACGGGAAAACAGCTCGCCGGCTTACGGCCGTCAGCCACGGTCTTGGCGTTATACGCATCGAATTCGCGGCGGTCGATTTGCTCGCCGACCAGGTAGGTGGTATCGCCTGGCTCCTTGATCTCGATTTTCTGAAGCATCTGGCGACAGATTACCTCGATATGCTTATCGTTGATCTTGACGCCCTGGAGCCGGTAGACGTCCTGGATTTCGTCGATCAGATAATTGGCCAGCGCCTCGACCCCGAGAACCTTCAGGATGTCATGGGGTACCGGGTTGCCGTCCATCAGCAGATCGCCTTTCTCCACGTGATCGCCTTCCTGGACAGAAATATATTTGCCCTTCGGGAAGAGATATTCGATGGGATCGGCGCTTGTGTCGTCGGGATGGACGATGATACGGCGCTTGGCTTTATAGTCCTTGCCGTATTCAACCCGTCCCGGCGCTTCGGCGATGATCGCAAAATCCTTCGGCTTGCGCGCCTCGAACAGCTCGGCCACCCGGGGCAAACCACCGGTGATATCGCGGGTCTTCGAAGATTCGCGCGGAATCCGCGCCAACACATCACCGCCGTGAACCTGCGAGCCGTCCTCGACGTTGAGGATGGCGTCGACAGACATGAAATAGCGCGCCTCGGAACCATTCGGCAGGTTCAAGACCTTGCCGGACTTATCGCGCAGGGTGATACGCGGTCGCAGATCGGAGCCCTGCGCCTGCTGCTTCCAATCAATCACCACCTTGTTGGCAATACCGGTTGTTTCGTCGACGATCTCGCGATAGGAAACCCCTTCGATCATATCCACATAGTTAGCGAAGCCTTCGCTTTCGGTGATGATCGGCAGGGTATAGGGATCCCATTCAGCAACCCGGTCGCCCTTGGTCACCGTGTCGCCATCGTCATGCAGCAGACGGGTTCCGTAGGGCACTCGATAACGCGCCCTCTCACGGTCATTTTCGTCAGTCAGCACGACCTCGCAGTTGCGTCCCATGACCACCGGACGCCCCTTGCTGTCGATGACAACATTGCGATTGCGAATCACCACGGTTGCATCGATCGCCGCCTCGACATCGGATTGCTCCGCGCCGCGCTGGGCGGTGCCGCCGATGTGGAAGGTGCGCATAGTGAGCTGTGTTCCCGGCTCACCGATCGATTGGGCGGCGATGACCCCGACGGCCTCGCCGATATTGACCGGCGTGCCACGCGCCAGGTCACGGCCATAGCATTTGGCGCAAACGCCTTGTTCCGTCTGACAAGTCAGAACCGAGCGGATCATGATCGTATCAACACCAGCGTTCTCGATCAATTCAACGATGGTTTCTTCCATCATCTCGCCGGCCTTGACCAGCTTCTTGCGGCTGCCCGGCACGCCCACGTCGACACTGGCAAAACGGCCGAGAATACGTTCAGCAAGCGGCGAGACGATTGTGCTGCCCTCTATGACGGCGCTAACCGTGAGGCCCTTCTTGGTGCCGCAATCCAATTCGGTGATGATGCAATCCTGCGCCACATCGACCAGACGCCGCGTGAGATAGCCAGAGTTCGCGGTCTTAAGCGCGGTGTCGGCAAGACCCTTGCGCGCGCCATGGGTGGAGTTGAAATACTCCAGCACGGAGAGCCCTTCCTTGAAGTTCGAGATAATCGGCGTTTCGATGATTTCACCGGAAGGCTTGGCCATCAGGCCGCGCATGCCGGCGAGCTGTTTCATCTGCGCCGCCGATCCGCGAGCGCCTGAATCGGCCATCATAAAGACCGAATTGAGACTGGTTACCGTCTGTTTGGTGCCCTTGCCGTCAGCGATGCCTGAAATACCCTTCATCATCTCATCGGCGACCTTATCGGTGCACTGGGCCCAGACATCGACCACCTTGTTGTATTTCTCGCCCTGGGTAATCAGGCCGTCGAGATACTGCTTCTCGTAGCCCTTGACCATGGCACGGGTTTCGTTGACCAGCTTCTCCTTGGCCGGCGGGATAACCATATCGTCCTTGCCGAACGAGATGCCGGCGCGGCAGGCATGGTGATAGCCCAAGCCCATAATGCGGTCGGCGAACAGCACGGTCTCTTTCGAGCCGCAATGCCGGTAGACCTCGTCGATGACGTGGCTGATTTCTTTCTTGTTCAATAGTTTATTGATCAAATCGAACTTGACATTGACGTTGCGCGGCAGGATTTCAGACAGCAGCATGCGACCCGGGGTCGACTCGACAATGATCGTTTCCGGATTGCCTTTATCGTCAATCCACTCGAGACGGCACTTGATGTTGCTGTGCAGCGAGACAGTACCGTTGTGCAGTGCATGCTCGAGTTCGGCCAGGCCGCCGAAGATCATACCGTCGCCGTTTTGATCAGGCAGCGACAAGGACATGAAATAGAGTCCGAGAATGATGTCCTGAGACGGCACGATGATCGGCTTGCCGTTGGCCGGACTGAGAATGTTGTTGGTCGACATCATCAGCACCCGGGCCTCGAGCTGGGCTTCCAGAGACAGCGGCACATGAACCGCCATCTGATCGCCGTCGAAGTCAGCGTTAAAGGCAGCGCAGACCAACGGGTGAAGCTGGATCGCCTTGCCTTCCACCAAAGTAGGCTCGAACGCCTGGATACCCAGGCGATGGAGAGTCGGCGCGCGGTTGAGCAATACCGGATGCTCGCGGATCACCTGCTCCAGGATATCCCAGACTTCGGGGCGTTCCTTCTCGACCATGCGCTTGGCGGCCTTGATGGTGGTCGCCATGGCGTAAAGCTCGAGCTTGGAATAGATGAACGGCTTGAACAGCTCGAGCGCCATCTTCTTGGGCAGGCCGCATTGATGGAGTTTGAGCTCGGGGCCGACAACGATCACCGACCGTCCCGAATAATCGACGCGCTTGCCGAGCAGGTTCTGGCGGAAACGCCCCTGCTTGCCCTTCAGCATATCCGAGAGCGACTTGAGCGGGCGTTTGTTGGCGCCGGTGATGACACGGCCGCGGCGACCGTTATCGAACAGTGCGTCCACGGATTCCTGAAGCATGCGCTTCTCGTTGCGCACGATGATGTCGGGAGCGTGCAGCTCCATCAGCCGCTTCAGGCGGTTGTTGCGGTTGATGACCCGGCGATAGAGATCGTTGAGATCAGAGGTCGCGAACCGCCCGCCGTCGAGCGGCACCAACGGGCGCAGCTCGGGTGGGATCACCGGGATGACTTCCATAATAAGCCATTCCGGGCGGTTGCCTGATTCGAGCAGGGTTTCAATCAGCTTGAGCCGCTTGATGATCTTCTTGCGCTTGGCTTCGGAGCCTGTCTCGGGCAGTTCGGCCCGCAACATGTCGCGCTCGGCCTCGAAATCGATGGCCTCCAGCATGCCGCGAATCGCCTCGGCGCCAATCCCGGCCTGGAAAATTTCCTGACCGTATTCGTCCTGGGCGTCCATAAACTCCTCTTCCGAAAGCAGCTGCTTCATCGTGAACGGCGTGAGGCCCGGCTCCGTGACCACATAGCTTTCGAAATAAAGGACGCGCTCAAGCTCCTTAAGCGTCATGTCGAGCAACAGGCCGATGCGCGACGGCAACGACTTGAGGAACCAGATATGGGCGACCGGAGACGCCAGTTCGATATGGCCCATCCGTTCGCGGCGGACCCTGGACTGAATGACCTCAACACCGCATTTCTCACACACGATGCCGCGGAACTTCATGCGCTTGTACTTACCGCACAGGCATTCATAGTCCTTTACCGGACCAAAGATGCGGGCACAGAACAGCCCGTCACGCTCAGGCTTGAAAGTACGATAGTTGATGGTTTCCGGCTTCTTAACCTCGCCGAAAGACCAGGACCGGATTTTCTCCGGGCTGGCTACGGCGATCTTGATCTCTTCACAAGTTTGCGGGCCATTGGCCTGCCCGAAAATTTTCATCAACTCATTCATCAACTCTCTCCTCTTCCCTCGATTGTGGGAAACTTCATGGGCGCGGTGAAAGCGCCCGCTAAATCTTTAGCTCGACTGCTTGAGATCCACATTCAGACCCAGGGCGTGCAGTTCCTTGACGAGAACATTGAAGCTCTCGGGTATACCCGCTTCGAACGTATCTTCGCCCTTGACGATCGACTCGTAGACTTTCGTGCGGCCCGAAACATCGTCGGATTTCACCGTCAACATTTCCTGCAACGTAAAGGCGGCGCCATAGGCTTCCAGAGCCCAGACTTCCATCTCGCCGAAACGCTGGCCGCCGAACTGCGCCTTGCCGCCAAGCGGCTGCTGGGTGACCAGGCTGTATGGCCCGATTGAACGCGCATGGATCTTGTCGTCGACCAAGTGATGCAGCTTGAGCATGTAGATATAGCCCACGGTGACCTGCCTAGCGAACGCTTCGCCGGTGCGACCGTCGATCAGGGTGACCTGTCCCGAGGCGTCGAGACCGGCGAGTTCGAGCATCTTTACGATGTCGTCCTCGTGGGCGCCGTCAAACACAGGCGTCGCCATGGGCACGCCATGGGTCAGCTTTTTGCCGACTTCGAGCAATTCCTCATCCGCCAGGCTGGACAGATTGCTGGTCTTCGGCGTGAGATCATAAATCTCACCCAAGCGCTTACGCATTTCCTTGCCGTTCGCGCCGCGCTTCATCTCGTCGACCAGTTCACCGATCTGGCGGCCAAGCATGTGGGACGCCCAACCGAGGTGGGTCTCGAGAATTTGCCCGACATTCATTCGCGACGGAACGCCGAGCGGGTTGAGCACCACATCGACAGGCGTGCCATCTTCGAGATAAGGCATATCCTCGACCGGCACGATGCGCGAAATGACGCCCTTGTTGCCATGACGGCCGGCCATCTTGTCGCCCGATTGCAGCTTGCGCTTCACGGCGATGAAGACCTTGACCATCTTGAGAACACCCGGCGGCAATTCCGCGCCGCGCTGGAGCTTCTCGACCTTATCATCGAAGCGGCTTTCGAGGCGCGCCAGGGCGGCATCGAAATGGCTCTTGAGGCGTTCGATCTCGGCCATGGTCTTCTTGTCCTTGAGGCCGATCTGCCACCATTGCCCATGGCTATATTCGGATAGCAGAGCTTCGGTAATCTTCGCGTTGGCCGCCATGCCCTTGGGTCCGCTGGTCACCACCTTGCCAATCAACAAATCCTTGAGGGTTTCATAGATATGGCGCTCGATGATAACCAACTCGTCGTCACGGTCCTTGGCGAGATGCTCGATTTCCTCATGCTCGATAGCCAGGGCGCGTTCGTCCTGATCGATGCCACGCCGCGAGAACACACGAACCTCGACAATAGTTCCTGAGACGCCGGGCGGCAGTTTCAGGCTGGTGTCGCGCACGTCGGACGCTTTCTCACCGAAGATCGCCCGGAGCAGTTTTTCCTCCGGAGTCATCGGGCTTTCACCCTTGGGCGTTATCTTGCCGACCAGGATATCGCCGGGCTTAACCTCGGCGCCGATGTAGACGATGCCCGCCTCGTCGAGATTCTTGAGAGCTTCTTCGCCGACGTTGGGAATATCCCGGGTAATTTCTTCCTGGCCGAGCTTGGTATCGCGCGCCATGA
Organism: Alphaproteobacteria bacterium; assembly: GCA_046582565.1. Taxonomy (GTDB): domain Bacteria; phylum Pseudomonadota; class Alphaproteobacteria; order JAAXGF01; family JAAXGF01; genus JAYGED01. The sequence continues at coordinate 7,695 of JAYGED010000120.1, forward strand.
CTTCAAATTCCTCGATATGGATCGAGGTAAAGACGTCGTCTTTGACGATGCGCTCGGAAATCAGGATCGAATCTTCGAAGTTGTACCCACCCCACGGCATGAAGGCGACCAGCACGTTGCGACCCAGGGCCAACTCGCCGGTATCGATGCTCGGGCCGTCGGCGATGATCTCGCCGGCGTCGACCAAATCGCCCACCTTCACCAGGGGACGCTGGTTGATGCAGGTATTCTGATTCGATCGCTGGAACTTCAGCAGATTATAAATATCGACGCCGAGTTGGCCTGAGGAATCCTGATCGGCGCGCACCACGATACGCGTGGCATCCACCTGATCGACAATCCCGGTGCGGCGCGCGACAATACTGGCGCCGGAATCCCGGGCCACGGTCTCTTCCATGCCGGTGCCCACCAGGGGCGCTTCGGCGCGAACCAGAGGCACGGCTTGGCGCTGCATATTTGAACCCATCAACGCCCGGTTGGCGTCGTCGTTCTCAAGGAACGGTATGAGGGCGGCGGCCACGGACACAAGCTGCTTGGGCGAAACATCGATGAAATCGACCGCCTCAGGCGGCACCATTTCAAAATCGCCGTCGTGCCGGCAGCTCACCAAATCCTGCGTGAGGTTACCCTTCGCGTTCTTGGTGGCGTTAGCCTGGGCAATGATGTATTTGCCCTCGTCCATGGCCGACAGATAAATAACCTCATCGCTGACCCGGCCCTTGACGACCCGGCTGTAAGGACTCTCGATGAAACCGTATTTGTTGACCTGGGCGTAGGTCGCCAGGCTGTTGATCAAGCCAATATTGGGACCTTCCGGAGTCTCGATCGGGCAGATACGGCCGTAATGGGTAGGATGCACATCGCGCACCTCGAAGCCCGCCCGCTCGCGAGTCAAGCCGCCCGGCCCGAGCGCCGATAAACGCCGCTTATGGGTGATCTCGGACAGGGGATTGGTCTGATCCATGAACTGGCTGAGCTGCGACGAGCCGAAGAACTCGCGCACCGCCGCCGCCGCCGGTTTGGCGTTGATCAGGTCATGCGGCATAACGCTGTCGATTTCGACCGAGCTCATACGCTCCCGGATCGCCCGCTCCATACGCAACAGGCCGACATGGTACTGGTTTTCCAGCAGCTCGCCGACCGAGCGCACACGGCGATTGCCCAAATGGTCAATATCGTCGATGTCTCCGCGTCCGTCCTTGAGATTGACCAGGGTCATAACCACGGCCAGGATGTCTTCCTTGCGTAAGGTGCGGACTTCGTCGCCGGCATCAAGGTCGAGGCGGGCGTTGAGCTTAACCCGGCCCACCGACGACAGATCATAGCGATCCGCGTCAGAGAACAGCCCCCTAAACAAGGTCTCGGCGGTCTCAATGGTCGGCGGCTCGCCCGGGCGCATCACCCGATAAATTTCGAGCAAGGCCTCGTTGCGGTTTGAGCATTTGTCGAGGGCCAGAGTATTGCGGATATAGGGGCCAACGGTGATTCCGTCGATCGCCAGGGTTGGTATTTGGGTGACCCCGGCCTCGACCAGCAACTCGATCAGCTCCGCGGTGACCTCGTCTCCCGCCTCGCAAAAAATCTCGGCGGTTTTCTCATTGATCAGATCGCTGGCGATAAACCGGCCTTCCAGGGCCTCGGCGGGCACAAGCTGTTCGGTGATCTTGGATTCAACAAGCTTTTTGATCAGCCGAGGCGTCATCTTGGCACCGGAATCGGCAAGTTTCTTACCGTTCTTGGCGTCGACAAGGTCGCGCAGAAGCTTGGTTCCACGCGCGCGCTCGGCATCGAAAGGTGTACGCCAGCCTTTCTTATCAACGGTGTAGGTCACTGTACCGTAGAAGGTCTCGAAAATGTCCGTAGTAGTCATGTCTATGGCGTAGAGCAGGGTCGTCACCGGCAGCTTGCGGCGACGGTCAATGCGCACATAGACCAGATCCTTGGCGTCGAATTCAAAATCGAGCCATGAACCGCGATAGGGAATAACCCGCGCGGTGAACAGGAATTTACCGGACGAGTGGGTCTTGCCTTTATCGTGATCGAAGAACGCGCCGGGAGAGCGATGCATTTGGCTGACAATAACGCGCTCGGTACCGTTGATAACAAAGGTGCCGTTCACCGTCATCAGAGGCATGTCGCCCATATAGACGTTCTGCTCCTTGATGTCGCGAACGTCGCGTTTCTTGATGTCTTCCTCGATATCGAACACGATGAGCCTGAGCGTCACCTTGAGCGGCGCCGCGTAGGTCATGCCGCGCTGCTGGCATTCCTCCACATCATACTTCGGCTTTTCGAACTCGTAGCTCACATAGTGAAGCTCTGCGCTGTCCGAGAAATCCTTGATCGGGAAAACCGATTTCAATACCGCCTGAACGCCGCGGTCCACCCGCTCTTCCGGCGGCGTATCCATCTGCAAAAACTTTGCGTATGAACTCTTTTGCACTTCGATGAGATTCGGCATCGGCGCGACAGACGGGATACGGCTGAAAGTGCGGCGAGTGCGCTTGCGGCCCGAAAATTTATATGACATACGAATTCCTAGACTGCTTGTCCGTTGTGCGAAGCGGCACGGATGCGCCGCATAAATCTAAAGTCACGGCGACGATCACGGGACAAGCCGTAACCGCCGCCGTTAAACAATCGATACTTACTTGACCTCGACCGTCGCGCCCGCGTCTTCGAGCTTCGTCTTGATGGTCTCGGCCTCGTCTTTTTCGATGCCTTCCTTGACCGGAGTCGGGGCCGCTTCGACAAGATCCTTCGCCTCCTTGAGGCCGAGCCCGGTAAGCGCGCGGACCTCCTTGATGACGTTGATCTTCTTTTCGCCGTATGACGCCAGAATGACGGTGAATTCCGTCTGTTCCTCGGCCTCCGCCACATCACCGCCACCGCCGCCAACAGCGGCAACAGCAACCGGTGCGGCGGCCGATACGCCCCATTTCTCTTCGAGCATCTTGCTCAGCTCGGCGGCCTCGAGAACACTCAGGGCCGAAAGGTCGTCTGCAATCTTGGCTAAGTCAGCCATCTCTATCTCCTCGGTTAAAACGTCGTTGTGACTGGGTTAAAACTGGTATCCACACGGCCCTTAAGCCGCTTCTTCCTGAGCCGCACGTGCCGAAAGCAGGCGCGCCAATTGACCGGCGGGTGCTGCCAGCACGCCCGCGATCCTGGTCGCAGGCGTGTTGAGCATGCCGACAATTTTGCCGCGCAACTCGTCGAGTGAGGGAAGGCTTGCGAGTGCCTTGACGCCGTTTACGTCAAGCACGAGTTCGCCCATGCCGCCACCCAGGATTTCCAGCTTGTCGTTGGATTCAGCGTAAGCAACGGCCACTCTCGCCGCGGCAACCGGATCGTCCGAATAGGCAATCGCGGTCTGTCCTTTGAACAGATCGCTCAAGCTTTCGTACGGCGTATCGCCGATCGCGCGCTGGGTCAGTCGGTTCTTGACCACCCGATAGGTTGCGTTCGACTCACTCATCCGGCGGCGCAGCTCCGTGGCCTCGCTAACCGTCAGACCATTCTGATGGGTTACCACCACAAGGCCCGCATTGGCGAAGATGTCATGCAGATCAGCAATGATCTGCACTTTTTCATTACGCAGCACTGGTCGTCTCCACTGTTTGAAGATGGCGCGGCGCCCACACTCGATACTCCAGGCGGCACGTTGCCAACTTCGTTGCGTCTAGACTCAACTGGCGAGCCAGTCGAGCCCGGTTCGCCTGTCCCAGAAATCCAACCCCAGTCCGCCGTGCCAACCGGCGCGGCATAAATGGGTCTGATCCCTGCCTATGCGGGCGGAAAACTTCCATTGAATCCCGGCAAACGTCGTGCAGCGATACCCACAGTCTCGGACAGGTTGGCGAGAAAGCCAAAGCTCGCTCACCGTCACCGCCATCCGCCCCTAGGGACAGGCTGGCGGCGAAACTCAAAATCTTTTCAGCGGCGACGCTCACTCGGCGGCAGCGCTGGATTGCATTGCAACATCGACCTTGATGCCCGGCCCGATGGTCGAGCTGATCGATACCCTCTTCATATATATTCCCTTGACCCCCGACGGCTTGGCCTTGGTAATGGCGTCGATGAAGGTGCGCAGGTTTTCGACCAGCTGGTCTTCGCTGAAGCTCAGCTTGCCGACACCAGCATGGATGATGCCCGCCTTCTCAACACGGAACTGAATTTCGCCGCCCTTGGCCGAGGCGACCGCATCGGCAATATCCATCGTCACCGTGCCGAGCTTGGGGTTCGGCATCAGCCCGCGCGGTCCCAGGACCTTACCCAGGCGGCCGACCACCGACATCATGTCCGGGGTCGCGATGCAGCGATCGAAATTCATCTCGCCGCCCTGGATGCGTTCGGCGAGGTCTTCGGCGCCGACCAGATCGGCGCCGGCGGCCTCGGCCTCGGCGGCTTTATCTCCTTTGGCGAACACCGCGACACGCACCGATTTGCCGGTACCGTGGGGTAATTGCACCACACCGCGCACCATCTGATCGGCATGGCGCGGATCGACGCCAAGGCCAATGGATATCTCGACGGTCTCGTCGAATTTTGCCTTGCCGCGGTCCTTCATCATCTTCACCGCCTCGTCGAGCGGGTAGCTTGCATGGCGGTCAATGCCCTCACGGGCCGCGAGCATTCTTTTTCCTGTTTTTGCCATAGTCCTACTCCACCACCTCGACGCCCATGGAGCGCGCCGAGCCCGACAGGATGCGGCAGGCCGCGTCGATGTCGTTTGCATTAAGATCGACCATCTTCTGCTCGGCAATCTCCCGGATCTGCGCCATGGAAACCCGGCCAACGGGTTCTTCGCGGCCCGGCTCGCTTGAGGCTTTCTCCAGCTTCGCCGCCTTCTTGATGAAATAGCTCGCCGGTGGCGTCTTGCGGATGAAGCTGAAGCTGCGATCTGCATAAACCGTGATCACCACGGGGATCGGCATGCCCGGCTCCATACCCTGGGTCTCGGCATTGAACGCCTTACAGAACTCCATGATGTTGAGGCCGCGCTGGCCCAACGCAGGGCCGATGGGCGGTGACGGATTCGCCTTCGCCGCCGGCACTTGCAGTTTTATGTAACCAGTAATCTTCTTCGCCATAATACTCCCTCAATCAAACTGGGACCGTGGTCCGGCCATGGCGGGCCTCCCACGAACGATCGCCTCTCCAGGAGGAGCGGCGGACAAATTAATCAGGCCTTTTCGACCTGGGCGTACTCAAGCTCAACAGGCGTCGCGCGCCCAAAGATCGTAACCCCGACCTTAACCCGCGCGCGCTCTTCATCGACTTCCTCAACCAGGCCGTTGAACGAGGCGAAGGGACCGTCGCAAACCCGAACCGCCTCTCCGACTTCGAATGAAATCAAAGGCTTGGGCCTCTCCACACCATCCTTGACCTGATTGATGATGCGCTCGGCCTCGGCGTTGCTGATCGGCACCGGGCGTCCGCCCGCGCCAAGGAAACCAGTGACCTTCGATGTGTTCTTGACCAGATGCCAGCTTTCATCGTCGAGATCGACCTTGACCAGCACATAGCCTGGGAAAAATTTTCGCTCCGATGTCACCTTCTGTCCGCGGCGCATCTCGACGACCTCTTCGGACGGCACCATCACTTCCTCGAAACGATCGGCCAGGCCTTTGATCTGGGCCTGCTCGCGGATCGCCTGTTCGACCTTGTGCTCGAAACCCGAATAGACATGAACGATATACCAACGCATCGCCATAGTATCAGCCTCCGAACCCAAGAATAAGACGCACGCCGAAGGCGAGAATCTGATCGACAAAGAAAAAGAACACCGCCATCACCGCGACCATGACAAACACCATTATCGTGGTGACGACCGTCTCCTTGCGAGTTGGCCAGGTGACTTTCGCAGTCTCCTGGCGAACTTGAGTGACGAATTCCTGTGGCGACGTCTTGGACATCTTAAATCTGTATTCCTTCTCGGAGCAATCCGACTAAAAACTTCTTAGGGGCCCTCAAAACCTTGCCTATACCGACTGAACTGGTATCCATCGTCCTGGCAGGAGTGGAGGGCCTCGAACCCCCAACCTCCGGTTTTGGAGACCGGCGCTCTGCCAATTGAGCTACACTCCTGCAGACGCCAGCCTTGAGCGTTCCTTCAACCTTATATGCCCGATTACTCGACTATTTCAGTGACGACGCCGGCGCCGACGGTGCGGCCGCCTTCGCGGATGGCGAAACGCAGGCCTTCGTCCATGGCGATCGGCGCGATCAGCTTGACCGTCATGGTCACATTGTCGCCCGGCATCACCA
>JAYGED010000134.1:0-30733 GCA_046582565.1 Alphaproteobacteria bacterium
CACCATCTGCTCGATTGAAGCGTCGAACAGGCCGATCACCAGGGAGGCCAGCACCGCAGTGGCGAGGTTGACGAGAAGCCAGATGAAACGCCTGCGCGAGGTCCGCCAGGCCGGCTCATGGAGGTCGGTCTCGATGACGCCGCCGAGGCGCATGATGTCCTCTTCGGCCTCGTCGCGGATCACCTCGACCACGTCATCAACGGTGATGACCCCGATCAGATGGCCGGCATCGTTGACCACCGGCGCCGATACCAGATCGTATTGTTCAAACAAATAGGCGACGTCTTCCTGATCCATGGTCGCCGGTACGACCTTGATCTCTTCCTCCATGCTGTCGCCGACCAGCACCGGGCGGTGGCTGCGCATGACCCGGCTCAAGGGCAGATAGCCAATCGGCTGGCGATCTGAATCGAGCACAAAGATATCGTAGAATTCATCGGGCAGGTCTTCGCTGGATCGCATGTAATCGATGAGCTGGCCGATGTTCCAATGTTGCGGCACGGCAACCAAATCGCGTTGCATGAGCCGTCCGGCGCTGTTCTCGGGGTAGCTCAGGCCTTCTTCCAGGGCGGCCCGATCCTCGGTTGGGACCGCCGCCAACAGTTCGCGCTGCTCTTTCTCATCGAGGTCCTCGATGAGATACATGGCGTCGTCGGTATCGAGTTTGGCAACCGCGGTGGCCAACTCATCGGTTGAGAGCAGCTCGACAATCTCGTCTCTGACCGTCTCTTCAAGCTCGGCGAGGATATCGGGGTCGAGTTCCGGCCGCAGCACCTCGACGATGAGCCGCCTTTCGTCGGCGGCGACCATTTCCAGAAGATCGGCCATATCGGCGGCGTGCAATGGCACCACCAGCGTCTCGACCCGATCGAGATCGCTATCGTCGAGCGCATGCTCGATGGCGTCAATCAGGCCCGGGGTCAGGCCGTAGAGGTCGAGGCCGGGATTTTCCTCACCCGCGTCATCGGGCTGGGTCTCCCCCTGCCCCGTCATGGGTTCAGTCCCCGGCGGCCGCCACCGCCGATGCGTCCGCACTGTAGGATTGAGCATCAACCACGGTCAGCGCGCTCATATTCACGATGCCGCGCACGGTGGTTGAAGAATTGAGCACATGGGCGGGCTTCGCCACACCCAACAGCATGGGCCCGACCGACAGGCCGGAGGCCAACTGCTTGACCAGGTTAAAGGCGATATTCGCGGCATCGAGATCGGGCATGACCAGAAGATTGGCCTGCCCCTTGATGTGCGCATTGGGAAAGGCCTCGTCGCGAGCCATCTCCGAGAGGGCGACATCGCCATGCATCTCGCCCTCGATATCAAGATCGGGCAAATGCTCGCGGATGATTACCAGGGCCTCGCGCATCTTGACCGCCGAGGGCTCGTCGGTGCTGCCGAAATTGGAATGGGACAGCAGCGCAACCTTTGGCTCAATGCCGAAACGCCGCACCTCGTCAACCGCCAGCAGGGTCATCTCGGCAACCTCGTTCGCGTCGGGGTTGTAGGTAACATTGGTATCGGTCATGAAATAAGTGCCTTTGGCCAATACCAGCATCTGCAATGCCGCCGCTGACATAACGCCCTCTCGCAAACCGACGATATCGAGCACATGCTTGAGATTATCGCGATAGGTGCCCACCGGGCCGGCGAGCATGGCGTCGGCCTCGCCCCGGTTCACCATCAGTGCGGCGATGGCGCTGTTCTCTGTGCGCACGACCGAGCGCGCCTTGTCGGGCGACACACCCCTGCGCTCCATGATGCCGTGATAAAGCTCCCAATATTCGCGATAGCGGGGGTCACTCTCCGGATCGCATATCTCGAAATGCTCGCCGCGTTTTATGCGCAGCCCGAGCTTTTCGATGCGCGCGTCGATGACCGCCTCGCGGCCTATCAGGATCGGCTCGGCAAAACCCTCGTCGCAGACCACCTGGACAGCCTGCAACACGCGCCAATCCTCGCCCTCGGCATAGACGATCCGCTTCGGCGACGACTTGGCCTGGTCGAACACGATCTTCATCACATGGCCGGTGCGATAGACATAGCCTTCGAGCTGTTTACGATAGGCGTCGAGGTCGGCCAGGGGACGGGTCGCGACGCCCGACTCCATGGCCGCCTTGGCGACCGCCGAAGAAACTTCGACAATGAGCCGGGGGTCGAACGGCTTGGGTAGAATATATTCAGGCCCGAAGGTCAGTTCGGCACCGGCATAGGCTCGTGCCACCACGTCCGAGGTCTCGGCCATGGCCATATCGGCGATGGCGCGGACGCAGGCGAGCTTCATCTCGGTGTTGATTTCAGTGGCCCCGACATCGAGCGCCCCGCGAAAGATAAACGGAAAGCAGAGCACGTTGTTGACCTGGTTGGGATAGTCGGAGCGGCCGGTGGCGATAATCGCGTCGGGCCTCGCCGCGCGGGCTTCTTCGGGCAGGATTTCAGGAGTCGGGTTGGCGAGCGCCAGGATCAGTGGATCCTTGGCCATGTGTTTGATCATCTCGCCGTTGATGGCGCCCGGCCCTGACAGGCCGAGGAAAATATCGGCATCCACAAGAGCCTCGGCGATGGTCCGCTTGTCCGTCTTAAGGGCAAAACGCTCCTGCGACGGATCGACCCCGCCTTCACGGTCCGCGTGGATCACGCCCTGGCGATCGCAGACCAGAACATTCTTGAGGGGAATGCCAAGATCGACCAGCAGATTGCAGCACGCCAGCGCCGCCGCTCCGGCGCCCGCACAGACCACCCGGGCGTCCTTGGGCTCCTTGCCGACCACGCGCAAGCCGTTGAAGATTGCCGCGTTGACACAAATCGCCGTGCCGTGCTGATCGTCGTGAAACACCGGTATGCCCATGCGCTCCTTGAGCTTGGCCTCGATCTCGAAACATTCCGGCGCCTTGATGTCTTCGAGATTGATGGCGCCGATGGTGGGCTCCAGCCGGGCTACTGTGTCGACGAACTTATCGATATCGAGTTCATCGATCTCAATATCGAACACATCGATGCCGGCGAAGGCCTTGAACAAGCACGCCTTGCCCTCCATGACGGGCTTGGAGGCCAGGGCGCCGATGGCGCCGAGCCCAAGGACGGCGGTGCCGTTGGTGATCACTGCAACCAGATTGGCGCGCGATGTGTACTTGTAGGAATCGGCGGGATTGCGGGCGATTTCCTCACAGGGAATTGCGACGCCCGGCGAGTAGGCCAGCGCCAGATCATGCTGATTGGCCAGAGGCTTAGTCGGGTGTATTCCCAGCTTGCCCGGCTTTGGATACTGATGATAATTCAGCGCGGCTTCACGAAGTTCATCCGACATGGTCTCGGCCCCGGTTGGTATTATTATTTTCGTCATCAGTATAGACGCGCGGGGTCAAATTGACATGGCCGGCATGTCATGTGCCAATAAAAATACCCGTGGCGAACCACGGGTATTTTATATTTGGTGCGGTCGAGAAGACTCGAACTTCCACGGGATTTCTCCCACAGCGACCTCAACGCTGCGCGTCTACCAGTTCCGCCACGACCGCAAAACATGCTGGAAGAAGCGGCATATCAAATCCCCCACAGAATCGCAAGCCGCTGTGATAGTTTGCCCAGCCATGGATCCTGTTGAATGGCGCCTCAGCGCCGATACTATCGACTATGATTATGCCGTGGCGGATATGGAGCGCCGGGTGGCTGCTATCCGCGCCGGAGAAGCCCGCGAGCAGGTCTGGTTGCTTGAGCACCCGGCGCTCTACACCGCCGGCACATCGGCAAAGCCTGAAGACTTAATTGACGCGACGCGACTGCCTGTCCATGTCACCGGGCGCGGCGGCCAATACACCTACCACGGTCCCGGCCAGCGCGTTGCCTATGTGATGCTCGATCTCAAGGCGCGAGGCGGCGATATCCGCGCCTATGTGGCCAGCCTGGAGACGTGGCTGATAACCACTCTGGCAGCCTTCGATATACGCGGCGAGCGCCGCGACGGCCGGGTCGGGGTTTGGGTGGTTGACGGTGACCGCGAATTCAAGATCGCGGCAGTCGGCGTGCGCGTGCGCCGCTGGGTGAGCTATCACGGCGTCTCTCTCAACGTCGCCCCGGACCTCGACCATTACCAGGGGATTGTATCCTGCGGCATCCGCGACCACGGCGTGACGTCCCTCGCCGGCCTCAGCGTCGATGCAACCATGGATGAGGTGGACAGCGTATTGCGCAAGACGTTCGAGGCGTTGTTTTAAAATTTAAACCGTCGGCAAGGCATGGAAACCGGGGCTCACCGGGGCGCTCTCAACTTCAGCCGTGACCTGATCGACGCGGGCGAAAGAGGGGCCCTCATGGCAGCGCCGCTGGATTTCGTCGAGCGCCTCTGGTGGGCCGCTGAAGACGGCTTCGACACGGCCGTCACGAAGGTTGCGCACCCAGCCGTCGAGGCTCAGTAACGAGGCCTCTCTGGTCAGCCAATAGCGATATCCGACAGCCTGGACCCGCCCTTCTATATAGACGTGCAAGGCCGGATTATCGCCCATTTCAAAGGACGCGCTTGGCGGGGAAAAGGATCGATACAGCCGTCCCGACACCGAGTTCACTTTCAATCTGCAACTCGCCGCCATGCTGCTTGATCATCGCATCGACCAGCGGCAAGCCCAAGCCGGTGCCTTCGAATTTTCGGGTCATGACACCGCCGACCTGGCCGAAAAGTTGGAGAATTAAGGGAATATTTTCGCCCGATATGCCGATCCCGGTATCGCTCACGGTGATCTTGAGGCCGCCATCGTCGCAGCTTTCCGCGCCTATACGAACCGTGCCGCCCGGCGGGGTAAACTTGATGGCGTTTGACAGCAGGTTGCTGAGCATTTGTTTGACCCTGACTTCGTCGGCGGTGAGCCGGGGGAGATCAGCCGCGATGATCTTGACCAGCTCAATCTCACCTAATTCAGCTTTCAGGGCCACCAGCAACAGCACGGAGTCAATGATAGCTTCAACGTCAATTTCATCGTCATCCAACGTGATCGAAGAAGACTCGATTTTCGAAAGATCGAGAATGGCGTTGATCATGTCTAATAAATGAGCGCCGCTCTCGCTGATGGCGTCAATTTATTCGCCATATTTCGGCACCCCTATGGGGCCGAGAATTTCACTCTTCATCATGTCGGAGAAGCCGATGATGGCATTTAAGGGCGTGCGCAGATCGTGGCTCATGTTGGCGAGGAATTCGGATTTAGCGTGGCTGGCGAGTTCGGCCTGTTCCTTTGCGGCGACCAGCGCCTGCTCGGCCTGTTTGCGGTCGGTGATGTCCTGGACCGTGCCATTCTCACCGATATCGACTCCGTCGGCATTACGGTAAGGCTCTCCTATTTCCCGAATATGGCGCAGCTCTCCGTCGGGACGAATGATGCGGTAATCGATTTCATAAGCATCGCTGAATTCCACCCCGGGTCCGTACTTCAGTAGTTCCAAATGCCGGTCTTCGGGATGAACGACCTCCATGTATTCATCAAAGGTGACATTAAATTCTTCGACGCCGAAGATGGCGCACATTTCCGCCGAGGCATGCAAGCGGTTTCCGTCGGTCTCCAGCCACCAATGTCCGAGCTTCGCTAGGCGGTGGGCATGAGCCAGCCGTGCCTCGCTAATTCGTAGCGCTTCTTCGGCCTGTTTCGCCTCGGTGATGTCCTGGACCAAACCGATGCTGCGAACCACTCTGCCTGTGTCATCGAATACGGGGTCACTGATTTCACGCAGGTGGCGTGTCTCGCCGTTGGGTAGGACGGCCCGATATTCCAAATTAACTGATACACCCCGCTGTATCGCTTCATCGGTTTGTTGCTCGTACATAGCGCGATCATCAGGATGAATTCGTTTCAAAAAACTGTTCATGGTGTCGAGAGGTTCATCGAGGGATTGCCCGAAGATCTCTTTCATGAAATCGGATTCATAAATCCCTCGATCTTCGATTTCGTCCCAGACGAAATTCCCTATGCGTCCCAGTTCCTGCGCCTTGATGAACTGTTCCTGTATCTCCCGGAAGGATTCCTCGGCCCGTTTGCGGTCGGTAATGTCGACCATGAACCCGCGTAACGATTTGGGTCCATCGTCACCAAGGACGACGGTCACGATATCGCGCAGCCAGATGATCTGCCCATCCGCAGTGATCATACGATATTCGAAATCGTGGTCCTCGCCCAAGGCGGTCGCCTCGCTGCACAATGCGATCGCAAACTCGCGGTCCGAGACATGGATATGATCGGGCCAGAAGTTCTCGGCATACCAGTCCTCGGCCGGGTAGCCGGTCAAGCGCTCCGCATGGGGGCCGACATAGGTGAACCGCCAGGTCGAGAGATCCAACTCCCAGGGAATGACGTTCGTGTGTTCGACCAGATTACGGAAGCGCGCCTCGCTTTCGCGGAGCGCCGCCTCGCGCTTCTTCGCCTCGGTGATGTCGGTGCGGATGTTGATCCTGCCCCCATCATCGGTTTTATATTCGCTTACCAGCATCCAACGACCGTCGGCATATTCCTGCTCGAAATCGCCGCGAGGATTGCGGTGCCTTTCTATACGCTCGGCGATCCATTCTTCCTCACGCCCTATGGCTTCGCGGATAATTCCACGCTCGGCGACCGCTCAGACCAACTCGGCAAAGGTGATGCCAGGGCGCCATATTTCCTGATGATCGGGATTCATGTTTCGGCTGATCAGCACCAGCCGATCATCGGAGTCAAATATTTGGATCGATTGCGGCAGGCCGTTGATAGCGTCGGCCAAACGATCTTTCTCCAAGGGAAAGCCACCCCCTTTTCTGCCCCGCCAGGCAGCATAAAAAACCGCCGACAGGGTCAAAAAGAGAAGAATGGTAAAGCCTACGCCCTCCGCCGACCCCATGAGCTTGAATCCAACCCACAGCAACAGGCCGCCCGCCAGGGAAATGGCGACCGCCCATGCAAATATTTCATGTCGATTGGTGTCTGTTCGTAACAGAAATAAATTCCCCAATACCAGGGACAATATAGTTCCCTGGTAATACACTTCACAAAACCGTGATGAAGTTAGGTATTTCGAGTTAACAAATCGTTAAAATGTAATGAATAGTAGCGATTCTATAATTCAATTATCATGTGATAATAGCGCTTTATATAAACTCCAGGATGACCTGATCGACACTGACACTGTCGCCCACCAAAACCGCAATGTGGGCAATTGTGCCATCGCGCTCGGCGCGCAGCACGTTCTCCATCTTCATGGCGTCGACCACACAAAGCGCCTCGCCCGCCTTGACCTCTTGGTCCTCGGTGACGGAAATCGAGATAACCCGGCCCGGCATGGGCGACAGAAGGAATCGAGAATGATCAGGGGCTGCCTTGGCCGGCATACGGGCGGCCAGTTCGGCGGCCCGGGGACGCCGCACGACCACATCGACCTCGACCCCGCCATGCCGCAGCCTGTAGCCCACTCCGTGCGCAACGATCTGGAGAGCGACCGACCGACCTTCCAGGCTGCCTCGCAACAAACTCTCCCCGGGATGCCAGTCACTCTCCAGGATAAGGGACTCACCATCCAGACCGACCTCGACACCGGCTTCCCGCCAGGCCGCCGTGACCCTATGCGCCTTGGCCCCGAGGCTGACAGACCAATCACCCTCGAACTTCGATGAGGAGCCGGATAAATAGTCGGCCCGAGCCTGCTCGCGGAGATGGATCAGCAACGATGCCGTCAGCAGCACGTCAAACGCTTCGCCCTCGATGGCGTCGCCGGTATAGCTATCGCCGTATTCCGCCTCGATAAAGCCGGTATCCAGGCGGCCTTCCCTGAAACGCTGACGCCCCATGATCGAGGCCAGAAAGGAAATGTTGTGGCCGGGGCCGTGCAATTCGAATTCATCGAGCGCCGCGCTCATCCGGTCTATAGCGCCGGCGCGGGTCTCATCCCAGGTGCATAGCTTGGCGATCATCGGGTCGTAGTTCATGGTCACCTCGGCGCCCTCATAGACGCCTGAATCGATGCGCACGCCCGCCATATCGATCGGCGGGCGATAGCGCCGGATGCGCCCCGGGGCGGGAAGGAAACCGCGTGATGGATCCTCAGCGTAAATTCGAGCCTCAATGGCGGCGCCCTCGATCGCCACCCCATCCTGCTCGATTTCGAGCTTTTCGCCGGCCGCGATACGGATCATCTGTTCGACGATATCGATACCCGTCACCAGCTCCGTCACCGGGTGTTCGACTTGTAATCTAGTATGCATTTCAAGGAAATAGAAGTTTTTGTTCTTGTCGACTATGAACTCAACCGTGCCCGCCGAACGGTAATTCACCGCGTTCGCCAGGGCAATTGCCTGGCCGCCCATGGCGGCGCGGGTATCGGCGTCGAGGAAGGGGCTCGGCGCCTCCTCGATGACCTTCTGGTGGCGTCGCTGGATCGAACATTCCCGCTCGCCGAGATGAATGCAATGGCCATGAGCATCGGCGAGGACCTGGATTTCAATATGGCGCGGCTGATCGATATATTTCTCGATCAGCAGGCGTCCATCGCCGAAGCTCGCAACCGCTTCCGAGGCGGCTGACGCGAAGCTCTCTTCCAGGCCGGCCTCATCGCGGGCGATGCGCATCCCCTTGCCGCCGCCCCCGGCGGTCGCCTTGAGCATGACCGGATAGCCGATGTCGCGCGCCAGTTGGGCCGCCTGCGCCGCATCCACCAGGATTTCGTCGAACCCGGGAATTATGGTGACCCCGGCCTGGCCCGCCAGCCGCTTTGATTCGAGCTTGTCGCCCATCGCCTGGATGGCCTCGATGCCGGGCCCGATAAAGACCACGCCGACCGCCGCCAGGGCCTCGGCGAATGCGGCGTTCTCGGCCAGGAAACCATAGCCGGGATGAACCGCCTGGGCGCCGCTCTCGCGTGCCGCATCAACGATTCGCTCGATGACCAGATAGCTCTCCACCGACGGCGCGGGACCGATGGCGATGGCCTCGTCCGCGGCACGCACATGCGCCGCGTCGGCGTCGGCCTCGGAATAAACGGCAACGCAGCGAATACCCATGTTTTGGGCGCTGCGCATGATGCGGCAGGCGATTTCGCCGCGATTGGCGATCAGAATTTTATCGAACATGCGTATTAAAGCCTGGAGAACAGTTAGTTATGGTATGGCGCGAAGAACCCGCGCCGGAGGAGTTTGTACTATATTACCTGGAAAGCGGAGGCGCGAGTGGTCTGACATGGGCGAAAAAATACTGATTAGCGGCGATCGCCGGATCGCCCAGGACGCGCTCATGGAAAAGGCGCGCCGGGCCGCCACTGGATTTGCCGACCTTGGGATCGGTGACGGCGACACCGTCGCCCTCTTCCTGCGCAACGATTTTGCGTTCTTCGAAGCGGCCTACGCGGCGACCCTGTTGGGCGCCTATGCAGTGCCCATCAACTGGCACCTGAAGGCCGAAGAGGCCGGCTACATCATCAGGGACAGCGCCGCGCGCGCCCTGGTCATTCATGCCGACCTGCTGCCCGCCATCGCGGCAGCGATCCCCGACGAGGTCACGCTCTTCGTGGTGCCGACACCGCCGGAAATTGCCGCAGGCTATCGAATCGAGCCGGCGGAGACGATGGTCCCGCCCGGCCACACGGCCTGGGACCAGTGGCTTGCGCGCCATCCCGAATGGCTTGAGCCGGCCAGAGCCGACCGCCCGAGCATGATCTATACTTCAGGCACCACCGGCAGACCCAAGGGGGTGCGCCGCGAGCCCTGGATCGGCGACGCCGCCATTGCACGCCGCAATGAACTCATCGATATGTGGTTCGGCCTCAACCCGGCCCAGCCGCCGCGCACCGTGATCACCGGCCCCATGTACCATGTGGTGCCGAACCATTACGGGCTCTTTGCGCTGCAATGCGGCGGTTTGCTGGTGCTTCAGCCGCGCTTCGACGCCGAGGAGCTGCTCGCCATGATCAAGCGCCACCGCATCACCCATGTCCACCTGGTGCCGACCATGTTCGTGCGGCTTCTGCGCCTGCCCGACGCGGTGCGCGCACGCTACGACACCACGTCGCTCGAGTTCGTCAGCCACGGCGCGGCACCCTGCCCGCCCGACATCAAACGCCGCATGATCGAGTGGTGGGGACCGGTGATCAACGAATATTACGGCGCCACCGAAAGCGGCGCCGTGTGCTGCCACAGCTCGCAAGAGGCGCTGCGCAAGCCCGGCACCGTAGGCCGGGCCATCGAGGGCGGTGTGATCCGTATTTACGACGAGGAGGGCAACGAACAGCCGGTCGGCGAGATCGGCGAAATATACCTGCGCCTCGATGTCTGGCCCGATTTCACCTACAACAACCTCGACCATAAGCGCGGCGAGATCGAACGCGACGGCCTCATCACGATCGGCGATATGGGTTACCTCGACGAGGACGGCTATCTGTTCCTGGTCGACCGGGTCAACGACATGGTGATTTCCGGCGGCGTCAACATCTACCCGGCGGAGATCGAGGCGGTGCTAATCGACATGCCCGGGGTGCATGATTGCGCCGTGTTCGGCATTCCCGACGAGGAATACGGCGAGCAGCTCTGCGCCTATATCGAGCCTATCGACGGCGACCCCCTCGATGTCGAGGGGGTGCGCGCCTATCTGCGCGAACGCATCGCCAACTACAAGGTGCCCAAGACGGTCGAATTCCAGGCCGACCTGCCGCGCGAGGATTCGGGGAAAATATTCAAGCGCCGCCTGCGCGAACCCTACTGGCGCGACGCCGGTCGTAACATTTAGCCGAAAAGCCCCATGACATAGGCTACGTGGATGGCGAGCACACCGCCCCAGCCGACACCGGGCCAGACGAACCAAAGAATGTCGGGCGTGACCATGAGGTTAACCGTAAACAGCGCCCCCATCACCATGAAATAGCCGATGAGATGGAGCCCGAACCGCCGCAGGCGGCGGCCCGCGTCGCTATCTTCCTCAACGTTATCCTCTTTCACAGGGGGATGTTGCTGTGTTTCTTCCACGGGTTCTCGAGCTTCTTGTTTTTCAGCATTGCCAGGGCCCGGCAGATGCGATGGCGGGTATTGTGCGGCATGATAACGTCGTCGATGAAGCCGCGGTGGCCGGCAATGAAGGGATTGGCGAATTTGGCGCGGTATTCCTCGGTGCGCTGCTCAATTTTCTCGGGGTCGCCCGCATCGGCGCGGAAGATGATTTCCACTGCCCCCTTGGGTCCCATGACGGCAATTTCCGCACTCGGCCAAGCATAGTTCATATCGCCGCGCAGATGCTTCGAGCTCATCACGTCATAGGCCCCGCCATAGGCCTTGCGCGTGATCACCGTGACCTTGGCCACGGTCGCTTCGGCGAAGGCGAACAGCAGCTTGGCGCCGTGTTTGATGATGCCGCCGTATTCCTGGGCGGTGCCGGGCAGGAAGCCGGGCACATCGACGAAGGTGACGATGGGAATGTTGAAGCAATCGCAGAAGCGCACGAAGCGCGCCGCCTTGCGCGACGAATCGATATCGAGACAGCCGGCCAGCACCATGGGCTGGTTGGCGACGATGCCCACGGTCGACCCTTCCATGCGGCCGAAGCCGATGATGATATTGCCGGCGTAATCGGGCTGTAACTCGAAGAAATCGCCTTCATCGACCACCTTGGTGATCACCTCGGTCATGTCGTAGGGATGATTGGGGTTGGCCGGGATCAAGCTGTCTAGCGCCTCTTCCATGCGGTCGGCGCTGTCGCTGGTGGGCCGCGTGGGCGGCGCCTCGCGGTTCGATGCGGGCAGAAAACCCATGAAGCGGCGGGTCATGGCCAGGGCTTCCACGTCGTTGTCGAAAGCCCGGTCGGCTACCCCCGATTTGGCCGTGTGGGTGGCGGCGCCGCCGAGTTCCTCGAGGCTGACTTCCTCGTGGGTCACGGTCTTCACCACCTCGGGGCCGGTGACGAACATGTAGGAGGTATCGGCGACCATGAAGATGAAATCGGTCATCGCTGGGGAATAGACCGCACCCCCGGCGCAGGGCCCCATGATGACGGATATCTGCGGCACCACGCCTGACGCCAGCACGTTGCGATTGAACACATCGGCATAACCGGCCAGGGAATCGATGCCCTCCTGGATGCGCGCGCCGCCGGAATCATTAAGCCCGATAACCGGCGCGCCGACCTTGAGCGCATGATCCATGATCTTGCAGATCTTGCCTGCATGGGCCTGGCTCAGAGAGCCCCCGAACACGGTAAAATCCTGGCTGAAGACAAAGACCAGGCGGCCGTTAATGGTGCCGTGGCCGGTCACCACGCCGTCGCCGGGGACCTTTTGCTCGGCCATGCCGAAATCCGAACAGCCGTGCTCGACGAACATATCGAACTCCTCGAAGGAACCCTCGTCGAGTAGCTCCTCTAAGCGTTCGCGCGCGGTGAGCTTGCCCTTTTCATGCTGGGTATCGATGCGCCGCTGACCGCCGCCGAGGCGCGCCGCCGCCCGTTTCGCTTCGAGTTTTTCGATAATCTCTCTCATGACGCTATCTTAACGTGATTGCACAGCTTGAGGAACCGCGCAGAATTGAACAGGGCTACGCGCAAACGCTCGGCATAATCGCGAGCTTCCGTATCCTCGCCCCAACGCTCGGCCTGAAAGCTCTCGTCGATCCGGCTGAGGCGCCAGGCTGTTTCAACATCAATATGCCCATCGGCCAGGGCCAGGCCGATGATCAGAGAACCGCTCGTCGCCGTCAGGCCATGGAGCGCCGCCAGGGACATGACGTCATAACCATCGACCGCGGCCCGCAGCGCCTTCACTGCCGCGCTTTCCTGGGGCGCCGCGATCACCCCTTCGGCAACTACCAGCCTGGCGCCGAACCGCTCGGCGCACCAATCCAGCAACGGTTGCCAGTCTTGCGCCTGGCGAGCCTTAAGGTCGGCCGGCTCAGCGGCGCGCAGGCACAACAGGTCGGTCTCGCTGTAAGCGGCGATTTCATCCACCACCTCATTTCGATGATCGGTGACCCGGTCGATGGCGGTGGCCGCCAGCCGCATGAACGGCATGCTGTCGGGCTCGATAGTCTCGCCTTGCGCCGCCCATTCCTCGGCGACGGCTTCGGCGAGCGGCGCATGGGGCAGAATCAGGGGCCGCCCCGCCGGGGTTTTGACCGTCTTGCCGTCGAGGGTGATCGTCACGCCACTCTCATCGGCACTGGTAGCAACCTGATCGTAGACCCGCCTCACGGCGCCAGCCCCTCGATAACGCCGGACAGGGCCGCAAAATTATCGATTACGGTCAGCGCGCCGGAGCGATGAAGCTCGGCGGTCTCGTGATAGCCCCAGCTGACGCCGATGGCCCGCGCGCGCGCATTGATCGCCATCTCCATATCGAAGCTTGTATCGCCGATCACCACAGTCTCCCCGGGCGTCACGCCGGCTTCCGCCACGGCCTGATCCACCATGCCGGGATGGGGCTTGCTGGGCGCTCTGTCGGAGGTTTGCAGGGTGATGAAATAATCGGCGAGATCGAAGGTTTCCAGCATGGTATCCAGGCCGCGCCGGGATTTTCCCGTGGCAATGCCCAGCAGATAGCCCGCCCCATGGAGCCCGACGATGGCCTCGATAGCGCCGTCATAAAGCGGGCTCTCGGGCTCACCCCGGCTGCGCTGTTCCGACGAAGCGCGGCGATAATCTTCCACCAGCCCTGCGCGCAGGGAAAAACCCGCTGCCGGCAAGAGGGCGCCCATGGCGTAATCCAGTGACAAGCCGATGGTGCCGCGAATCGCCTGCGCCTCGGGCTCGGGCAGATCGTTCAGGGCGAAGGCCCGGCGCATGGCGGTGACAATGCTGTGCTGGCTGTCGACCAGGGTGCCGTCGCAATCGAAGAGAATGAGCCGGGGCTTCACGGGGGGCGTCACTGGGGGGCCTCGGCGAAGGGGTCTTCGCTGTGTTTGGCGTCGAATCCAAACAGCCGCCAGGTCTCGGCCATATGAGCCGGCAGCGGCGCGGTGAGATGGAGCATACCGCCGCTTCGTTTGGGCAGGCTCAAGGATCGGGCATGGAGATGAAGCATCTTCGAAAACCCGCCGCCGCCGAGATAAGCGTCGGCGCCGCCATATTTGCCGTCGCCCATGATCGGCGTGCCCATGGCCGCGCAATGGACGCGAAGCTGATGGGTGCGACCGGTCGAGGGCCTCAGCGCCAGCCACGCCGCCTGCTGGCCGATCCGGTCTATCAGTTTGAAATCAGTCACCGCGTCGAGACCATCGGCATCGCCGACCATACGCTCGCCCTGGGGTCCGGGCCGCTTGCTCAGGGCCAGATCGATACGCCCCTCGTCCCGCTCCGGCTCGCCGACCACCAGCGCCCAATAGGTTTTGATCACATCGCGGCCACGAAACAACCGGCCCATCCAGGCCGCCGCCGAGACGTTGCGCGCCAACAGCAGCACCCCGGAGGTGTCGCGATCGAGGCGGTGGACCAGACGGGGCCGTTCGCCGCCTTTCTCACCCAGCGCATCGAGCATGGCGTCGAGATGGCGCGTGGTCTTGCTGCCGCCCTGTACGGCCAGCCCGGCCTGCTTATCGATAGCGATGATGTCGTCGTCGCGATACAGCACCCGGGCCCGCAATTCTTTGCTATCGGCGGCGCTGACCGATGGCCGTGCGGGGCGCGAGGTCGGTTTATCGTCGCCGAACGGTGGGATGCGGATTTTCTGGCCGGGGCGTAGACGCTCGCCGGCCTTGACCCGTCCGCCATCGACGCGCACCTGCCCGGTGCGCAGCAGTTTCTCCAGGCGACCGTGGCCGAGGCCGGGGAAATGCCGTTTGAACCAGCGATCAAGACGGATATCGGCCTCGTCGTCGGCGACGATCCGGGTTTCGACCGGGCTCCCCACGGTGCTCGTCAAAACGCCAGTCGGACGGCGGCCATGCCGCCCATGAAGGCGATCAAGGCAAGCCCTACGGAGGCCAAC
The DNA here is from genome assembly GCA_046582565.1 of Alphaproteobacteria bacterium. GTDB lineage: Bacteria > Pseudomonadota > Alphaproteobacteria > JAAXGF01 > JAAXGF01 > JAYGED01. Next base: position 14,896 of record JAYGED010000134.1, read on the forward strand.
ACATAGAGCGACGCGGGCAGGACATCGCCGCGGTCAAACATCACCATGACGTCGAGTGAGAAAGTCGAGAAGGTGGTGAAACTGCCCAAGATGCCAACCACCAGGAAGGCGCGAAAATCGTTCCCCACGGTCCAGAACAGCGCCATACCCTCGATCAGCGCGCCGAGAAACATCGAGCCCAGGATGTTGATGATCATGGTGCCGTAGGGAAATCCCAGCCCCAAAAGATGGCCGATTTGAATGGTCAGCAGATAGCGCGCCATCGCACCAATCGCGCCGCCGGCGGCGATTGCCAAAAGCGTACTCATACCCCCTCCCCGCCTTCACCCTCTCCCGTGTCGCCACGTTTATGGCGCAGCTTGGCCCAATAGGCCAACCGCTTGGCAACATCGCGCTCGAAGCCGCGATCCATCGGCCGGTAGTAGCTCTCGCGCACCATCTCGTCGGGGAAGTAATTCTGGCCCGAGAAACCGTCGGCGGCGTCGTGGTCATACTCATAACCCTTGCCATAGCCGATATCCTTCATGAACTGGGTGGGCGCGTTGAGAATATGCTTCGGCGGCATGAGGGAGCCCTTGTCGCGGGCGCTGCGCTGGGCGGCGCCGAAGGCCCGGTAGGCGGCGTTCGACTTGGGCGCGGTGGCGAGATAGACGACGCATTGCGCCAGGGCAAGCTCGCCTTCGGGCGTTCCGAGAAAATCATAGGCCTGCTTGGCGGCAAGCGCCTGGACCAGCGCCTGGGGGTCGGCGAGGCCGATATCCTCCGAGGCGAAGCGCACCAGGCGGCGGGATATGTAGAGCGGCGCCTCGCCTGCCGCCAGCATGCGCGCCAGCCAGTAAAGGGCGGCGTCGCAATCAGAGCCGCGCAGGGATTTATGGAGCGCGCTGATTAAATTGAAATGACCCTCCTGGGCCTTGTCGTAGAGCGGCGCCCGCTGCTGCACCGCCTCGGCGAGGCCGGCGCGGTCGAGTGTCGTCCCCGCCGGCATAGCGAAGAGCTCCTCGGCCAGATTAAGCAGATAGCGGCCATCGCCATCGGCAATATCGCACAAGGCATCCCGGGCGCCGTCGTCGAGCGGCAGCTTGGCCCCCTCCTCGGCCTCGGCGCGGGCCAGAAGCATTTCCAAGGCGGCGTCGTCGAGACGGTTGAGCACCATCACCTGAGAGCGCGACAACAGGGGCGAGATCACCTCAAACGACGGATTCTCGGTGGTCGCTCCGATGAGGATCACCGTGCCGTCCTCCACATAAGGCAGCAGGCCGTCCTGCTGGGCCCGGTTGAAGCGATGAATTTCATCGACAAACAGCAGGGTTCCCCGGCCCGCCTCGCGACGCTCGCGCGCCTTGGCGAAGATCTTGCGAAGGTCGGCCACACCGGAAAACACCGCCGATATGGCTTCAAATTCGTGATCCGTGTGATCAGCGATAAGCCGTGCGATGGTGGTTTTGCCGCATCCCGGCGGGCCCCATAGCACGATCGAGGCGAGGCGGCGCTCAGCGATCATGCGACCAAGTGGCTGCTCGGGCCCGAGGATATGATCCTGACCGACGACCTGGGATAAATCGGTGGGGCGCAGCCGGTCGGCAAGCGGCCGGGGCGCGGATGATTCAAATAGAGTTGCCATAATACAACTCCGGAAGGATTAAGCTCTGCGGGACGTAACCCAAGGCGGACTAGGCCTCGGAGTCGTCCTCGTCACCATGCAGCGGCCCGGAATCGAGGCCCTTGGCATCCAGGTCGCGGTCGACCAACTCAATGACCGCGAGCGGCGCCATGTCGCCATGGCGAAAACCGGCCTGCAACACACGGGTATATCCACCGGCTCTATCGCTATAGCGCGGAGCGATTGTCGCGAACAGCTTGCCGGTGACGGTCTCATCGCGCAGCACGGACATCGCCCTGCGACGGGCGGACAGGTCACCTTTCTTGCCCAGCGTGATGAGCTTTTCGACCACCGGGCGAAGCTCCTTGGCCTTGGGCAGGGTGGTGGTGATCTGCTCATGCTTGAGCAGGGCCGCCGCCATGTTGGCGAACAACGCCTTGCGATGGGATGAGGTACGATTGAGCTTGCGGCCGCTTAGGCGATGACGCATGGCAACTTATCCTTATAAAACTCGGCCCGACGACTAGTAGGGCTCGTCGAGACGTTTGGCGAGTTCCTCGACATTCTCGGGCGGCCACTCGGTAACCTCCATGCCCAGATGGAGACTCATTTTTGTCAGGACTTCCTTGATTTCGTTCAGCGACTTGCGACCGAAATTCGGGGTCCGCAGCATTTCCTGCTCGGTCTTCTGCACCAAGTCGCCGATATAGACGATGTTGTCATTCTTGAGGCAGTTGGCCGAACGCACGGAAAGCTCCAGCTCGTCGACCTTGCGCAGCAGGTTGGAATTGAAGGCCGGCGCCGGCGCTTCGCTCTCGGCCTGGGCAACCCGGGGCTCTTCGAAATTGATGAACAGCTGAAGCTGGTCCTGCAGAATACGCGCCGCCAGGGCAACCGCATCCTCGGGCGAAATCGCGCCGTTCGTCTCGACCCTCATGGACAGCTTGTCATAGTTGGTGACCTGGCCGACGCGGGTGTTATCGACCTTGTAGGAAACCTTCGATATCGGGCTGAACAGCGCATCGACCGGAACCAGGCCAATCGGCGCATCCTCGGCACGGTTAAGCGCCGCCGGCACATAGCCTTTGCCGGACTCAACGGTCAGTTCCATGCTCAGCTTGGCGCCCTTATCGAGGGTGCAGATGTGGTGGTCGGGATCCAGCACCTCGATATCGGAACCGGTCTCAATATTCGAGGCGGTGACCTCGCCGGGGCCAGAGGCCTTCAGGGTCATACGGCGGGAACCTTCGCCATGCATGAGCAGCCCGGTGCCCTTCAGGTTGAGGACGAGATCGGTAACATCCTCGCGCACGCCGGGGATTGACGAAAACTCATGCAGAACGCCGTCGATCTGCACCGAGGTAATCGCCGCCCCCTGAAGGGACGATAGCAGAATGCGCCTGAGCGCATTGCCCAGGGTTAGTCCGAATCCCCGCTCCAGCGGCTCAGCGACGATGGTCGCCACTTTTTCCGCATTGTCGCCCGCGTCGATTTCGAGCTTGGAAGGTTTGATCAGTTCTTGCCAGTTCTTCTGAATCACGAATTTGACCTCACGATCGATGGGCGGAACAGTCCGCCGGATATAAATTCAAAACCGCGCACAACTGTGCGCCGTAAACGAAAAAGCTATTTAGACACGACGCCGCTTGGGCGGCCGACAGCCATTGTGGGGAATACGGCTGACATCCTTGATGGACGTCAACGTGAACCCAACGGTTTGCAACGCGCGCAAAGCCGACTCACGACCCGAACCGGGGCCTCTGACCTGGACTTCGAGGGTCTTCATGCCATGTTCCTGGGCTTTGAGACCGGCGCTTTCCGCGGCCATCTGAGCGGCATAGGGGGTCGATTTACGCGACCCCTTGAAGCCCTGCCCACCCGCTGACGACCAGGCGATGGTGTTGCCCTGGGCATCGGTGATGGTGATGATGGTGTTGTTGAACGTCGCGCTCACATGGGCGACGCCGGAGGAAATGTTTTTGCGTTCGCGACGTTTTACGCGCGACGCCTGATCTTTTGCCATGGCCCTCTCCTATTTCTTCTTGCCGGCGATGGGCCGGGCGGGACCCTTGCGGGTCCGGGCGTTGGTATGGGTTCTCTGGCCACGAACCGGCAGGCCGCGACGATGGCGCAGCCCCCGGTAGCAGCCCATGTCCATCATCCGTTTGATGTTCATGGCGGTAGTGCGCCTGAGGTCGCCCTCAACCACATAACTGCTGTCGATTGCCTCGCGGATCTGAATAACCTCGGCTTCGGCCAGTTCATTGACCCGGCGTTCACGCGGAAGGCCGATCGTCTGGCAAATCTCGAGCGCCTTGGTGCGGCCAATGCCGAAAATGTACGTCAAGGCAATCTCGACACGCTTGTTTGTGGGTATATTGACACCGGCTATACGGGCCACGGCTAGTTCTCCTTAATCATGACAAGACGCGTCTGATTCGTGACAAAAACATGCGGATCGCTGATCTTTAGGACCGCATTAAACCTATGATGAGGGCGGAGCGCGATTATAGAAAAATTAGTCATCTAGTCAATCGTCTCCATGCCCATTGATGGCGGATTTAATCTGCTTGGTCACTTCGTCTATGTCCATCATGCCATCGACGCTGACAAGCCTGTTTTGAGCATCGTAATAGGGCAGCAAAGGCGCGGTCTGCCCGTAATAGACTTCGAGGCGCACGGCAACGGCTTCCGCGTTGTCGTCATCGCGCCGGGTAAATCGAATTCCGCCGCATATGTCGCAAACTTTTTCGCGCTTAGGACGATTGAACTGGTCGTGATACGCGGCGCCGCAATCAGAACAGGAAAACCGCCCCGCAATCCGCGCGATAAGCTTTTCATCGTCGACCCTGATCTCTACAACCTGATCGATTTCCACGTCTTTTGCGGTGAGCATCTTATCGAGGGAATCCGCTTGGTTGAGGGTGCGCGGGAACCCGTCGAGAATGAAACCGCTGGAACACTCCGGTGTGGCTATTTTTTCGGAGACGATGGCAACAGCGATGTCGTCTGATACATACTCGCCAGCGTCCATCACGGACTTGGCCTGGCGGCCGACTTCGGTGCCCTCCTCGATAGCTTGGCGCAGCATATCGCCGGTCGAAAGCTGCACCAGATTATAGGCAGCAGCGATACGCTTGGCTTGGGTTCCTTTGCCGGAACCTGGGGGACCCATGAAGATCAAATTCACCCGCGCCTTCCTCTGAGCTTGGATTTCTTGATCAACCCTTCGTACTGGTGAGCCAGAAGATGGGAATGAATCTGCGCCACCGTATCCATGGTGACCGAGATGACGATGAGCAACGAGGTGCCGCCGAAATAGAAGGGCAGTGAAAATTTCGCAGACAGTATTTCCGGCAACAGACAGACGGCCGAAAGATAGAGCGCGCCGACCACGGTCAGGCGGGTCAGAACATAATCGAGGTATTCGGCCGTGTTCTTGCCGGGCCGGATGCCGGGGATGAAACCGCCGTTCTTCTTGAGGTTATCGGCGGTGTCCTCGGGGTTGAAGACGACCGATGTGTAGAAGAAGGCAAAGAAAATGATCCCCGCCATATAGAGGGCGATGAACAGCGGCTGGCCACGACCGAGATAATTGACAACCTGAGATATCCATTCTGGCCCCGTGCCGGCGTTGAACCCGGCAACGGTGATCGGCAGCAGCAGGATCGATGAGGCAAAGATCGGCGGAATAACGCCGGCGGTATTGAGCTTCAGGGGCAGATGCGAACTCTCGCCGCCAAACATGCGCTGGCCGACCTGGCGCTTCGGATACTGCACCACGATGCGCCGTTGCGCGCGCTCCATGAAGACGATGAAGGTCACCACGACGACGACCATGACGATGATGAACAGAATGAAGAAGGTCGACAGCGCCCCGGTGCGGCCAAGCTCGAGAGTGCCAGCCATGGCGCTCGGCAATTGGGCGACGATGCCGGAAAAGATAATCAGCGAAATGCCATTGCCGACGCCGCGCGCGGTAATCTGCTCGCCCAGCCACATCAGGAAGATCGTGCCGCCGGTCAGGGTGACGACGGTGGTGAAACGGAAGAAGAAACCGGGATCGATCACCGCGGAACCGACCGAGCCGGCCATGCCTTCGAGGCCGACGGCAATGCCGTAACCCTGAAGCACTGACAACAGCACCGTACCGTAACGGGTGTATTGATTGATCTTCTTGCGCCCCGCTTCGCCTTCCTTCTTGAGCTGTTCGAGTTTCGGCGAGACGGTCGTCATGAGCTGCATGATGATCGACGCCGAGATGTAAGGCATGATGTTGAGCGCAAAGATCGTCATGCGCTGGAGAGCGCCGCCTGACAGCATATTGAACATATCCAGGATGCCGCCGGACGTCTGCTTGAACACGTCTTCAAGAATGTTCGGATCGACACCCGGAATGGGAATATAGGTGCCCAGCCGGTAAATGATCAGCGCGAAGACTGTGAACCACAGACGCTTCTTGAGTTCCGTTGCCTTGGAAAGGGCCCCGAAATTCAGATTAGCGGCAAGCTGTTCGGCGGCTGACGCCATTGTGGTCTACTCCTGATCCTCGCTGGCCGCGCCAGCATTAGGCGTGTCTTCTTGGGCTTCCTCGGCCTTCTTGGCTGACTTGACTGACTTGGCCGACTTTGCTGACTTGGCCGACTTAGCTTTCTTGGCTTTCTTCGGCTCCTTCTGCGCGGGGGCTTCAGGCATAACGACCTTGCCGCCGGCCTTTTCAACAGCGGCAACCGCGGTCTTCGATGCGCCTTCAACATGGATGGTCAGGGACGCCTTAAGCTCGCCACGGGCCAGCAGGCGCAGACCATTAGCGTTGTCTCGCACCAGGCCGATGGCAACCAGGGCGGCGCGATCAACGGGCTTCTTGGCCGCCAGCTTGCCGTCGTCGACGGCCTTTTGCAGGCTGTCGAGATTGACGATCTCGAAATGCTTGCGAAACAGATTGGTGAAGCCGCGCTTGGGCAGGCGACGATAAAGCGGCATCTGGCCGCCCTCGAAGCCCTTGATGGCCACGCCACTGCGTGCTTTCTGCCCCTTCATACCCCGGCCAGAGGTCTTGCCCTTGCCTGAGCCGATGCCGCGTCCAACGCGGGTGCGCGCCTTGCGGGCGCCTGGGTTATCGGAGAGTTCGTTGAGGTTCATAGTAACCCTTTCCCGACGCCCATACGGGCGTCCGTGCCGCTATTCGGCGTCTTCAACCCGCACGAGATGCGGAATTTTATTGATCATGCCGCGTACTGAAGCCGTGTCTTCAAGCTCGCGGGTGCGGTGCATCTTGTTCAGGCCGAGACCGATGAGGGTCTGACGCTGGTACTTCTGGCGCCCGATGGGGCTGCCGACCTGGGTGACGCGGAGCGTCTTAGCTGATGATTTTGTCGCCATGATAAAACCCCTAAGCCTTCGCTTCCGTCGCAGCCGCGGCCGCGCCGCCCACATCGCGGCGGTTGATGATTTCACTGACCTTCTTGCCACGCTTGGCGGCGATGGCGCGCGGCGAATTCAGCTTTACCAGGGCATCGAAAGTAGCGCGCACCATGTTGTAAGGGTTTGAACTGCCTATCGATTTTGTCACCACGTCTTGAACACCAACGGTCTCGAACACGGCGCGCATGGGTCCGCCGGCGATGATGCCGGTGCCTGGCGGGGCGGCGCGCAGCACCACCCGGCTGGCGCCGAAACGGCCGGTAATGTCATGATGCAGAGTACGGCCTTCACGCAGCGCCACGCGTATCATCTGGCGCTTCGCCTGTTCGGTCGCCTTGCGAATTGCCTCGGGGACCTCGCGCGCCTTACCCTTGCCGAAGCCAACCCGGCCCTTGGTATCGCCGACGACGACCAATGCCGCGAAGCCGAAACGGCGGCCGCCCTTGACCACCTTGGCGACACGGTTGATGCCGACCAACTTGTCGACGAGATCGTCATCCTCGGCGTTGCGCTTGTCGAAATATGCCATGAATGCTGCCTTTACTGCATCTTAGCTAGAATGAAAGTCCGCCCTCGCGGACCGCGTCCGCCAGGGATTTAACCCGTCCGTGAAACAGATAACCGCCGCGGTCGAACACCACCTTGGTGACGCCCGCATCAATCGCCCGTTTGGCGATCAGCGTGCCGACCTGCTCCGCCGCTGCCTTGTCGCTGCCGTTCTTGAGCTTGCTCTTCAAGGATTTGTCGAGCGACGATGCCGCCGCCAGAGTCACGCCATTTGCGTCGTCAATGACCTGGGCATAGATATGGCAGTTCGACCGGAAAACCGACAGACGGGGGCGGCCGGTAGAGAGCTTTTTCAGCCTCGTGCGCACCCGCCGCTTACGGCGATCGTAGAGATGTTTTGTTGATTTCATAGCCGCATCACCTACTTCTTCTTGCCTTCCTTACGCCGGACCCATTCGCCGACGTAACGGATACCCTTGCCTTTGTAAGGCTCGGGCTTACGGAATTTGCGAATTTCAGCCGCGACCTGACCGACACGCTGGCGGTCGATGCCAGAAACAGCGATCTGGGTCGGCTTCTCGCATTCGATCTTGATGCCTTCCGGCATGGGATATTCGATATCGTGGCTGTAGCCGAGCTGCAGGGTCAGGGTCTTGCCGGAGACCGACGCGCGATACCCAACGCCCTGAATTTCCAACTCGACCTTGAAGCCCTCCGAAACCCCGGTGACCATGTTGTCGATGATGCTGCGCGACGTTCCCCACATGGAACGGGCGCGCTTACCTTGGTTGATCGGCGTCACCGTCACCTGTCCATCGCCGACGCCTATTTGGACATCGTCGGTGAGCTGGACGGAGAGCTCACCGAGCTTTCCCTTGACCTTGATTTGCTGGCCAACGACGGCGACATCGACGCCGCTCGGAATAACCACTGGATGTTTGCCTACACGAGACATCTTATCGCTCCCAAAGGCTCTAGAATACGCGACACAGGACTTCGCCGCCGACATTGGCGACCCGCGCTTCGCTGTCCGACATGACACCTTGCGGCGTCGACAGGATCGAGATGCCGAGACCGTTGTAGATGGTCGGCAGATCCTTGATCGACGAATAAACCCGGCGGCCCGGCTTGGAGACCCGGCTGATCTCGCGGATCACCGGCTCGCCTTCGTGATATTTCAGCTCGATCGAGAGTTCCGGCTTGCCGGAGTCTTCCTCGAACTGGGTATAGCCACGGATGTAGCCTTCACGCTGCAAGACATCGAGCAGGTTGGCGCGCAGCTTCGAGGCGGGGCTGTTCACCGCCGCCTTGTGGGCCCGTTGGCCGTTGCGGATACGGGTCAGCATGTCCCCGATGGGGTCGGTCATCATGGTGCCGTCTCCCCTACCAGCTCGACTTCACGACGCCGGGAACATATCCCGCCGAGGCGAGTTCCCGCAGCGCGATGCGCGACATGCGAAACTTGCGGTAAAAACCGCGCGGACGTCCGGTAATTTCGCATCGATTCCTAACCCTTATCTTCGCCGAATTACGCGGCAGCTCGGCAAGCTTGAGCCTTGCGGCAAAACGCTCCTCCTGAGGCAACGTCGAATCATTCGCCGTCTGTTTGAGCGCCGCACGCTTGGCGGCAAACTTCGCCACCAGCTTCTGACGCAGCTTGTTTTTTTCGATGGAACTTTTCTTCGCCATGGACGAGACCTCTCGTTAATCCGATGTGCTGCCGGCCGTATCGTCTGGCAGGTCCGGAAAGGGCATTTGAAACCCCGCGAGCAACGCCTTGGCTTCCTCGTCGGTTTTCGCCGAGGTCACAATGACGATGTCCATCCCGCGGATAGTATCAATTTTGTCGTAGTCGACTTCCGGAAACACGATCTGTTCCGTAAGCCCAAGGGCGTAATTGCCACGCCCGTCGAAACTCTTCTCCGAGACCCCCCGGAAATCACGCACGCGCGGCAGCGCAATGGTGATCAGGCGGTCAAGAAATTCATACATCTGCTCGCGCCTGAGCGTCACCTTGCAGCCGATGGGCATGCCTTCACGCAGCTTGAAGACCGACACCGAACGTTTGGCGCGGATGACGATAGGTTTGCGGCCGGTGATCGCCGTCATGTCGGCAACCGCCGAGGTAATCACCTTGCTGTCGCCCGTCGCTTCGCCAACACCCATGTTGACGACGATCTTTTTGACCTTGGGCACCTGCATAGGGTTCTTATAGTCGAACTGCTTTTGCAGCTCGCCTTTGACGACGTTGTCATAAAGTTCACGAAAGCGCGAAGCCATGATCTGTTTCCTTCTGCTCCGGCCTAGACGTCTATCACTTCGCCCGAGAGCTTGGCGTAGCGCACTTTGCGCCCGTTCTCGAGGAAGCGATATCCGACGCGGGTAGGTTTATCCTGCTTGGGGTCGATATGGGCGACATTCGAGATATCAAGGAAGGCTTCCTTCTCGATGATGCCTCCGGGACTGGCGGATGTGGGCCGGGTATGTCTTTTGACCATATTAACGCCCTGGACAAGAACACGGCGTGTCGACGGCACGACCTTGAGGACGTCGCCCTTCTTGCCCCTGTCCTTGCCGGATATGACGATCACCTCGTCCCCCTTTTTGATGCGCAGCTTGGGGTTTGCCGATGATTTGCCGGCCATTACAGGACCTCCGGCGCGAGGCTGATAATCTTCATGAACTTCTTGGCGCGCAGCTCGCGGGTTACCGGGCCGAAGATGCGGGTGCCGATAGGCTCACCCTGGGGCGACAGCAGCACCGCGGCGTTGCGATCAAAGCGGATGGAGGAGCCATCGGGACGGCGGATTTCCTTCGACGTGCGCACGATGACCGCTCGGTGGACATCGCCCTTCTTGACCTTGCCGCGCGGGATGGCGTCCTTCACGGACACGACGATGACATCGCCGACCCCGGCGGTCATGCGCTTGGACCCGCCCAGCACCTTGATGCACTGTACCCGCCGTGCGCCTGAATTATCGGCGACATCCAGGTTGGTTTGCATCTGAATCATAGTCTTATCCTCTTAATCCGTGCGGCCCAGAGACCGTCACGCCGTATCCGTAATGACTTCCCAGGTCTTTCTCTTGGAGAAAGGCCGGGCTTCGCGAATGGTTACCTTGTCGCCCGCGCTGTAGCGGTTTTCCTCGTCATGGGCCGCGTATTTCTTCGAGCGACGAATAAATTTCTTATACATGGGGTGCATGACCCGGCGCTCGACCCGCACAATCACGGTCTTGTCGCCACCGGCCGTCACCACGACCCCTTGAAGTACTCGTTTCGGCATAGTCGCCCTCCTCAGGACGCGGCCCGGGACTGCGCCCGGATCGTTGTCTTTATGCGCGCAATATCTCGGCGTACCTGGCCGACCCGCGCGGTGTTTTCAAGCTGACCGGTCGCCTTCTGGAAGCGCAGATTGAACGCCTCTTTCTTAAGCGACATCAGCTCGGTCTTCAACTCATCGGGGCTTTTCGCCCGTAAATCCTCGGCTTTCATAAGCTTAAGCCTCCTCGCGCGTGATAAAGCGCGTCGCCATGGGCAGCTTGGCGGCGCCCAGGGCAATCGCATCCTTGGCAAGGCCGTGCGGCACGCCGTCAACCTCGAACATCACCCGTCCCGGCTTGACCCGGCACATCCAGTATTCCGGCGAGCCTTTGCCCTTGCCCATGCGCACTTCGGCGGGCTTGGTGCTGACCGGCACATCGGGGAAGATGCGGATCCACACCCGGCCGGTGCGCTTGAGATGGTGGGTGATCGCCCGCCGTACGGCTTCAATCTGGCGTGAGGTAATCCGCCCCGGCGCCATCGCCTTCAGGCCATAGGCGCCGAAGTTAAGCTCGGTCCCGCCCTTGGCGTTGCCGTGCAGGCGCCCCTTGTGGGCCTTGCGGTATTTTGTCCGTTTCGGGCTCAGCACTTTAGTTTCTCCCGCCGGTCTGCTGTTCCTGGACGCGCTTGTCCTGGGCCATGGGGTCGTGTTCCATGATCTCGCCCTTGAACACCCAGACCTTGACGCCACAGGTGCCATAGGTGGTGTTCGCCGCGATCAGCCCGTAATCGATGTCGGCGCGGAGCGTGTGCAGGGGCACCCGGCCCTCGCGATACCACTCGGTGCGCGCGATCTCGGCACCGCCAAGACGGCCGCCGCAATTGATTCTGATACCCTGGGCGCCGAGGCGCATGGCCGACTGTACGGCGCGCTTCATGGCGCGGCGAAAGCCAATACGGCGCTCAAGCTGCTGGGCGATATTCTCGGCGACCAGCTGTGCGTCGATCTCGGGCTTGCGGATCTCAATGATATTGAGATGGACGTCCGATTTGGTCATCGTCAACAGGTCCTTGCGCAAGCGTTCGATATCGGCGCCCTTCTTGCCGATCACCACGCCGGGCCGGGCCGTGTGAATGGTAATACGCGCCTTTTTGGCGGGACGCTCGATGACGACCTTGCTGACCCCGGCCTGAGCCAGACGCTTCTTGAGGTATTCGCGCAGCTTGATGTCTTCATGAAGCAGGTCGGCGTATTCGCTGTCGGCGTACCAGCGGGAATCCCAGGTTCGGTTGATTCCCAACCGCAGTCCGATCGGGTTGACTTTTTGACCCATTAGATCGTCTCCTCGCGTTCGCGGACAACAACGGTCAAATTGCTGAATGGTTTCAATATTCTAGCGGTGCGGCCACGGGCGCGGGGGCGCCAGCGTTTGAGCACCATGGCGCGGCCCACAGTCGCCTCGGCGATGTAGAGACGGTCCACATCCAGGTCGTGATTGTTCTCGGCATTGGCCACCGCCGACTGCACGATCTTGCGCACATCGCCGGCAATGCGGCGCTTGGAGAAGGCGAGCTGGCTCAAAGCGTCCTCGACCGAATGGCCGCGAATGCTCTCGGCCACCAAATTAAGTTTCTGCGCGCCGATCCGCAAAGTGCGGCCGACGGCCATGGCTTCGTTATCGGCCAGACGGCGCTCAGTTGATTGTTTACCCATGTCGACTATTCCCTCTTCGACCGCTTGTCGGAGACATGGCCGTAATAGGTACGGGTCGGCGAAAACTCACCCAGCTTGTGTCCGACCATATTTTCAGTGACCAGAACGGGGATGAATTTACGGCCGTTATGGACGCCGAATGTGAGTCCGACAAACTGCGGCAGAATGGTCGAACGACGCGACCAGGTGCGAATCACCTCTTTGCGTCCCGACGCACGGGTCTTCTCCGCCTTTTTCAACAGGTAACCGTCAACAAACGGTCCCTTCCATACCGAACGGGCCAAATCGCTGCTCCTACTTCTTCTTGCGCCGGCGGCGCAAAATCATGGAATCGGTCGACTTGTTCGACCGCGTCCGTTTGCCCTTGGTCGGCTTGCCCCAGGGCGAGACCGGATGACGACCGCCCGACGTGCGGCCTTCGCCGCCGCCATGGGGATGATCGACCGGGTTCATGGCGACGCCGCGCACGGAAGGGCGTTTGCCCAGCCAGCGATTGCGGCCCGCCTTGCCGATATTGATATTCTGATGGTCCGGGTTCGAAACCGCGCCCACTGTCGCCATGCATTCGGCGCGAACCATGCGCTGCTCGCCGGAGCCGAGCCGCAACAGGGCATAGCCGGCATCCTTGCCGATAAGCTGGGCATAGGCGCCGGCCGAGCGGGCGATTTGCCCGCCTTTTTTCGGCTTCATCTCGATGTTATGGATCACCGTGCCGACCGGAATGTTCTGCATGGGCATGGCGTTGCCCGGAATGATATCGACCCTCTCGCCCGAGATCACCGTGGCCCCGACCTGCACCCGCTGGGGCGCCAAAATATAGGACAGCTCGCCGTCTTCGTAGCGAATGAGCGCGATGAAGGCTGACCGGTTGGGATCGTATTCGAGCCGCTCGATGGTCGCCGGCATATCGTATTTCTGACGCTTGAAATCGACCATGCGATAGCGCCGCTTATGGCCGCCGCCACGCCTGCGCTGGGTGATGCGGCCATGATTATTGCGTCCGCCGGATTGGCTGAGGCCCTCGATCAGCGCCTTGATAGGCTTGCCTTTCCAAAGACCGGAGCGGTCGACCAGTACGAGTTCGCGCTGGGACGGCGTGGTAGGCTTGAATTTTTTGAGGGCCATGACTAGATCCCCGTCGTGATATCAATGGATTGGCCTTCGGCGATGGTGACGATCGCCTTCTTGTAAGCGGCGCGTTTGCCGAGGCGGCCTCTGAAGCGCTTGATCTTGCCGCGCATATTGATGGTGTTCACCTTGGTCACGGTGACCCCGAACAGCTCTTCGATGCCGCTCTTGATCTCGACCTTGGTGGAGCCGCGCGCGACCTTGAAGGTGAACTGATTATGCTCGGAACCCTCCGTCGACTTTTCCGTGATCCAGGGCGCCAGGATGACGTCGTATTTGCGTTCCGGGTTCATTTCAGGCGCGCCTCCAGATGTTCGACGGCGGCGCGGGTGAGAACCAGCGTATCGCAGCGGAGAATGTCATACACATTGGCGCCTTGATGGGGCAGAACATCGATGCCGACCAGATTGGCGGCGGCGCGAAGGAAATTAGCGTCGACCTCGGGTCCGTCGATAAAAAGCGCCTTGGACAAGCCGAGCTTGCCGACCACATCGGCCAGGCTCTTGGTCTTGGGTGATTTTAGAGACGCCGCATCGACCACAATCAACTTGCCGCTGGCCTGTTTCGACGACAGCGCCGTCTTGAGGGCCAGTTTGCGGACCTTCTTCTGAAGACCGTGGCTGTGATCGCGGACAACCGGGCCGAAAGTGGTGGCGCCGCCACGGAACTGGGGCGCCTTGCGTGTGCTGTGACGAGCACGGCCGCCGCCCTTCTGATTCATGATCTTGCGGGTCGACCCGTTGATTTCGTTGACGACCTTGACCTTATGGTTGCCCGACCGGCGTTTGGCGAGCTGCCAATTGACCATGCGATGGAGAATATCGGGGCGCTCGGGAAGGCCGAAGATCGCCTCGGACAACTCGATATCGCCGGCGCTCTTATTGTCGAGCGTTGTGACCTTGCACTTCACCGCGCTCACTCCTCTTCCTTGGTCGGGGTTTCGGCTTTAGCGTCGCCCCCGGATTCGGCCTGGGGCTCGGCAGCCGCTTCGACCTCAACCTCGGCTTCGGCGACGATCTCTTCTTCCGGCGCCTCGGCGGTGTCGCCTATCAGGCCGGCGGGGTAAGGCGCTTCATCCGGCCGGGCGCGCTTCTTGGCGTCTGTAACCAGCACATAGCCGCCCTTCGAGCCGGGCACCGCGCCCTTGACGAGAATCAGGCCGCGGTCTGTATCGACTTCCACGACTTCAAGATTCTGCGTGGTCGAGCGCGCATTGCCCATCTGGCCGGACATTTTCTTGCCCTTGAAGACGCGGCCGGGATCCTGGCACTGCCCCGTCGAACCGGCGACCCTGTGGGACAGGGAAACGCCGTGCGTGGCGCGCTGGCCGGAGAAGTTATGACGCTTCATGACACCGGCAAAACCCTTGCCGATGGAAGTGCCGCAAACATCGATATACTGGCCCGAAACATAATGCTCGACAGACAGGGTGGACCCCACCTCGAGCAGGGCGTCAGGCGAGACGCGGAACTCGGCGACTTTGTATTTAGGCTCAACCTTGGCCTTGGCGAAATGACCGCGCATCGCCTTGCTGACATTCTTGGTCTTGGGCTTGCCGAGGCCGAGCTGTACGGCGCTGTAGCCGTCGCGCTCGTCGGTCCGAGTGGCGATCACCTGACAGTCGTCCATGCTGAGCACCGTGACCGGCACATGGAGTCCATCCGCGGTGAATACGCGGGTCATTCCCAGTTTTTTAGCGATGACGCCGGAACGCATGGTATCGGTCCCCTAAAGCTTGATCTCGATATCGACGCCGGCAGCGAGGTCGAGCTTCATCAGCGCGTCCACGGTCTGCGGTGTCGGATCGATGATGTCCAAGAGGCGCTTATGAGTGCGGATCTCGAACTGTTCACGTGATTTCTTGTCGATGTGCGGCGAACGCAGCACGGTAAACTTCTCAATCCGGGTCGGCATGGGGATCGGCCCCCGCACTTGCGCGCCCGTACGCCGGGCAGTATCGACGATTTCGCTCGTCGATTGATCGAGGACGCGATGATCGAACGCCTTCAATCGGATGCGGATATTTTGATTGCTTAAAGCCATGATCTGCGTGCTTTCCGATTACTCGACTATTTCAGTGACGACGCCGGCGCCGACGGTGCGGCCGCCTTCGCGGATGGCGAAACGCAGGCCTTCGTCCATGGCGATCGGCGCGATCAGCTTGACCGTCATGGTCACATTGTCGCCCGGCATCACCA
>JAYGED010000040.1:0-1720 GCA_046582565.1 Alphaproteobacteria bacterium
CGGGCTGCTTTGCCCCGACCTCCCCTGCTTCACTGCAGCGGTGATTAGCTATCCATTTTCACGCTCTACGAAATCCTGTCATGGAACGTGGACTAACAAGCCCTCCACTAGCGTCACTGCCATTTGGAAAACCCATCCGCCGAAATTCAAACACCCCGCCGCGAATGGGTCAAGTCCCCATTTCCATTTTCAGACTCAAATTACTGCTTCCGGCATCTGCGGAAGCCGCCAGCACTCCCCAAGCAGAAACCCGATTTGAATTGCCGTCTCAATGATCCGAGGGATTATTCCACGATTTTAAGCTTTTTGACGCTGCTTCCGATTTTCGTGCCCGCGGAAAGAATTTCGTTTGCATTGATGATCGAGCTCGCGATTTCTTCGGTTGTCACCCGCTTGGCCATGGCCTGATCGCGTAAGATCTTGTAGGCCTCTTCCTCGCAAATATTGTGAAGCTTCATGAGAAGCGCCTTTGCGAGGTTCAGCTTCTTCATGCCGGCGACTTTTCTTTCGAGTTTGTGGATTTTTCCGTTCAGATGGTTTTCCTGGCTCCAATTCTGGCGCGCGAGGACGAGATTTGTAAGAACGCCGAACGGGCGAATCGGTTTGCCGATTACCGCCTGGGCTCCGATGTCGAGAACCGCCTGTAGCACTGTTGGAATTTCGTAGTCCACTAAGGCGATAATGGTGGGGCCGAGTTTTCTGCCGTCATTGAACAAGTCCTGTAACTGGCGTGTCTGGTCCTCGCGCACCATGATGATCACGACATCGATACGGGGTTCGATCTCGCTGGGGATGGGCCACACCGCGTCGACTTGACAACCAATCCGGTTGAGATGGCGGATCAGCTCCTCACCCTCCCGGTCCTTCGGATGAATTATTAGAATCCGCAGACTTCGCAGGGTCTTGAAGATCGGCTGGGTCGGTTGACCCGGCCTGTTAATGGACTTGCACATATTTCTGATCATGCACGTGGAAGTGCTGCATGCTCCAATCGTTGTGGTGAGGGAAAACGAGATAAGGATCCGGCTTAACGGAAGAAAATGTCTGACCGATGATGTCGAATTTTCCTTGCGCGTTAACCCGGCCAACCCGGGGCCAGAGATAGGTATGATTGTTATCCGGGTCGATTCGAATGCGACCCTGGGGCGCCTCGTATTCCGACCCGAGCACCGCCGCGCGGAGAATTTTCGTGTCCCGCATACCGACTTGTTCGAGCCCCTTGGCCATGATACGAACCTGGGAATAAGCCGACTCGCTACCACTGGTGATCGGCGCATCGGGGCCGAACTCCTTGCGGTAATTTTTCACGAACAGGTTGTTTACATCGCTCTCGATGGTCTCGAAATACGGGGCGGAGGTAATGTGCCCGCGGGCGACATCAATCCCCATTTCCATGATCTCCGCCTCGCTGGTGGTGAGGCTTACGATCGGCATTGTTGCTGGATCCAGTCCAGCCTCCGCATAGGCTTGGTAAAAAAACGCAGTGCTGGCGCCAACAACGGTCGAAAAGATAAAGCTCGGCTCCTTTGCCTTGATTTCATCAATGATGGGAATGAAATCCTTCTCCCCGGCTTCAAGCGAAAGATAACGCTCCTCGACAACTGTCCCTCGATTTTGCCGGATATAGTCCTTCATTATGCGGTTCGACTCATACGGATATACGTAGTTGGAGCCGACCATATAGACCCGTTTTCCGCCTTCATTCATCATGAAATCGGCA
>JAYGED010000168.1:0-6720 GCA_046582565.1 Alphaproteobacteria bacterium
GACTTGGGTGCTGTTGTACCGGACACCGTTCGGCACCCAGGTACGGGCCATTATGCGCAATCCCGATATCGCGGCGGCTTGTGGAATCGACGTCAAGCGGGTAAACGCGTTGACCTTCGCCTACGGTTCCGGCCTGGCCGGGGTGGCGGGTGTCATGATTTCCGGTTTCAAGACCGTGAGCCCCGGCATGGGCACGCCGTTGGTGGTCGATGGCTTCATGGTTGTCGTGGTCGGCGGCGTTGGAAGCCTGTTGGGGTCGGTGGTGTCCGCGGGTTTCTTGGGGCAGCTCAACGGGATTTTCGCGACACTCTCTAACGACATTCTTGCCCGCGCTATCGTTTTTGGCGCGGTCATTCTGATTATTGCCTGGCGCCCCAACGGGCTGTTTAATTTCAGAGGTCGGTAGGCGATGACGACCAAAAGGAAGCTCGAGTTCCTGGCATACGCCATATTCATTGTCATTACGTTCATGATGCCTTTGTTCCTGGACATATTCTGGCTCAACCGTATCGCTAAATACCTGGTGTTTGGCATGCTCGGTGTCGCTATCTCTTTATCCTGGGGCTATGCGGGTATCCTCAATTTGGGCCAGGGACTATTTTTCGGCGCCGGCGCCTATATGCTGGCCGCGTCGCTGAAGCTCGCCAGCCCAACCAGCCTGCAACAGGGTTCGGACACGCCGGTGCCGGATTTCATGCTGTGGAACGCCGAGCCGGGCTCGCTCACGGACCTGTGCTGTATAACCAAGGTTTCTTTCCTGTGGATACCGTTTCAGGCGCAATGGTTCGGCATCTTCATGGGGCTTGTCCTCCCCGTGGTCCTGGCCTTCATTCTGGGAAATATAATCTTTCGCCAGCGTATTTCGGGCGTGTTCGTGGCCATCATCACGCTTGCCACGGTTCTTCTTTTCCGCCTCTTGATGATTGACTTCCAGCCTTTGACCAATGGTTTCAACGGTCTCACGGATCTCGGATGGTTCACCCTCGCTGGCTTCGAATTCGACCCCTATACGGTCCAGACTTATTATCTGGTTGCGGCGTCGCTGGCCGTGGTTCTGGTCGCGACACGCTGGCTGGTCAGCACCCGCGCCGGTCTGGTCTTGCAATCGATACGTGATGACGCCAACCGGACCCGGTATCTCGGCTTTGATGTGTCGTCCTATCAAATTTTCTTCTTCTGCATATCGGCGCTAATCGCGGGCTTTGCCGGCATGCTTTATGTGATCGCGGCCGAGTTCGCCTCGCCGACCTTCATGGACCTCACCTTCAGCATCACCATGGTGGTTTGGGCCGCCGTGGGTGGGCGGTCATCTCTTTTGGGCGCCTGTATCGGCGCCATATTGATCAATGTTATCGAGGCGACGGTCAGTGAGACCGAACTATTCGTCGAGGCCTGGCAGGCGATTATCGGATTACTGTTTGTGCTCGTGGTGCTGTTTCTTCCCAGAGGGCTCGCGGGCTTGGCGAACGACATCACGGACCGGCTACTCGGCGGCGCGAAAAAGTCCCAACAGGATGCTCCTTCAGGGGAGTAAGGGGCATCATGGCAGCATTAACGATTGATGGTATCGGTGTCGACTTCGGCGGCTTTAAGGCGGTCGATAATTTCAGCATGACCGTGGAGGAGGGTGAGCTGCGCGTATTGCTGGGGGCCAATGGGGCGGGTAAGACCACATTGATGGATCTGATCAGCGGCAAAACGAAATCGACGGAAGGTAGGATACTCCTTCACGACAGAGACATTACGAATTGGCAAGAACATAAGATCGCCCGCGAAGGGGTTGGCCGCAAATTTCAGATCCCGACCGTATTCCGTGAACTCACCGTGCGGGAAAATTTCGAGGTGGCGGGATTCAACCATCATGGGGTTCTTTTGAATGTGGGTTCGCGGCGCAAAAAGATTGCCGCGGATAGAATTGAAGAAGTCACCAATCTGGTTAATCTTCGCGGAAAACTGAGTGACCGGGCGGGTAGTCTTTCGCACGGCGAAACCCAGTGGCTTGAGCTTGGCATGGTGCTGGTTCAGAACCCGAAAATCATCCTTCTGGACGAGCCCTCGGCCGGAATGACGGTCCAGGAGACCTTGAAAACATCGCAAATTATCAATGACTTGAAAGGGCGGCACACACTCATCGTGGTTGAACACGACATGGCGTTCGTGCGCGAGATTGCCGAGAAGATCACCGTCATGCACCTCGGCAAGGTTCTGGCCGAAGGGGTGATACAGGACATCGAAAATAATCAAGCCGTGAAAGACGCCTATTTGGGCAGAGGAGGTATCGGCTGATGTTGGAGATTGATCACCTCAACAGTTTTTATGGCGGCAGCCATATCCTGCACGACCTCAGTTTCAATGTCGAAAAAGGGACCATCCTCGCGGTCATCGGTCGAAATGGCGTCGGTAAAACAACCCTTTTGAAGACCATCATTGGGCTGACGGACTCATCAACTGGCAGCATCAAGCTCAACGGCGAGGAAATTGTCGATACTCCGACTTTTAGGCGGGCGCGCATGGGAATTGGCTACGCTCCCCAGGGGCGCGAAATCATCCCCGATTTCACGATCCGGGAAAATATCCTCATGGGCGGGTTCGCCCGCCGAAACGGATCATCCCGCATTCCCGATGTGGTGCCTGAGTTGTTTCCCTATCTGATGGAAAACCTGGATCGCCCTGGCGGGCTTCTCTCCGGCGGACAGCAACAGCAGCTCGCTATCGCCCGCGCGCTCGCCTCCGAGCCGAGCCTGCTCCTGCTCGACGAGCCCACCGAAGGAATCCAGCCGAACATCGTTGAGCAGATCGAAGAGACGATTCAGTCACTAAACCAGAAGTTAGGCTTGACCATAATCCTGGTCGAACAGAACCTGGCATTCGCCCGCTCGGCCGCTCATGCGTTCGTAATGATGGAAAAGGGGCAGGTCGTAGCGAGCGGCGACACCGATGCGTTGACGGACGAAGTCGTCGCGAAGCACATGACCATCTAGCGTGTTGGGGGAGAGGGTGTCACATGTTCATTGTTCACAGGATTATCGGCAGTGCGAGTGATCGGGATATCGCCGAAAGGCTTCATGCTCTTACGCACAGGAATGCGGTCGAATATATCCAACTCAAGAAAGCCGATACGGCCCGGCGGCGCCAAAGGGTGACGACGGATAAAGGGACGGTCTGCGGTATCGCCCTGGAACGCGATACGGTCCTTTCACAAGGCGCCGTCCTGAAACTGGACGAAACCGGCGCCATCGTCGTTCGCGTGGAGGAACAATCCTGGCTGCGGCTGAGAGCGCGGGATGCGGCGTCGGCGCTCGAGCTTGGATACAACGCCGGTAATCTGCATTGGCGCGTGCGTTTCGATGACGGCGACCTTCTCGTCGCAATGGAAGGCCCCAGGGAGGATTATCTCGCGCGCATCGATCCGCTGTTGGCGACGGCTAGAGTCATACCAGACGAGGAGCGCATGGATGACTGACGGAACCGCCTCGATCACCGGTCTTCTTCTGGCGTTGCAGCATGGCGATGGCCAGTTTCCGAGCGGCGGATTTGCGTTTTCAGGGGGGCTGGAAACCCTTTATTCCGACGGGCGGGTTTCGAGCCCAGAGTCCGTGTCCAATTTTGTAACCGGTCAACTGAAACACCGGTGGGGTCCCGGCGACCGGGTTGCTCTGGCGCATGCCTATCGGGGCGCGTCTGATTTCAATCGGGTCATTGCGATCGATCGAAATTATCATGCCCTTTGCCTGGCTCAATCTCTTCGCGAAGGGTCGTGCCGGAACGGGCGCGCTTTTCTCGGGACGCATGCCCGCCTTGAGATCGTAAATGCGGTCGAATACCAACGCCTGATAGGGAAGGGCCAAGCGCACGGTCATTTGCCTGTTATGCAGGGGTTCGTGTGGAGGCAGGCCGGTCTTTCGGAAGCGGAAGCCACCGCTGCCGCCGCCCATGCATTCTGCATGGGGTTCCTCAGCGCTGCCGTGCGCCTTGGCCGGCTCGGTCACATTCAGGCGCAGCGTATTCGGTCGGGCATCTCGGAAACGATGATGGAAATACTTAGCCGGCAGGTTCCGGATGATGAGCCGATGGCCGGGTTTTCGCCGGCAGCCGATATCGCCGCGATGCGGCATGACGAGGCGGATGTAAGGCTGTTTGCAAATTGAGTATTGGACCCTGATTACAAGGAAGGGACAAAAATATGCTTTTGACACCGACTGAAATGGAACGCCTGACGATCTATACGGCCGCCGAGATGGCGCGTAGGCGCCGGGGCAAGGGTTTGAAGTTGAACTATCCCGAGGCGGTGGCAATTATCGCGGA
This sequence comes from Alphaproteobacteria bacterium, assembly GCA_046582565.1. Classification (GTDB taxonomy): domain Bacteria; phylum Pseudomonadota; class Alphaproteobacteria; order JAAXGF01; family JAAXGF01; genus JAYGED01. Next base: position 4,306 of record JAYGED010000168.1, read on the forward strand.
CGATATTTTAGAAGGCGCCCGTGAAGGCCGCTCGGTTGCGGACCTCATTTCGCACGGAAGTACGATCCTGAACATGGATGATGTCATGCCCGGCATCGCCGACATGATGCCCATGCTGCAAGTGGAGGGTGTCTTTCCGGATGGAACGAAGCTGGTTACGGTCCACGATCCCATTCGTCCGGGCAGCGGCTCCGTGGATCCGAGCGCCGTTACGCCGGGTGAAATTCTGGCCGAAGACGGCGAGATTGAGCTCAACGCGGGTCGCGAAAAAATCTCGCTGACGGTTGTCAATACGGGGGACAGGCCGGTCCAGGTAGGCAGTCATTATCATTTCTTCGAGGTCAACAAAGCACTGGATTTCAACCGCGCGGAGTCGTTCGGGAAACGTCTCGATGTCCCGTCAGGAACCGCCGTTCGCTTTGAGCCGGGCCAGACAAAAGACGTCACATTGTGCGTCTTCGGCGGTCGCGGTGAAGTCATCGGCCTCAACGCCCTGACCAACGGCCCGACCGATACGGACGAGGCCAAGGCTCGCGCGATCGAGAAAGCCCGCAACGCTGGTTACAAGGGAGCATAGATAATGGCTATCATCAGCCGTAAGGAATACGCCGCCATGTATGGCCCGACCACGGGCGACGCCGTGCGCCTGGGCGACACGTCGCTTCTGGCCGAGGTCGAGAAGGATTATGCCGTTCCGGGAGATGAATGTCTTCACGGCGGCGGGAAAACGCTCCGTGACGGGATCGGGATGGTCTCGGGCTATTCAAGCAGCGACGGATCCCTCGATATGCTGATCGTCAATGTGCTCGTGATCGACCCGGTACTGGGGATCGTGAAGGGTGATATTGGAATCAAGGATGGCCGCATCGTCGGTATCGGCAAGGCAGGCAATCCGGCCATCATGGATGGCGTGGATGAGCGCCTGATTCCGGGCGCGGCAACCACGGTGCGCGACGGTGAAGGCCTGATTGCTACCCCCGGCGGCATCGACGTGCATGTGCATTTCGATAGCGCCCAGCTTTGCGAACACGCCATCGCGTCGGGAATTACCACCATGATAGGTGGCTCGTTGGGCCCGATTACGGTCGGTATCGACTGTGGTGGCGCTTTCAATGTGGGGAAAATGCTGCAGTCTTCCGAACAATGGCCGATCAATTTTGGTTTTCTGGGCCGCGGCAATTCGTCCCTTCCGGCTTCGCTGGTAGACCAGATGGACGCCGGCTGCCTGGGGCTCAAGATCCACGAGGACTGGGGCGCCATGCCCGCCGCGATCGACTGCTGTTTATCGGTGGCGGATGAGTTGGATTTCCAGGTTCAGCTTCACACCGATACGCTCAACGAAAGCGGCTTCGTGGAAGATACTCTCGCCGCCATCAAGGGCCGGGCGATTCACATGTACCACACGGAAGGGGCAGGCGGCGGGCACGCGCCCGACATCATCATGGTCGCGGGCATCGAGAATTGCCTGCCGTCCTCGACCAACCCGACCAACCCCTACACGGTGAACACGTTCGACGAACATCTCGACATGACGATGGTGTGTCATCATCTGAACCCGGCAATTCCCGAAGACGTTGCCTTCGCCGAAAGCCGCATCCGGGCCCAGACCATCGCGGCCGAGGATGTGCTGCACGATATCGGGGCTATCTCCATGCTGGGTTCCGACAGTCAGGGCATGGGGCGCATCAACGAAGTGATCTGCCGGACCTGGCAACTGGCCAGCAAGATGAAGGATCAACGCGGACGCCTTGCCGAGGAATCCACGCGCCGGGGCGACAACGAGAGGATCAAGCGCTACATCGCGAAATACACCATCAACGCGGCGCGTACCTTCGGCATAGCCGAGTACATCGGTTCGCTTGAGGACGGCAAGATGGCCGATATCGTACTTTGGCGGCCCGCCTTTTTCGGCATCAAGCCGGAGCTCATCATCAAGGGTGGTTTCATCGCCTGGGGCGTCATGGGAGATAGTGCCGCGTCGTTGATGACCTGCGAGCCGCTGGCGCTGCGTCCTCAATGGGGCGCGTTCGGCGAGGCGAAGAAGGCGCTCAGCGCCAACTTCGTCAATCCCTTGGCGATCGACAAGGACCTGGCCGGCCAGTTGGGTCTGACCAAGGCCTTGCTGCCGGCCAGGGGTACGCGCAGCCTTCGAAAAAAAGACATGCTGCACAACGACGCCTGTCCGGAAGTCCGGGTCGATCCCCAGACTTTCGACGTCTTTGTGGACGGTGAGGTGGCGACATGTGATCCAGCGAAGGAACTGCCGCTGACGCAAAGATACATGCTCAGATGACGGCGGCGTTCCCAGAACTGGGAAAGGACGCCGGGCCGGCGCGCCTCGGCATCGGCGGTCCGGTCGGGTCGGGGAAAACCGCGCTGATCGAGTGCCTGGTGCCGGCGTTGCAAAATCGCGGC
>JAYGED010000206.1:0-10109 GCA_046582565.1 Alphaproteobacteria bacterium
TCATCGCCGATCCAGTCTTCCAGTCGATCCGGAAACAACGTGCCCTGCGAGCGGTCTACACCCTCAATGAAACGCTTCATCACGAAACCTCACCAATATCATGGCGGGATTCTATCAGACCTCACGTTTTCACACAGCCTGAGCCAGAAGCGGACATTCAAAACTGTGGAAATCTGCACGTAATCATTCCCCCTTTCATCCCATTATTGCTCAATTTATGACGAACAAGTAATCTGTTCCAGAAGGAGCCATCACGTAGGGCATCGATCGGAAATGAAATCATATAGAGCTAAATACCTGTCACGCAGATCAGTCCTGGCAAGTCTACTCGCCACAGCATCCTTGCCCGCCTGGGCACAGACGATACCCACGGATCCAGATGTGGTGATCATTGGCGCTGGATCGGCTGGCCTTTCGGCGGCCCGCACATTGATTGCTCAAGGCAAGTCTGTTGTCATCGTCGAAGGCGCCGGGCGCATCGGCGGACGCGCGTACACGGAAAGCGATACCTTTGGCGTACCGTACGATCATGGCTGCTTCAATGTCATGGGCCCCAGGAAATTCGCCTACCTGGATATGGCGAAGGAATGGGGCTTTGACTTGCTCAGAATGAACGGTGCGGGTGAGACCGTGTTCGTTGGCGACCGCAAGGCGACAGAAGACGAACTCAAACAGTACGGCCAGGCCTGGAGAAAATTGACAAGCGCCCTTAACAAGGCCGGCAGAGCCGGACTGGATGTCTCCTGGGCATCGGCGATGCCCGATGATTTTGGCGATATGAGGTTTGCCGGTCTCAGCCAGACCAGGAAGGGCCCCATGGGTTTCGCGGCCGATTTCGAAGATCTGACAATAAAGGATTGGTGGAATTATGGATCGGTCCCGAACCGAAACATGATCAAACAAGGCTACGGCACGCTGGTCGCGCGTATGGGTGAAGGACTGCCGGTCAAGCTCAACACCCCGGCCACCCGTGTGGACTGGAGTGGTGACGGTGTGTCGGTGAAAACACCCGCGGGCACCATCCGGGCAAAAGCCTGTATCGTCACCGTCTCACCCGGTGTTCTGAGTGCCGGATCCATCCGTTTCACCCCGGAACTGCCCGATTGGAAGCAGCAGGCTATCGGCAACCTGCCCATGGGTCTTCTGGCAAAGATCGCCTTGCAGTTTGACGGCGAACGTTTCGGACTTCGAAATAACGAGTATCTGAGATATGAGGTTCCCAACGAGATGCCGGCAGAGGCGTGTTACTTCCTGACCTGGCCCTTTGGCTTCGACCACATGGTTGGCTTTATTGGTGGTCAATTTGGCTGGGAACTGTCGGCCGCAGGCACAGATGCTGCCGTCGATTTCGCACTTGGCGAGGTCGTGAAAATGGTTGGCAGCGATGCACGCAAGCATTTCATCAAAGGGCACCTGTCGGGTTGGGCCGAAAACCCGTGGACGCTCGGCGCCTATGCCGCCGCCACGCCCGGCCAATACAGCGCCCGTGGTGATCTAAAAAAGCCGATTGCTGATCGACTGTTCTTCGCCGGTGAAGCGGTTGCCGGCCCCTATATAATGCTCTGTAGCGGTGCCTATATGAGTGGTGAAAGAGTCGCAAAGAATGTTGCTAGGGTTATTGGATAGTCTTGTTATTGAAAATAAATACGCATTAGCGGCAATCTGGTGGGTGATGGCCTCAAAGTCCGCTTTGGGTCATAAGCAGACGTTTTGCGACTACCCTCCGGATGTCCGCTTTCGGGGGTGAAGCGGAAGTAAATCACCCATCGCCATAATGTCCGCTAATAGCCATAAGCGGACTTTTCCGCCGCGCTTGGGCAACTTCGATCCGGCGTGCAGATTATTTTGCGCCCCTATAATCCGGCCCAGACCGGCGGACGATAACTGCTCCACTGGAAATGCTCTTCAAGCTGTTGGGCAACCTGGAGCACGACGTGGTCTTGCAGATGATGGCCTGCCAACTGCACTGCGCAGGGTTGCTCGCCTTCAACCAGCTGAACCGGAAGCGATGCGGCCGGCTGACCGGTGATGTTGCAGATGTAGGCGAACGGTGCAAATGCGTGCCCTGCTTCACTCCATTCCTCCATGGTGAAGTTGTCGGTACGGCTATCCAATGCGCCGACGGCTATCGGGTCACTGCCCAAGGCAGGCGTCAGAACCATATGGAGATCGCCCATGGAGTCCATCAACTTGATGCTCGCCTCGTGTGCGCCCTGACGCGCCCGGTAGAGATCCATAGCGGTCATGCTGGCGACATGCTCACGGCAATAACGTGTTAGCGCGTCCACCTCGTGACGTGCGGGCTCGCGGCCGAGTTCCTGTATCCGGTTTTCGATTTCATAGATCACATCCATCATCCACAGGCTTTCCATCCAACTTCCGAGACCGAGATCGTCTGGATGACAGTATTCGACGAGATCGTGCCCCATGCTCTGAAGGGCGGCGCTGGCCTCGTCAACCGCGTGCTCCTGATTGGCGCCGACCGCATCACCGTATGGCGTGCGCTTCGAGACACCGATGCGAAGCGTGGGAACGGGCTGGTCAAGAGCCTTCAGGAAAGAGTCGACCATTGGTCTCACGTGATAACGCACCCCGCGCATGGGACCGGCACTGGTGTCGAGCGCTGCGGCACTGTCGCGGACGGTTCGCGACAGCACGTGATCGGAATTGAAGCCACCGGAAATCTCGGGATAATAGGGGCCTACCGGATTCAATCCGGTCGTGGGCTTGAGACCGAAGACCCCACAGCACGCGGCCGGAACGCGGATTGACCCGCCCAGATCTGTCGCGTGTGCGAAGGGCACCATCCCGGACGCAACCGCGGCACCGGCACCACCGGAGCTTCCGCCTGTCGTCACCTCGGCGTTCCACGGATTGAGCGTTACGCCACGAAGCGTTGGCTCGCACACGAAGTCTTCGGCGAACTCAGGCGTGTTGGTCTTGCCGAGGATAATCAGGCCGGCCTTGCGCCAACGGGACACCAACTCGCTGTCGGGCTTCGCCGCCGCATCCGCAAAGAATGCACATGAGAACGTCGTGGGCATGTCATGGCTAAACTGATTAACGTCCTTAAGCAGAAACGGAACGCCTGCCAGGGCTGTGTCCGCATGAACATCCTTTGCCGCGTCGCGTGCATTGTCGAAGTTCGTCATCACGACAGCATTGAGCTTGGGGTTCAGCTTTTCGACCACCCCAATCGCGGTTTCGGTGACTTCCATTGCAGACACATCACCACGCTTGATTGCTGCGGCCAGCGCCACCCCGTCAAGCCTGGCATATTCGTTCGGGTTCATGTTGATCCCCGCTGAAGTGGGCAAACCATCAAATCATGGTGACAATTTGTTCTTCAATGTGACGTTAGTCAAACGGTGAATCCCAAAGCCTCGCAACTTCAAATTTCATCGCTATTAGGCTTGCACAGGATGTCCGCTTTGGGTCAAAAGCAGACATTTCGCGACCCGTCCCAGAATGTCCGCTTTCGGGGGTAAAGCGGACATTATTCTTGCCGGTGACCGTGCCGATCAATAGGGGGTAAGCCCCTCCGAAAAAGTCCGGCGAAACCGCTAGAGGCGCTTACCCGCCGCGCAAATTATGGAAAAATATACTCCACCCCTAAACAGCAACTCCCATCGGGTTTGCGACCTACCCTGAATCTCAATTTAGGCTGAATGAGGGATTTGGGCGGTTCGAATAGCGGTCAGAACCTTCTCAGAAGGGCAATGTCCGCTTCGGGGGTAAAGCGGACGTAATTCACTCATCGCCATAATGTCCGCTTTTAGCCATAACCGGAAGTTCGTGATGCCGGCTGAGCAAGACACACGACAAGGCATAAAGGTCAATACCTCCGCTTCCGACGCTTGGACTTTGTCTTTCGTTTCTTCCGGCCCCAGATCGAGACCCCGAACATTAAGAGGACGACAACAACTACAATTGGTAGCAGTGTCCCGAGCAAGGAACTGCCCCCAATCGCTGCGTCGCCCCCGAAGGTATCATGGTGAGCGAAGGCCGGGGAAGAGGTGACCAAGATTACGCCAGCGTTGACCATCAGCCAGCCGCAGACGACAACGTCGGTAAGGATCAGGCATCGCATGTTGGCTCCCTCTCCATTCTCACGACGGTTGTAACAAAACGATTCCGCGAGGAGATGAGCCTAGCCCAAAATATTGCACGAGTCCGCTTCGGGTCATAAGCGGACATTTTGCGACCCCACCAATTATGTCCGCTTACGGGGGTTAAGCGGACGTATTTCACTCAGGGCCGCAATGTCCGCTAATAGCCATAAGCAGACATAAAGGCGAAGGGTTCTCTCCGGGGTCGGCACCGCCTTGCGGCCCGCCCTATGATGGCGTCGGGGGGAATGCGGTTCCCTTAGCGGCAGAATCGAAATACGATTTCAGCGAACTTGTAGATTGTCCGGGAAGTACCGTTTTGAACCTGTGTCCTGACCAGGATTGAGAACATGGAATACCGCGTGATTTCCGCCGATTGCCACATCGATCTTCCGTGGCTGCCGCCGGATTTGTTCACCGCCAATGCGTCCCAGGCGTTGAAGGGCCGCATGCCCTATGTCACCGACGGCGACAAGGGCCCGGTGTGGGTAAGCGGGAACGGCGCCTACTTCGGGCTCCAGAACGGCATGGGCTCGGGGGGGCGGGAATATATCCCCGGTGAAATCCAGCGCTCCGACCGCATGGCCGCCGAGGGCCTATACGATGACGGCAAGAATGGGATCCGGCGCTTGACCGACCCGGGTCTCCGGATCAAGGACCAGGACCGGGACGGCATTCAGGCCGAGGTGCTGTTCGGCATCCTCGGCGCTGGCGCCCGCCTGAACGACGGCGTCGCGGCAACCGAGATGATGCACATCTACAATGACTGGCTAGCCGATTTCTGCGACAGCCAGCCGGAGCGCTTCGCCGGCCTAGCATCGATCCCTAATCACGACGTCGCCGCCGCCGAGGCCGAGATCGAGTGTGTTGTTAAGCGGGGCGCCCTGCGCGGCCTCGAAGTCGCCAACAGTTGGGACATGGAGCCCCTGTTCGATCCCGATTGGGACCCGCTGTGGAAGGCCGTCGCCGAGTCCGGTCTGCCGCTGCATTTCCACACCATCGGCACCAAGACGCCGGATTTCGAGTCCATGCCGCCGCTGCAGGGGCGTCAGGCCCATGCCGTCCACATTACCGGCTTTCAGCTTGGCATGGCCCGGATCCTGATGGAGATCATCTATTCCGGCGTGCTCGAGACCTACCCCTCGCTCAATGTCGTCATCGCCGAGAGCGGCATCGGCTGGATTCCCTATCTCCTGGACCGAATGGACATGGAGTGGGAGGAGCAATACAAGGACCTGACCCTGAAGATGAAGCCGAGCGCTTATTGGGACCGCCAGTGCCTAGCGACCTATCAGAGCGACGAGATCGGGCTCCGGCTCCTCGACATCCTGGGCGAGGACAACATCATGTGGGGGTCGGACTTCCCCCATCCCGACGGCGTGTGGCCGGACTCCCAATCTTTCATTGAAAAGGAACTCGGCCACCTGCCGGAGGCGACTCGCCACAAGATCATTTGCGGCAATGCGGCCAAGCTTTACGGCTTCGATCTATAAAAGTATCTAGCTTGGCCGTCGAAGGTGAAGACATAACAGCCGGCGCGCTACTCGAACTTCCGCTTTGGGTCATTCACGGAAATTCCACGACTATCCTCGCCGCTGCTGGTCGAGGAGATATTGGTTCTTATCCGGGAATTGAATAGGGAGGGGTTGTCGATCTTCCTGGTCGAGCAGAATGTCATGCAATCCCTTGAGATTGCCGACCGGGCATATGTTATCGATAATGGTCGGGTCGTGTTGTCCGGCGCCGCCGGCGATCTCATTGACGACCCCGCGTTGCAACACCCTACTTGGGACTGTGAACAGCCATGGGCAGAACACTTGCGGAAAAAATCATCGCCCGCGCGGCGGGCCGGGAGACTGTCTCTCCCGGAGAGATCGTCACCTGTACGGTCGATCTTGCCATGATGCATGATTCCGGCGGGCCGCGCCGTGTGAAGCCGATCCTGGAACGCCTCGCCGCCACGGTCTGGGATTCGGATAAAGTGATCGTTGTGTCAGATCACTATGTCCCAGCGGTGGACGCGGAAAGCGCGGCGATCCTGGATCTCACCCGCAAATGGACGGCGGACAACGGCATTAGGAACTTTTACGACATGCAGGGTATCTGCCATGTGGTGCTGCCGGAACGCGGGCATTTGCGACCCGGCATGTTCGTCGTCGGTGGCGACAGCCATTCACCGACCGGCGGCGCTTTCGGCTGTTTCATGTTCGGCGTCGGCGCCACCGACATGGCGGGAGTGCTGGTCACCGGCGAAACCTGGATCCGGGTTCCCGGCACCATCCGTATCGACATCCATGGCGCCCTCGCCGACGGGGTTTCGGCGAAGGACATTATCCTGCATCTCTGTGCGCGCCTCGGCATGGGTGGCGCCGGCTATCAGGCGGTTCAGTACACCGGCGATACCATCTCCACCCTGGCTATGCAGGAGCGCATGACGCTGTCTAACATGGCGGCGGAACTGGGCGCACAGACCGGGTTGATCGCGCCGGACGAAACCACCACGGCGTATATTCGCAAAGCCGGCGGGGACCCCGGCGATGCCGCCAACTGGCAGAGCGATGACGATGCGTCCTATCTGGCCACCCACCGGGTGGAGGCGGACAAACTGGCGCCGTATGTGGCGGCGCCGCATAGTCCGGCCAATTCAGCTCCCGTCAATGAACACGCGGGCGTGGCGGTTCAGCAGGCCTACATCGGCGCCTGCACCGGAGCTAAACTGGACGACTTGCACATGGCCGCCCGCGTGTTGAAGGGACGCCTGGTTGCGCGTGGTACACGATTGCTGATCGCACCGGCCTCGACCCGGACTACGGCGACTGCCGCCGCGGATGGCACCCTGGCGATCCTGACAGAAGCCGGCGCCATCCTCATGCCGTCCGGCTGCGGAGCCTGCGCCGGCTATGGCGCGGGGATACTGGCCGATGGCGAGGTTTGTATTTCGTCGACAGCGCGCAACTTCAAGGGCCGCATGGGTTCATCTTCATCGAAGGTCTACTTGGGCTCGCCCTATACGGTCGCCGCCAGCGCCGTTGCCGGCCGGATCGCCGATCCTCGTGACCTCCTGGAAAGCAACGCCCGATGACAACCGAAAAGACGGCCGGGAAAGTCTGGGTCTTCGGCGACGACATCGATACCGACGCCCTGGCCCCGGGACTCTATATGAAAGGTCCCCTCGAGGAACTGGCCAGTCACTGCCTGAAAGCCATCGATCCGAATTTTGCAGCCACCGTGCAGCACGGTGACGTGGTCGTCGCGGGTGTGAATTTCGGCATTGGTTCCTCACGCGAGCAAGCCGTCGAGGCATTGAAATATTTGGGTGTGCGTACGCTGGTAGCCAAATCTTTCGGCGGTATCTTCTTCCGTAACGCCTTGAACTTCGGCATGGTCGCCGTGGTCTCGGCCGACGTGGACCGAATTTCGCCCGGCGACAGGATCACCGTTGATGCCGCTTCGGGAACCATCGAAAATCTCTCGAAAAACGAAACCTATACCTGCGAAATTTTGCCGCCTCAATTGCTGGCCATGGTGCGGGACGGCGGGTTGGTTGAGCATTTGGAAAAGAAACGGGCACAGGCGCAATTGAAGGACGCCGGACAACGACCAACGACCCCTCTTTGAATAAATATCTATCCGGTGAGACCATTGTCGTCGTACCGGGGGTTTTTGACGCCCTTGGCGCGGTGCTGGTGGAACGGGCGGGCTTCCATACCGCGTATCTTTCCGGCGCCTCCATCGCCTATACCCAAATTGGCCGGCCGGATATCGGCCTGGTGAGCATGAGAGAGGTCGCCGATACCCTGTCGGCCATCACGGAGCGCTCCGCTTTACGCATCATCGTCGATGCCGACACCGGCTTCGGCAATGCGTTGAACGTCATGCGGACCGTACGCCTGTTTGAATCCCGCGGGGCCGCGGCCATTCAGTTGGAAGATCAGACCCTGCCCAAGCGATGCGGCCACCTGGCCGGCAAGACACTGGTACCCACGGCGGAAATGGTCGGCAAGATCAAGGCGGCGCTGGATGCCCGGCGAAGACCGGAGACCTTGATCATCGCGCGCACCGACGGCATCGCCGTCGAGGGCTTCGATGCGGCGTTGGAGCGGGCCGGGCGATACGTCGAAGCCGGCGCCGATGTGCTGTTCGTGGAAGCGCCGCAATCGGAAGATCAGATGCGCGCGATCGTCGAGCGGTTCGGCGGACGCATTCCCTTGCTCGCCAATATGGTCGAGGGTGGCAGGACACCGCCGAAAGACGCGGCCGAGCTGCAAGCCATCGGCTATTCCCTGGTCATTTTCCCCGGTGGCATGGTACGGGCGCTAGCGCGGACGGCCCAGGCTTACCTGGCAAGCTTGAAGGAACACGGTTCGACCCTGCCATTCCGCGACAACATGCTCGATTTCGACGACTTGAATGAATTGCTCGGAACAGATGAAATGCTTGCCCTCGGTGCCGATTACGATGCCCGGAATTTCGAAGATTCAAATGATTGATCCGGTAACCCACGCCGCTGACCACCTGACCAATTTCAAGCCGACGATCGACAGCGTGGCGAATTGCCACGAATCGCTGTTTACGATCTAAAAGCACTTATACCAGGTTGCTCAGTCTTTTCTTAATCTGTAGAGATACGCTCTGCGACTATCCGACAGTCCCGATTTGATGACTTGGCCGTCGTTGGCAGCCTATTTTCCTAAGTTCCGCTTTGGGTCAAAAGCGGACATCGGTGGCGCTATGAAGGTGCCCGTGTCATTTACATCTCCAATCCCGCCTTGCGCAGGCCGTCAACGAAATGTTCGCGGTCAATTGCGTTAGTGAACTTGAGGACTTGGTCGACGAAGTCGAGTGAGACATCGGGTTTGAGTTGCCGTACGCGGTCGAGGGCGGTGCTGGCCTCTTCGATCCGGCCCAGAAGCCCGAGAGCTGAAACTTCCGGCATATGGGCCCAGATCGGAAGGTCAGCCCGTTGTTGTCCCTTGCGTGTCCAGGTGAGCGCTTCGTCATAGCGCTCGAGCAGGATAAGCGCGATCGCCTTGCTCGCCATGAAGGCCCACATCATTGGATCGCGTGGACTCAACCGTATCGCCTCGTCATGGGAGGCAATCGCTTCGCCCGGGCGACCACTCATCCAAAGGCTATGGGCGCGCCCAAAATGGGCGTTGGCGTAACTGGGATTGAGTGAAATCGCCCGGTCGCATGCGGCGATAGTCTCGTCGTGCTCGGTTCGGATCGTATGCATACGACCGAGCGCCACATGGGCAAAAGGATCATCGTCGTCGAGCATTACCGCCGTTCTACCCGCTTCGAACCCGCGAGCGACATTGTCGTCGTGATCTTCGGTGAACCCTAGGACAATGCCGTAATAGAGCGTGAAAGCTAGTCCAGCTTGTGCCGACGCGAAGATCGGATCGAGGTCGACGGCCCGTTCGAACAATCCCACCGCCTTGCCGTAGTCTTGGATGCTGTACCTGTAAAGGTGCCAGAGACCGCGCTGATAACAGTCCCAGGCGTCCAGGTTTTCCGTGGGCTTGTGGCGCGCCCGCTGGCGCTCGACGCTGGCCAATTGCGCCCGCCCTTCGTCGGTCTCGACGAGAGCCAGACGGAAGCCCTGTTCGCCGCACCAACGCAACACCTAAATGCGATTTCAGATTGAGTCAGAACTCATCGAGAATGACCAGTCTTGGGGGGCTGATCAGGTAATCCGTATATGCCGGCAGTGCCGATCAGCCCGCCGGTTTATCGACCGCGCCGCCGTTCTCCACCCATGCCTTGAAGCCGCCGTCGAGGTTGCGCACCTCGCCGTAGCCGAGGTCGAGCATCGCCTTGGCGCACAAGGACCCGCGACCGCCCGACTGACAATAGAGCACGACCGTCGGCAGTGTCAGAGGAAAGCGAACCGGCCGGCACAACCCCATAATCGGTAGATATCAGGCCGCAAGTTGACGCCACTCCGCAAGGGCAATGGAGCGATTGAGTTTGAAGTTTTCGCGATTGTAAAGATGG
>JAYGED010000317.1:0-18745 GCA_046582565.1 Alphaproteobacteria bacterium
TAGAGCGTTGATTTCAGTGTCGACGGCCTCGATACGTGTGACCGCCGCCTCGACCAAATCGCTCGGACAAAATTCTCCTTTGCGTAGGCCAGCAACCGCTTCTGTCGCGCTCAGCCGCCACAATTCTTTTGAAGCCATCTCAAGCCTTTCGCAGTCGTTGAACTCAAACGCAGATCAACCCGCCAACCGTTTGCTTCCCACAACTCACCTTCAAATCCTGAAGGGCGCGGAGCATCATAGGCTGCTGAATTTGCTACAGATACAGCAACAATTTTCTGCTTCACTGCCGAAAATATCACGTCACCGGGTTGGACTTCTGTCATGGATGTCCAGTGATGTTGAGGCCGGCCAGCGGTATTCAACTGAGGCGCCCACAGAAACTGCCCATCACGTTCATGTTGGTATGTCTTATTTTGAGAAACCCACCAATAGGCCATTACACCGCCCCCAACTTGCTCACCCCATCAACTCCCCTGCAATCGCATCCATCGCCGCCTTGTGGTCGTCGGACGGGAACAGATGCCCGTAGCGATCCATCGTGACAGCGAGGCTACTATGACCAGCGAAGGTTTGGATAGTCTTTGGTGCCAACCCCGCATCGATCCACGTTGAGATGGCGTAATGCCGGAGTGAGTGCCAGTTGATGTCGAACACCTCAGCGGCCACCAGCGCCGGTTTATAGCGCCGCTTGACGAGGTTGTCGTGACCCATATAACGCCCCTTCTTATTCGGAAAGATGAGGTCGTCAGCATTTGAATATTTAGACTGTATGCGCCACTCTTTCAGAGAGCGGAGCATCATCGACGCCAGCGGCACGGCGCGCGTCCCCGCCGCAGTTTTAGGCGCCCCGACCTCGCCGTAGGCGTCCACCCGACGCTCGACACTCAGCATCCCGGCTGCGGCATCAATATCGCCCCAGCGGAGCGCCCACTGCTCCCCGGCTCTCAACCCCGTGGCGGCGGCGAACAGGATCATGAGCCGAAGGTCATCGTTGGCGGCGTCGAGAATGGCCCGCAAAATAGCCTTGGTGGGTGGCTTGATTTTCTTGGAACCCTCGTTTCGAGGTCCAATAACCTTGACGCCATGCGCAGCGTTAACGGCAATCCAATCCTGTGAAATGGCAAACTCCAAGGCAGCGTGAAGAGTTGCTAACACCTTTCTCGCTGTTGGCACTGTCATCCCTGTTAATCGGATACGGTCCCTGAAGTCACCTACACTCTTGGCTGTGAATTGAGATAGCTTGGTACGCCCTACTCCGTGTTCAGGATGCAGGATGTGGTTTGATACATGTCCTCGGTAGACCGTCAGCATCTTGCGGCTCATGCGTTCATTGCGTTCCTTGCGCCCCTCACAGTGGTCAAGGAACGCCTCACAGGCATCTTTGATTGTGACCTTCTTGGCGTCAGGCCGATAAGCACCCTCTGATAACTGGTTCTCAATCTTGATGCGAAAACGGTCTGCTTCCTTCCAGCGCGTGAATTGCTGACGCTGACGTCCACCCTGACCATCAACGCAATCCACAATATAGGCGGTTCTTTGCAACCCCTTTGCTGTCTTCCATTCGCGTTTCCGGATACTGGCCATGCTCAGCCTTCCACAATCAGCTTTTCGACCTTCTTGCGGGTATTCTCTTCCAATTCCGCACGATCAAGCATTTCCACGATGACCGCCTTCGCTACCGACGCATCGGATGTTACCGCTTTTCCTTCTGCGTTGGGCAAAATGCGTGTGATCGCCCGGTAGGCGAGGTCCGCCGTATCACTGTCTTCTGTCCACGGTTTCTTGGTCGCATTCTCGACGACCTGAACCACACCTGCGATCGCCCGAAGTAGAGCCTGCGTATCGTCACTGCCAAACAGGATCTCCATCGGCAAAAAACTCTCTGAGAGGCGATGCTCCACCTCTTGGCTCAGGGTTCGGTTCGAGAGCTCCGCCGCTTCCTCCAATTGAGATCGAATTCGCTTGGTGGTCTTCATGTTTAGCGGGTGCCGCTTTGCCAACTCAGGTGAAAGACGGGGCCGTCCTCGCTTCGCCGCGCTCATTAGATCCTCCATTAATTGCGTGTGACAGTACGGTTTATTTGTTGACAGGGCAACAGCAAATTGCAATAAATAGCGTACACTAGTACGCAATAACACATGAGCAGGTGGATCCCCATGGCATCACAAGCACCCAAAACCCTCAGCGTTCCCGAAGCGGGCAAAGCGTATTTTGGGATGGGCCGTAGTGCGTCCTACGGTGCTGCACATCGCGGTGAGATCCCCACCGTGCGTATCGGCAAGCTGTTGCGCGTCCCCGTTGTAGCAATGGATCGCCTGCTGGAGCAGTGCCAGCCACGTTGGGAAAAATAGGTGATCAAGATGCCTAGGCCCCGCCGAAACCGCCCTTGTCCTGAGCGATCCAAGGACCACGAACCCGTTTGGTTGCTCCGATGGAAATGATCAAGGCCACTCGCTGGAGGGTCAGAGGAATTCTAGAGTTCAACAAGCGGATCACCGTTCAAGGTCGGCATTATCGGTTGGTGGATGAAGCCCCCTACGCAAACTCCCAAGGATACCCAGGAGAGCTGCTTGTCTGGATGGGTATGCAAACCTCTCTGATCGCATCAAGCCGCGCCACCCCTTGGCCGACAAGCACTTCAACCTGCCGTAGCTTGGTGACGATCTCTTCCGGTCTGTGTCGTTTGATTCCCATGTCTTGATCCTCCTCTACTAACTATAGGGATGGACTAACTCATGGGGGGAAGACCAGGAACACGGTTAATAATTTCACACTTCAAGACTGCGATATAATCGGGCGGAATCGCTTTGATTGATCGACTATTGCGAGCAAGAGCGTTTCGCTCGATACTGCTCCGGGACTAGGGGGGACCCGGCGCAGCCGCCGGCCAACATCGACGAGGATGTTAAGTTGCCGGAAGTCTGGGAGTCTCGTCGGACTTAACGAGCGGCTTCCCGGGCGCCCGACCCGGGTGTCATTCTTGGCCGATTTTCTTTCGTATTGGACTAGTAGAATTTCAGAACGGCAAGCGAACGCTGTTCTGACAGTTCGGGACTATTTCGGGACTTCTGGTCCAATTTAGGCACATTCGTTCCCGAAATGGCCTTTTTTCCGGCATTGTAAAATGACCGAAAACCCCTTATTTCCTGGGCGTCGGGGCGTGGCGCAGCCAGGTAGCGCATCTGCTTTGGGAGCAGAGGGTCGCAAGTTCGAATCTTGCCGCCCCGACCAGCGGGGGATTTGCGAAAATAAAATCGGCACCAGATAAAATGGCCCCGCCCGTTGTTTGGGGGGCGGGGCGGGGCCAAGGGAGGCTTACGGAGTATGAGGACAGGGGGATGTCCTTTGGTAGTTCCACTATATTCCTCAATTCGTTAACAATAGATTAACGAACTCAGGTATTTTCAGAATGAACGCGGCGGGCTTGCCTCGGCCGATGGTCGGGGCTATAGACCGCTTCATCTAACGCGACAGGAAGGGCAGGCGTCGATGGACGTGCGCATTTATCGGCCGGCAAAAACAGCCATGCAATCGGGTACGGCGAATGCCAAGCGTTGGCTCATGGCATTCGAGCCCACCGCACCCAAGATCAACGATCCTCTGATGGGTTGGAGCGGGTCGCCCGACACGCAAGGGCAGGTCAAGCTGCGTTTCGCCGGTCGCGAGGAAGCGGTGGCCTTTGCTGAAAAGCACGGCCTTGCTTACAGTATCATTGAGCCCCAGGATCAGACCGTTGAGCCGAAATCCTACGCCGACAACTTCCGCCACGACCGCGTCAGGTCGTGAGGTTTTTGATCAGCGCCCGTAGCTCAACCGGATAGAGCACAAGCCTTCTAAGCTTGGGGTTGCAGGTTCGAGTCCTGCCGGGCGCGCCAACCTTCTGCTATTCCGGCAAACTCCAGCCTATAACAAAGGATGTTTCTGATTGGCTCGTTTCGATATATATATCGGCCCGAGTTGCAGTCTAGACCCACCCCCCAGTTTATCGAAAAAAGCCCATGTATCAGTCTCTCATCATCGTCGACGACTTCTACCCGAACCCGCATGAAATTCGTAAGGTCGCATTGAGCTGCGAATACCCGGAAATTACCGTCAAGCGTACCTTTCCCGGGCGCAATTCATCGACGAACCACATCGTTCCCGGTTTTGATCGGGTGATGTCGCATATCCTGTCCGAACCCGCCGTCGGCTCCACCGATCCGAAATCGCTGCACGGCTTCTTTCGCATTACCCTCGAAGGCGAACAGGGCCGGTTCGGCGTTCATGTGGATGCGACCAGCATGCAATGGGTCGGGGTGATCTACCTGAATTTGCCCGAGCAATGCCAGGGCGGCACATCGCTGTTCCGCCATAAAGGCCTGGGTCTCGACAGAACGCCTCAGACCGATCAGGAACTGAACGACTACGGCGCGACGAGCATCCTGGATTTGCTGGAAAAAGAAGGCAACGACGAGTCGAAGTGGGAGCATCTGATGATGGTGCCCATGCGCTTTAACCGGTTGGTCATATACCGGCCGTGGATGTGGCACGCTCCGGCCGCGCCGTTCGGCAATACCCTTGAGAACGGCCGCCTTATGCAGCTCGTTTGTTTTGCGACTCAGGGCCCGACCTGAGCCGTATGATTGCCAGAGGCAGATAGAGCAAACAACAGACGGCGACCACTACGGGCATGGCATTGAAGCTCCAGACCTCGATTGCGCCGCCGGTGATCGCCGGGCCGGTAATCGCTCCCAAACCCCAGAAAACGACGAAAGCCGCGTTGATGGCGACCAGTTCCGCACCCTTGTAGCGGCGTCCCATTGCCACCATGCTGACCGTATAGAAACCGCCCAGGGCGGCGCCCCAAATCATCAGTGTGGGCCACATCAGCAACGGTGTATCCAGGACGAACGGCAGCGCCACGGCGGGCAGGAGGGTGAAAACCGTGCAGCCGATGATCATCTGCCGCCCGCCGACATGGTCGGCCAGCCACCCGAGGGGAAGCTGCGCCGCCACGGAACCGAGGATCAACACGGTCAGCATGTTCACCACTGTGGCCTGATCGAAGCCGAAGCCGAGCCCGTAGATCGGCAAAAACGATAGAATCGAGCTGTCCACCAGTCCGTACATGAGGCCGGCCACCATGAGGGTCGGCGCCACGCGAAGGTAAAACAGGAGGCGACCCTTGGCGACGCCCTCGATAGGCGGCGTCAGGCCGCGCGCCCAGGCCAGGGGAAGCGCCCCCAGGCCGATGATTGCGGCGCCGGTAAGGAACGGCGCCCAGCCCTCGATGCCGGTGATATTAATAATCATCGGGCCGACCGCGAAGCCGCCGGTCAAGACAAAGCCGTAGATCCCGATAACCCGGCCACGAGTCTTCTCCTCGGCGACCTGGTTGACCCATACATCGCAGGCAATGAGCAGAATTTCGATCGCCATGCCGAGAAGAAACCGGATCGGAAACCAGGCGTAAATATTTGGAATTGCAGGCAATAGCAATAACGAGATGATGATGACAGCGATGGAGATGCGAATCGGCCCGATGGTTCCGAAACGGGCGAGGATAGACGGCGCCAGAGGCATGATGAAGAGTATCGCCAGGGTCTGACTCGCCGAAGAAAGACCGATCATGGCGGCACCGACCCCGCGCGATTCGAGGATCAGGGAGAGCAGCGGCCAGGTCAGCCCGAGAGTCACAGCGACGATCGACACCGTGGCGATGACGACGATTATGCTGCGCCGGCGTTCGGCGTCGGTGAGAGTGAATTCAGCCAAAACTAACCCGCTTTTACAGCGCTAAAGATGGCATGACCGGCCTTTAGCCAATGAACATCGGCGTTTTCCAGCCCGGCGTCCTCGAGCCATTTGAGCTGGTCGAGCAGAGCTGACGGCTGGTCGATGGGGTCGGGCGAGGGATCGCTGTAGTAGTTCCAGACGTCATCCCTGAAGAATTCAAAGGCTTTCAGGTCGCCGTCGAGTTCGAGGGAGCGGCTACGCACTGCATGGTCCCAATCGCGCGCCGCCACATCCCGGCCCCGCTCAGTCTCGGGCTCGATGAGATCGGCGATAACCAGGGCGCCGCCGGGGGCCAGGGCGGCGGCCAGGTCCGCAAACAGCTTTTGCTTACCGGCGCCGTCAAGATGATGCACCGCCAGGGAAGAGACGAAGGCCCGCACCGGCCAGGGGAAGCGGCGCCACTCTGTCGCGGCTATATCGATTTCCCGGGTGGTATAGCGGTCCGGGAATTCGTCTAACCGCTCCGCCGTTTTGGCCAGCATGGTCGGCGATCCGTCATAGGCATGGATAATGATGTCGGCATGGCGGGCAAGGAGGGCGGCGCTCAACAGGCCCTCGCCGCAGCACAGCTCGACCACATGCGGATAGCGAGAGTCGGGGATGAGGCTGCAAATTATCTCGATCTGCGCTTCGCGCTCAGGCACGAAGTAGTCACCGTAATCGACGAACTGGTTTGAGGTGTCTTCCGACCAGCCGGCGACTGTTGTTTTTTCCTGCATCATCTGTTCCTCATGAGTGCCACGGTAGAGCCAATCGAGGGTGAAGTTCAGCATGTCTGCGAGCTTCATGGCGTCGAACAAATTTATCAGTCGATGCCCTTTTTCCCATTGATTATAGGCGTTTGCCGTCACCCCCGCCCGTCGGCAGACGTCGGCCTGGGTCAGGCCGAGCGATTTGCGCGCCTGTTTTAGCCGTTCGCCAACCGCCAGTCTCGGGGGATTTGTCTTCGCCATGGCCGGACTATGCCGTTCCTCCCCTATCCCAGCAATTCACACGAGGCGGCCACCATACTTCACACGGCGTGAAGAATTCAATCCGTCATCAGGCACGCCCGTAAATTCTCGGCGAGGCCTATCATGAGGGTGAAATAGGCCTCCGGGCCGGGCGGCAGGGAGGCACCCAGGGGGTCGAGCTGGCCAATCCGCGCCGCACTGCCCTCGATCAGGGTAGCGAGCAGGGCCGGGGTAAACTGGGGCTCGGCGAACAGGCAGCCTGCGCCACTCTCGCTGATCAGATCACGAAGGGCGACGATGCGCTTGGCGCCTGGCTTGCGCTGTGGGTTTATCGTGATCGCGGCGAGTCTGGTCAGGCCGTAACGGCGCTCAAAAGCGCCATAGGCATCGTGAAACACCAGATATGGCTTGTCTGTGACGGGCGCCAGAGTGGCGCGAAGCGACGCATCCAGCAGATCGAGGCGGGCGGCGAAAGCAATGCTGTTGCTTCGGTAGCGGTCGCCATTGTCGGGGTCGAGAATGATCAGGGCATCGGTGACCCGCTCGGCAATCTTACGGGCGTTGTCAGGATCGAGCCAGAGATGCGGATCGTCGCCTTCACCGGCAAGATCCATCAGCCTTATCGCTTTGACATTGCCGGCGAGGGCTTGCAGGGGTTTGGCGAGGAAGAGCTCGAAGGACTCACCGATCCAGACGATGAGGTCGGCGTCATTCAAGGCGGCGGCGTCAGACGGGCGCATGGCGTAATCATGGGGCGATGCGCCGCCCTTGACCAATAGCCGGGGTGGATCGCCCCCAGCCATCACCGCCGAGACGATGGCGTGCAGCGGCTTGACGCTGACCAGCACGGCAGGCGTCTCGGCCCGCGCAACAGTTGCGAAAAGCACGGCAAAAGAGGCGAGGATGGTTGTTAAAAGGGGGCGGGTGACAAGCATTATTGTAATGTTATAATATAACGCAAATTGGTCAACTTGAATCCGCCCTTCAGAAGAGGTCTGTTTTGGCATCATCAACGGCAGAGAATCATCCGTTTTCCGGCGAAACCCATGATCATCGGCATTGCGTCAAGACGGCGCTTTATGCGGCGACGACATTGTGCGAACGGCAAGGGGTGCGGTTGACCGCGCTGCGGCGTCGTGTGCTGGAACTGGTGTGGCGCGGTCATCAACCGCGTGGCGCCTATGATATCCTTGAGGAACTGCAGCGGGAAGGGCGACGCGCGGCGCCGCCAACGGTCTATCGGGCGCTGGAATTTCTGCGCCTGCACGGCCTCATCCATCGAATAGAGTCCCTTAACGCCTTTATCGGCTGCGTGGCGCCCGACGAGCCCCATAACGGGCATTTTATGATCTGCAACAGCTGCGGCGCCGCCGCCGAGGTCAACGACAACGCCATCGGCGATGCCGTGGCGCAAAGCGCTTCACACAGCGGTTTCGTCATTGAACAGCAGACCATCGAATTACGCGGTCTTTGCCCGGCCTGCCAAGAACCATCGCCATGACATCGGGGTCCATAGTGGTCGAGGCCAAGGGCGTTGAGTTGGCCTATGCGGGCAATCTGGTGTTGAACGATGTCGATCTGGCCGTACATGAGGGCGAGATTGTCACGCTGATCGGGCCGAACGGCTCAGGCAAATCGACCCTGGTGCGGCTGGTGCTTGGCCTGCTTGAGCCGGATCGCGGGCTGGTTTACCTGAAGCCCGGCCTGCGCATCGGCTATATGCCGCAACGGCTGGTCATCGACGATGCGCTTCCCCTGACGGTCGACCGTTTTCTACGGCTTGGCGGCACGGCGACGCGCCAAGCGCGCTTGGCGGTGCTCGCTGAGGCGGCCGTTGAGCGCCTCGCCGACTCACCAATCCAGAAAATTTCCGGCGGCGAGATGCAGCGGGTGCTGCTGGCGCGCGCCCTGCTCAGAGAGCCGGACCTGCTGGTTCTCGATGAGCCGGCCCAAGGGGTCGACATGACCGGCCAGGCCGAACTGTTTAAACTCATAACCGGCATCCGCGACCGCCGCGGCTGCGGCGTGCTGATGGTGTCTCACGATCTGCATCTGGTGATGGCTTCGACCGACACTGTGGTCTGCCTCAACCACCATGTCTGCTGCACCGGGCATCCCGAGACGGTAACCCGCCATCCGGCCTATATCGAGCTGTTCGGCCCCTTGGTCACGGGAGAGCTTGCCGTCTACACGCACCAGCACGACCACCACCATGGCCCGGACGGCGAAGTTGTGGCTCATTCCTCAGGCGACCATTCTCATGGCTGACTTTCTGGTCCGCGCTTTGCTCGGCGGCGTTGCCATCGCCCTGGTGGCCGGGCCCATGGGCGCCTTTGTAGTGTGGCGGCGAATGGCTTATTTCGGCGCCGCCATGGCCCACACTGCCCTACTCGGCGTTGCCCTGGGTCTACTGCTCGAAATCCATGTCACCCTGGCCATCATGACCGTCTGCGTGATTGCCGCCCTCGCCCTGAGCGGGCGGCGACGGCGCAGCACCCTGCCGGACGACACGCTGCTCGGCATTGTCGCCCATGGCGCCCTGGCCCTCGGGCTGGTGGTCATCGCCTTTCAGGAAACCCTGCGCATCGATCTGCTGGCTTATCTGTTCGGCGATATCCTGGCGGTGACCTGGGGCGATCTGGCCTGGATATATGGCGGCGGCGCCCTGGCCCTCGGCGTTATGGCCGTTATTTGGCGTCCCTTGCTGGCGGCCACTGTCCATGAAGAACTCGCTCAGGTCGAAGGCGTCGCGGTTGACCGTTCGGGGCTGATCTTCATGGTCCTGCTCGCCGTGGTGATCGCCGTCGGCCTCAAGCTGGTTGGCCTGTTGCTGATAACGTCCTTGCTGATTATTCCGGCGGCGGCGGCGCGCGCCCTGGCGTCGACGCCCGAGCAAATGGCTCTCGGCGCCTGCCTGATCGGCGGACTCTCGGTGATCGGCGGTCTGTACGGGTCATTGATGTGGGACAGCCCGGCCGGGCCGTCCATCGTGATCGCGGCGGTGTTGTTGTTCGCCGCCACCAGGCTCGTTAGGAAGCGCGCGTAAGGCGTTCGAAGCCGGCTTCGAGGTCGGCTTTCAGATCATCCACATCCTCGAGCCCGACATGAATGCGCAAAACCTGGCCGGGGTCGTCCCACGGGATCGCTGAGCGCAATTTGTCCAAATAAGCCGGGATTATCAGACTCTCGAAGCCGCCCCAGGATGCGCCCATGTGGAACAGCTTCATGCCGTCGAGCAAAGCGGCCAGGGCGGTTTCAGAGACCGGCTTGAGGACCATGCCGAACAGTCCGGATGAGCCGAGGAAGTCGCGCTTCCAGAACTCGTGGCCCGGATGATCGGGCAGGGCAGGGTGCATGACGCGGCTGACCTCGGGGCGGCTTTCTAGCCACTGGGCCAGAGCGAGGGCTGACTCCTGGTGGCGGGGCATGCGCACGTCGAGGGTGCGTAATCCCCTGAGGGCGAGATAGCAATCGTCCGGTCCGGGACAGCCGCCGAGCATAACCGTGTTCGGCTGAATCTTCGGATAGACCTCCTCGGTCATGGTGATGACCCCGAGCATGAGGTCAGAATGGCCGCCTATATATTTGGTTGCGGCTGTAATCGATACATCAACGCCATGCTCGAACGGCTTGAAATATAACGGCGAAGCCCAGGTATTATCGAACGCCGCGACGGCCCCGCCCGCGTGGGCCGCGGCGGTGATCGCCGGCACGTCCGAGACTTCGAAAGTCATGGTGCCGGGCGACTCGAGATAGACCAGCTTGGTGTTGGGCCGCATCAACTCGCTGATGCCCGAGCCGATCATCGGATCGTAGAAGGTTATCTCGACACCGAACCGCGTGAGCAGTTCCTGGCATATGCGCCGGGTTGGACCATAGACATTATCCGCCACCAGCAAATGGTCTCCGGCATCGGCGAAGGACATCAGCACGGCGCAGACCGCGCCGGCGCCGCTGGCCGTGGCTATGGCGCGGTGGCCGCCCTCGAGTTTAGCGACCGCGTCTTGCAGCGCGAAGGTGGTCGGCGTGCCGGAGCGGCCATAGCGAACGCCGACATAATCAGGGTCCCGCGAGGCCTGCCATGCGGCCAGTGTGGGAAACAGGATCGTCGAGGCATGATAGACCGGTGGATTGACGACACCGTGGTTGGCAAAGGGATCGAGCCCGACTGTGGCGATAGTTGTTGGTTCTTTCATGGCGATTTAACTTTCATTACACTTTTGTTTTCTCACATTTTTATGTTCCGACATCGAATGCGGCGCACCAATCCTAGGGGGTGAAATTATAAAAATCTTGCCTGATTTTCGATTGTCAACTCATGAGCGAAACAGTTTTGAACAATTATCTGATTAGTAAGCCGTTAACTAGTGTCAACTATGATTATCCATTGATCTGGGAAAATACGCCTCGTATGGCCCCAGGGTGCGAAGAATTAGGGAACCTATGGCCGAGCTGGATAAATTGCCGTATGAGGCTATGTCCAAGCAGCAACTCATTGATGAGTTACAGCTGTTACACAGCAGTGCGGCTGGCGCCGAGGACGGCTTAAGGGCCTGCGAGAAGCGCCATAGTGAAATTTACGATAATTTGCCAGTCGGCATTTGGATCGAGGATTGGTCGGCGGCCAAGACCATGCTCGATGACCTGGCCGGACAGGTTGTTGAGGATTTTCGCGGCTATTTTCAGGAACATCCCGACGCATTGATTGCGCTTTATAAACGTATCCCAACCAATTTCATCAGTGATGGCGTGGTCGATATGTACGGCGCGTCAAGTGTAGAAATGCTGTTGGATCGGTGGGATGAGTTGACCACGGATGGCGAACTTGGTGGGTTTCTCGACGCGATCCTGTCTTTCCTGGCCGGCGAGACGAGTTTTGAATATGAGGTCGAGGAAATGAAATTCGACGGCACGCCGGTGTACGTCAACACCCGGACCAAGATTCTTCCATGCGAGGAAGACGACTGGTCCCGAGTGGTCATTTCCACCATGGACATATCCAAGCGAAAAACCACAGAAATTGCCTTGGTGGAAAGCGAGGCTCTGTTGAGCGCCTTCTTCCATCATTCACCGAATGCGATTTCCCTCAAGGACATCACGGGTCACTATTTCCTGCTGAACCCGGCTTACGAAAGAATCTTCGGGATATCTAACGACAAGGCAAAGGGGCGGACCTCTCATGATATGTTTGACAGCTCATTCGCCGACTTGATCATCGCCCATGACTCGGCAGTGCTTGAGAGGGGTGATGCTATTGAGAGTGAACATCAGCTGATGGCCGAGGACAGCTTACGCACATTCCTAGTCTTCAAATTCCCCCTGCGTGACGCCTCTGGAAACATCAATGGTATCGGCTCGATTTCCGCCGACATCTCGGAGCTGAAACGGGCCGAGCATGTATATATTGAAGCGCGCGAGTCAGCCGAGATGGCCAATCGCAGCAAATCGGAATTCCTCGCCAATATGAGCCATGAACTCCGCACCCCGTTGAACGCGATCATCGGGTTTTCCCATATCATGTCGGCCGAATTACTGGGCCCTGTGGGCAGCTCAAAATATCTTGAGTACGCTAAGGACATAAACCTGTCCGGTGTGCATCTGCTGGAACTGATCAACGATATCCTCAATATTTCGAAGATTGAAACAGGCCAGGCAGAACTCATTGAAGAGCGCTGCGACGTGGTCAAAGCGGTGCAATCCTGCTTGACACTGGTTAACCAAAGGGCCGACCAGGGTAATGTCGAATTCATAGCAATCTGGATGAAAACCTGCCGGAGATGGTCCTCGATCTACGCAAATTCAAGCAAATACTGACCAATCTCCTGTCCAACGCCATCAAATTCACGCCACCCAACGGCAGCATCTCGATTAAGGGTTGGTCCAGCCCCGGCGATGGCTGCGTTTTCCAGGTTACGGATACGGGTATCGGTATCGCATTGGCGGATATTCCCAAGGTTCTGGCGCCCTTCCAGCAGATCGACAGCGCTCCCAACCGCAAGTATGAGGGCACTGGACTCGGTTTATCTTTGTCCAAGGCCCTCGTTGAAATGCATGGCGGTTCTCTCGGGCTGGAAAGTGAAATCGGCGTTGGAACAACAGTGACTGTACGGTTCCCCCGCGAACGGGTTGTTATAGAGGAAATGATCGCTACGGCCTGATCGCCATTGACGCACGTAATTGTGACGGATCATCCCAGACAACCAGCCTCACTCATGCTATAGTTTTGGCCATTGAATTTGAGAAGGCAGTATCATGTCTAGGACTATGCTTTTCTTAGTTGCGCTGGTTGCCTTTTCGCTGACGGGCCTGTCACGAGCTTCGGCTGAGCCGCAGATACTTGGTCTCATCGCCAGCTTGGAGCCTGTTTCCCTGCAATGCGAGCGCGGGCAATGCAGCGCCGAGTTTACATCCTACTGTATCGAGCAAAACCGCAAGCCGCCCGTTCTCGGCACGGTCTATAACATCCATGATCCTAAGACTCTGATTGTGGAGGGTGTGCGGGAAGACGGCCAGACGATCCGCTTACAGGCGAGCGGACTGCTTGATATCGCTTCGGCGCGGGGCCGCTCGGCGGTTCGTATAAGTGTGCCGTGGTCTTTTCTCAAGCTAAACAAGCTGGCTTCGGTGCAGATTACCGTCGACGAGCAAGCCACGCTGATTCCCTTGGTAAACCCGAATGCCAAAACACCTCATACAGAGTTTGATATCGCACAGGCGACCGGGCCGCTGCGCGTGGTCGCGGCGGCAATCATCGACCATGGCGGCGACCAGGTAGACGCGGCCCGCCAAACAGCGCAGCTTATCAACGCGCTGCCCCTGAGGGGCCGTGCCAGCGAAACGCAACGCGACGGGGTCTGGGGCGGCGTCGAATTGGCATCGAATACATCGGGGCACTCTATGGTCCAAGCCGGTTTTGATCGCTGCTACAGAGTCACCAGGTCCGGCATGATGAGTTTGCGTCAATGCCTGGCATCCTTGCATGACCGCTTCATCAGTAGGCTCAATGTCGATTTTTGGAAGGCTGTCGAGACGGGCAGTTGACCATGCGGTCGGTTAAGGTGGCTTATTGACGATATGAAATTTCTCTTGGTTGTGTTCTTTCTGATCAATGAAGTGTGGGTTGAGGGCAAGGCAAGCGAGGGATGGGGAGCGTTTCTCTATGAGACCCAGGAGGCCTGTTTGGCAGGCAAGACGCGGGCCGAGGGGATCCATGCCCAGCAGTTGCTGACGCGTCCCAGGTCGGTTAACAAGCGATTTGAGTGTGTTGCCGACAAAACCGAATCAACTAGTTAACGTTCGATTAACTTGGCTGTGAATTTTCCTTAAGCCTATTGCGGTATGGGAAACGAGCGGCTAACGTGAGTTTTTAGATGGCGTATGAACAAGACTTAATCTTTTTCAATGCGTCATGTAGTTAACAGGGAGAATACAGGATGAAACTCAAGACACTTTTCACATCGGTCGCGGCTGTTGCCGCATTGGCCTTTGTAGGCTCAACCGTCGCTCAGGCGGAGAGCACCCTCGAAATCGTCAAAAAACGCGGTCATCTGCGTTGCCAAGTTGGCACGCCGTCGCCGGGTTTCTATAACCTCGACGCATCTGGTGAGTGGTACGGCAGTGACGTATCGATCTGCCAGGCTGTTGCTTCCGCCATCTTCGGCGACAAGTCGAAACTCGAGATTCAGTCAGTCAGCAGCCAGGTTCGCTTTACAGCGCTGGCCAATGGCGAGTCCGATCTTCTGTCTCGGACAGCTACCTGGACGTTGCTTCGCGATACCCAGCTTGGTCTCGACTTCACGGCAACCAATTTCTATGACGGCCAGGGCTTTATGGTACCTAAGGATAGCGGTATCAGCAGCGCCATGGACCTCGTCGGCGCCACGGTTTGCGTCTTGACCGGCACCACTACTGAGTTGAACCTGGCGGATTTCAGCCGGGTCAACAACATGAACATCAGCCCTGTCACCTTTGAGGACGGAGACGTCCGCAATGACACCTACCTCAATGGTGGTTGTGATGCGCTGACCAACGATAAGTCGGGCCTGGCCTCCAATAAGGCGGCTTTCCCGAATCCCGACGACCACATCGTTCTTCCCGAAACCATCTCCAAAGAGCCCTTGGCTCCGGCGGTGAGGCAGGGTGACGCCCAGTGGTTCGACATCGTCAAGTGGACGGTCTATGCCTTGATCAACGCCGAAGAGCTCGGCGTCAACATGGCCAACGTCGACGACATGCGTGCCAACTCGACGAACGCATCGGTACGCCGCATGCTCGGCGTCGAAGGCAACCTGCATGAGGGTTTGGGTCTCTCCAAGAGTTGGGCCTATGACATCATCAGCAATGTCGGCAACTATGGCGAAATTTACGAAGCCTATATGGGTGGTGGTAAATTGGCCATCGGCATCGGCCGGGCCGGGTCTGCGAATGACCTCTGGACCAAGGGCGGTCTGATGTACTCCCCGCCGTTCCGCTAGGATTATCGAATGGCGCCCGGCCCCCACAAAAGGCCGGGCGTTATTTTTTTCATCTAGGACCTACGATAATCATAGAGTTCCATAGTCATGGCTGTCAGCGATACGGATAAAGCCTCAGCGCGCATTAAGCCGAAAGAACAGTTCGATTTTTTTCACGACGAGCGTGTACGATCGGCCTTCTATCAAATAGTGACAGTCGTCGTCGTCGGTTGGGTCGCGTGGTACCTAATCTCGAACACAGCGCACAATCTCGAAGCGCGCGGGATGAAATCCGGTTTCAAATTCCTCACGGCAGAAGCCGGTTTCGATACGGATTTCAAGCTCATTGAATACGTACCCGGCACCGGGACTTACGGCCGTATTTTCTTGATCGCCTGTCTTAATACCCTGCTTGTCTCGTTCTTTGCCGTTATTGCGAGCACCATCTTAGGGTTCGTTATTGGCATTTTACGGCTTTCCTCCAACTGGCTGGTGGCCCGGTTGGCGCTGGCCTATGTAGAAATTATCCGCAATACCCCACTGTTGCTGCAAATTGTGTTCTGGTTTGTTGCGGTTTACAACACCCTGCCTAGACCCAATAAGAGTATCGATCTTTCCGGTGGCGCGGAGTTTGTGTTTCTGAATATTCGCGGCTTGTATTTTGGCTGGCCTATACCGGGCGACCTCTTGTGGATGACCGGCGTCGCCTTGGGCGCCGCTATTATCGGTGTCATTATTCTTAGTCGCTGGGCGCATAAGCGCCAAGACAATACGGGACAGCAATTTCCAACAATATCGGCTTCTCTCGCCTTGCTGATCGTTTTACCGGGTGCTGTTTTCCTGGCCACCGGATCACCGCTCGGGTGGGACGTTCCGGTGCTTAAGGGCTTCAACTACCAAGGCGGCGCTGCCTTGCCGGGGGCGTTCATTGCTCTGTTTATTGCCTTGACGACCTATCACGCGGGGCACTTGGCGGAATCCGTGCGCGCGGGCATACTCTCGGTGAACAAAGGCCAGACCGAGGCGGCGTTGGCAATCGGCCTGAAGCCGAACCGGGCCATGGCGTTGGTCATCATACCCCAAGCCATGCGTGCGATTGTGCCACCCATGATCAGCCTGTGGATGAATGTGGTCAAGAACTCCTCTCTGGCCATCGCAATCGGCTATTCGGACGTGGTTTCCTTATGGATGCAGACCGCCCTCAATCAGGCCGGTTACGCGGTCGAAATGGTCGGCATGACCATGGCTTTCTACATGACCGTCAGCCTGACCATCTCCGGCCTGCTGAATATCTATAACAAACGCGTCCAACTGGTGGAGCGCTAGACATGGCTTATGTTCTAAAAGAATTTACGTCCGCCAGAAGCGCCCCCCTCTCCGAAACGTCATTCATCGGGTGGCTGCACAAGAACCTGTTTTCTTCTTGGGTAAACGGAGTTCTGACGCTCATCTCAATCTACATCGTCTATGTGACGTTTAAGGGCTTGTGGATTTGGGGTATCGCCGACGCCGTTTGGGTCGCCGACGATAGGCGCGAGTGCTTTGCCATCAGTAAAACCGGCGCCTGCTGGGCCGGCGTCATTCTGTGGATGGACAACATCTTCTACGGCCTCTACACGAGGAGCGAGTTGTGGCGGGTTAACTTAGGCGCCCTGATATTGGTTGTCTGGATGGCGCCGCTCTGGTTCCCGAGGGTCAAGGATAAGATTTTCATCGGCATGACCACGGTGTTCCTCTACCCCTTCCTCGCCGGTTATCTTTTCGCCGGGGGTGAGAAGAGCATCTTCCTGCAGTCTATGGTCACCCTGGCGATTCTTTGCCTGATTGGTCAGACCGTGCATGCGATCATCGGCTTGATGAGTGGGCGCAGCTTACCGCAAGCCTTAACCAGTATGATGGGCCTCGATGAGGCATCGGATACGAAGCAGCGCAATTCACTTTTGGTCATTGTTGCCGTTGCCTTTGTGCTGGTCTACGCCCTGCAGACGGGCTGGACCGAAGAAGTGGTGAGATGGAGCAAATGGGGCGGTATGTTCCTCACCCTGGTGATCTCTGGAATCGGTATCGCTTCGGCGCTTCCGTTGGGCATTATGCTGGCCCTCGGCCGGCGCTCCGAATTGCCGGTCATCCGGGTTCTCAGCACCTCTTTCATAGAAATTTTTCGCTCGGTGCCGCTGATCACAGTGCTCTTCATGGCGACGACCATGTTCCCGCTGTTCCTGCCGGAAGGATTTATCCTCAACAAGCTGGTTCAGGTCATTGTCGCCGTCTGCCTGTTTTCCGGCTGCTACATGGCCGAGACCGTTCGAGCGGGTCTGCAGGCCATTCCCAGGGGCCAGTCCGAGGGCGCCCATACCGTTGGCCTCGGCTATTGGGGGACCATGGGCCTGATCGTCATGCCCCAGGCTTTGAAGCATATGATTCCGAATATTGTCGGCAGTTTCATCGGCTTGCTGAAAGATACCACCCTGGTGTCGATTATCGGCTTGTTTGATGTTCTGGGCATGCTGAAAGGGATCAGCCGGGACGTGCCGTGGCGCGGGCTCCACAAGGAGCCGCTGATCTTCGGCGCCTTCCTGTTCTTCGTCATCTGCTTTGCCATGTCTAAATACAGCCGCCATCTGGAAGTGAAGCTTTCCGCCGGCGCCAACCGTTAATCCGGGATACCCCGGGGGAGAAAGAAATGACATCCGTGGAAGAACAGGAAAATAGCACGGGCCAATTGGCGTCTGCCATTTCGTCTGAAGTCATTATTGAGCTTAACCAGGTCAATAAATGGTTCGGCGACTTTCATGTCCTCAAGGATATTAATCTTGAGGTTCGCCAGGGCGAGCGGATTGTGGTTTGCGGACCATCGGGGTCGGGTAAATCGACACTGATCCGTTGCATCAACCGTCTGGAAGAGCATCAGGAAGGCGACATCATCGTCGACGGGATGCTCCTCGATAAGAACCTCAAGAACATCGACCATATTCGCAGCGAAGTGGGCATGGTGTTTCAGAGCTTCAATCTGTTCCCGCATCTCTCCATTCTCGAAAACCTCACCCTGGGGCCGATTTGGGTACGTAAAGTCCCCAAGGCCGAGGCTATCGAAGCCGCCATGTTGTATCTCGAGAGGGTTAGAATCCCTGAGCAGGCCTATAAATATCCCGGCCAACTCTCAGGCGGCCAACAACAGCGTGTCGCCATTGCCCGCTCGCTCTGCATGAACCCCAAGATCATGCTGTTCGATGAGCCGACTTCGGCGCTCGATCCTGAGATGATCAAGGAAGTGCTCGATGTTATGGTCGAACTCGCCGGCACCGGCATGACCATGATCGTGGTGACTCACGAGATGGGCTTCGCCAAGACCATTGCCGATCGCGTGATCTTCATGGATGAGGGCGATATCGTCGAGCAGAACGAGCCCCATGAATTCTTCAACAATCCGCAGCATGAGCGGACCAAGCTGTTCCTCAGCCAGATTCTCCAGCACTAGAGCATCATCCGATCAAGTTGAGTCGCTTTCAGCGACCCAACTGACGGATAAAGATGCTCTATCTTCTTAAAAACTAGAGCAATTTG
>JAYGED010000068.1:0-2078 GCA_046582565.1 Alphaproteobacteria bacterium
TGATCTGTTCGGGGGCTTCGAGCGGAGTCCCGACGATTCTTGGCTGGATCGCTGACAGCGCAACCCTTTGTTGTCTAAGGAAGTTAACCTTGGTGACGCGGCAACGGCTGACATTTACCGATTCATAGGCCTTGAAATTAATACTTTCTTCACCCACACTTCACTTACACAAGTTTGAATTTGACCTTCTGGGAGCGATGCCCTTCGTGGCGTCGGTGGGGTCGGTGATGATTTGTCTACACCGGGCGGGTGCTTGCTTGATTGTTCGAGGTCCCGTTTGAGAGTGTGGGGAGGGTATACGGCTTGACGGAGTTTGACGCGGCGCTTGACGCCGCGTTGCCTGTATACAGCCACAGCCAATTCCAACAGGTTTGATTGAAAATCGTTTTGACCCTCTGACGCTTTGTGTTGGTGGGTGTTTATGAGGGATAAGGTGCAAGGAATGTTTGGCCGAGGGAGGACCATCGGAGACGAAACTGTCGGCGTATCAGGCCGATGGATTCCGCCGCGCCTGAGAGTTCCGGCGAGCCGGTGGGATCCGACCCGCCTGAAGCTGCCGCCGCGCCTGAAGGTCGTCATGTCGGGCCTCTGGATCATCGTTGCCTGGGCTGTGTCTTACCTGGCTTCGGCCCGCTTCGAATACAAATCTCTCACCCTGGTCGCCGCCAGCGTTGCAGCACTGTTTATGCTGGCAATCGGCGATCCGGTGAAGCCTGATCTCGGCGCTGACCCGATCACCGTCGCAGTCGCCATCGCGCCGACGGAATCTTCGGTGCCGCGCCCCGCCATAGCCGTCGCACCGCAACCGGTTATCGTCGTCGAGCCACAACCGGAAGTCATCGTCGAACCGCAACCTGAAGTCATCGTCGAACCACAACCGGAAATCGTCGTCGAACCACAACCGGTTATCGTGGTCGAGCCGCAACCGGAAATCGTCGTAGTGACGAAACAGGAAATGCTCGCCGAGCTGCAACAGGAAAGGCCCGTACAGGAAAGGCCCGTATTTGCCGCGCTCGAATCGTTCCTCACGCTCGACTCCTTCATGGCTCCTGAATCCCTCACCGCGCTGATCATCGAAAAAAGCGCCCGGCTCAACGAAACGCAGCCTCAGTCGGTGGCGTCGCTGGTCGATCTCTACCAGGAGATTGAATACCGCCTCGACGACATACGGCTCGGCGAGATTGCGGTGCCGCGTCTCATGGTCGAGAAGATGCCGGACGATATCGTGCAGGTCGAATCACCGGCCGAGCGCAAACGGCTGTTCATCAAGCTCGCCCTGCCCTTAATCCTCTATGCGAATGAGCGCATCGCGGCCGACCGTGGGCGGCTGATCGCGCTCCGCGAGAAGATCGAACGGACCACGTCCGCCCCCAGCGAACAAGCATGGCTCACTGGCCTCGCCGGTCGGTATGGGCTCGAGACTCTTGATCTCGATGCTCTGCTACAGCGGGTCGATGTGATTCCGCCCTCCCTGGCGCTCGCCCAGGGGGCCGAGGAGTCTGGCTGGGGAACGTCGCGTTTCGTGCGCGAAGGCAACGCCATG
Organism: Alphaproteobacteria bacterium; assembly: GCA_046582565.1. Classification (GTDB taxonomy): domain Bacteria; phylum Pseudomonadota; class Alphaproteobacteria; order JAAXGF01; family JAAXGF01; genus JAYGED01. The sequence continues at coordinate 1,544 of JAYGED010000068.1, forward strand.
TTCGGTCAGCGGACCTACGACAAAGGCGCGGGGTTGGTGCCGATCAACCGCGATTCCGACAAGAATCACGAGGTCAAGTCTTTCAACGGGCTGATGGAGTCGGTTGCCTCCTATATGACAAATCTGAATACCCACTACGCCTATAATGAGTTCCGCCGCATCCGCGCGGGCCAGCGCGCCTTGGGCGATGTCGATAGCTATCGTTTGGTCGGCGCTCTCCATCGCTATTCGGAACGCGGCGAGGCCTATATTGCGACCATCCGCTCGATCATCGACAAGAACGACCTGCGCTCTTATGACGGCGCGAGCTTCGGAAAACTCGCCGCTAACGATTCAAAAATCTAGCGATTTTTTATATGGGGCTGACATAGATAAGGAATTTTCCATATGAATGTCAGATGGTTAGCAAGAGACGCAAAAGCAGGCTTTCGGCAAGTATTCAGCAAGCTCTGATTCAGCACTTTGTCGCAGGCGCATCAGCCCGGTCAGCTGCTGAAATATGTGGGGTCAACCGCAACACGGCGATCCTGTATTT
>JAYGED010000069.1:0-41123 GCA_046582565.1 Alphaproteobacteria bacterium
TTTCAGCAGCTGACCGGGCTGATGCGCCTGCGACAAAGTGCTGAATCAGAGCTTGCTGAATACTTGCCGAAAGCCTGCTTTTGCGTCTCTTGCTAACCATCTGAAATTCATATGGAAAATTCCTTATCTATGTCAGCCCCTAGATTTAAGACGTCAACGCTGGCGCCGGGGACAATAGAAGCTGGAGCGGCCCGATTGCACGATGCGGCGGATGGCGCCGTCGCAATCGCAGCCCGGGCAGGGCTCGCCCTCATGGTCGTAGACCGCGAAGTGGTGCTGGAAATAGCCCAATTCGCCGCTCGTCTGGACGTAATCGCGCAACGAGGAGCCGCCCGCCTCGATGGCCTCGGTGAGCACACTACGCACGGCGCTCGCCACCCGCTCAACGCGGGCGCCGGCCACCGTATAGGCCATGCGCTTGGGCGAGAGCCGCGCGCGATAGAGAATTTCGCAAGCATAGATGTTGCCGATCCCGGCGATCAGGCTCTGATCGAGCAGGGCCGCCTTGATCGGCGTGCGCTTACCCTTGAGCATGGCGGCCAGGGCCCGGCCGTTGAATTCGTTTCCCAAAGGCTCCGCCCCGAGCTTGGCCAGCAGGGGATGACGGTCGAGGGCGTCACTGCCCACCAAATCCATCATGCCGAAACGCCGGGCGTCGTTGAAGACGATATGGTGGTCATCATCGGTATGGAACACGATATGATCGTGGCGCTGCGGGCTCGGCGCCTCGCCCGCGCGGATGGTCATGCGGCCCGACATGCCGAGATGGGCGATGATCACCTCACCGCCACCGGGACCGACACCGGGACCACCATCGAGATGGATGAGGATATATTTCGCCCGACGCGCCACCTTGGTGACGCGGTTGCCTTCGATGCGCCGCGCGAAATCCTTGGGCAGGGGCCAGCGCAGGGCGTCGATGCGCTGCTCGACGCGGGTGAGCACGCGGCCTTCGAGCACCGGGGCGAGGCCCCGGCAAACGGTTTCGACTTCGGGAAGTTCGGGCATGGCGCATGGTTCTAGTCCCTTGCACCAAGCGACGCAATGCATAGTAGGCAAACGCCGCCGCTTGAAGTAAAGTTTCCTAATTGGAAACTTTGCGAAACGCTCATGGAAAACCATATTCGCCATTGGCGGCGCGAGCGCGGTCTGAGCCAAGAGGCCCTGGGCAAGCTGATCGGCCTCGGCAAGCCGTCCATATCCAAGCTTGAGCGCGGTGAGATGAGCCTGCGCGACACCACTATCGCCAACCTGGTCGATGCACTCGATGTATCAGCGGGCGACCTGCTCGGTGACTATGCCAGCGGCAGGGCCGCATCGGAGTCGACGAATCAGACCGGGGCGAATCAGGCTTCGGCCTCGGCGGAGACCGATTTCGGTTATCAAAGGGTCGCCATGGCTGAAAAGGCCGGCCTGGTGCGCGATGTGTTCACCTCGGTCGCCTCGAGCTACGACCTGATGAACGATCTTATGAGTATCGGCGTTCATCGCCTGTGGAAAAACGCCATGATCGATTGGCTCAGGCCCCGGCACGGCCACTGCATCGTCGATGTCGCCGGCGGCACCGGCGATATTGCCTTTCGCATTCTCGAGCGCCAGCCGGGCGCCCATGTGACGGTCTGCGACATCAACCGCGAGATGATCGAGATCGGCCGCGACCGGGCCATCGACCGGGGCATGATCACAGGTGACGTCCCCGGCGACAGCCCCGGCGCCCCAGGCACAATCGACTGGCTGTGCGGCGACGCCGAGGCCCTGCCCCTGCCGGATGCCTCGCAGGACGCCTACACCATCGCCTTCGGCATCCGAAATGTGACCCGCATCGAAGTGGCCTTGCGCGAGGCGCGCCGTGTGCTCAAGCCCGGCGGGCGCTTTCTCTGTCTCGAATTCAGCCATGTGGCCTGGCCCGCCCTGGCCCGCCTGTATGACACCTATTCCCTGCATGTTTTGCCTGCCATCGGCGCGGCTATCGCCGGCGACGGCGACGCCTACCGCTATCTCGCCGAGAGCATCCGCCGCTTTCCCGACCAGCAGCGCTTTGCCGCCATGATCGAGGACGCCGGCCTGGGCCAATGCCGCCACCGGGATCTGTCCGGCGGCATCGCGGCACTCCATTCGGCCTGGCGTCTCTGATGCTGCGCGCGCTCCGCAATCTCACCCGTCTCGCCGTGATTTGCTGGACCCTGGCCCGCCACGATGCGCTTTTTCCCATTCGCAACGCCGGATTCGAAACCCTCGACGCCCTGCTGCGTGGTCTGTTCGCGCGAAAAGATGTTATGGGGCGTGATGGCCAGGGTCGTGATGGTGTACGTCGTGATGGTGAGCGTTTGGGGGCGGCTTTTCACGCCCTCGGCCCCGGCTTCATCAAGCTCGGCCAGGCCCTGTCCACCCGCCCCGATCTGGTCGGTGAGGAAATTGCCGCCGATCTGTCGGAACTCCAAGATCGCCTGACGCCATTTGCAGGCGCTGAGGCACGCGATGTGATCGAGGCCGAGCTTGGCGCGCCCATCCATCGTCTTTTTTCTCATTTCGAGGATAAGGCGATTGCCGCCGCCTCCATCGCCCAGGTCCATCGCGCGACCACCACCGAGGGCGACGATGTGGCGGTCAAGGTGCTCAGGCCCGGCGTCGAGGCAGCCTTCGCCGTGGATACGGAGCTGTTCTTCTGGCTCGCGGGCCTGGCCGAGCGCGCCCAGCCGGCATGGCGTCGCCTGCGCCTGGTGGATATCGCCGCCACCTTCGCTGACTCCGTCGCCCGCGAGATGGATTTGCGCTTCGAGGCGGCGGCGGCGTCCGAGCTGCGCGAAAACCTGGCCGACGACGAGGGCTTCCACGTGCCCGCCGTCGATTGGCAACGCACCGCGCGCCGGGTTATGACCCTGGAGCATATCGAGGGCATCCCCATCGACGAGCGCGATAAGCTCATTGCCGCCGGCCATTCGGTGGACGCGGTGCTTGAGAAGGCGGCGCGGGCCTTCTTCAACCAGATTTTCCGCGACGGCTTCTTCCATGCCGACCTCCATCCGGGCAACCTATTCGTGGATGCCTCCGGCGACATCGTGGCGGTCGACTTCGGCATCATGGGCCGCCTCGATACGGACACCAGGCGCTATCTCGCCGAGATGCTGCTCGGTTTCCTGACCGGCGATTACAGCCGGGTGGCGCGGGTCCATTTCGAGGCCGGCTATGTGCCCGCCGGCCAGTCGGAGGCAAATTTCACCCAGGCCTGCCGTTCCATCGGCGAGCCGATCCTGGGCCGGCCGCTCAATGAAATCTCGCTTGGCCATCTGCTTGCCCAGCTCTTCCAGGTCACCGAGACCTTCGACATGGAGACCCAGCCGCAACTGCTGCTGTTGCAAAAGACCATGCTGCTCGCCGAGGGCGTCGGGCGCTCGCTCAATCCCGAACTCAACATCTGGTCCCTGAGCCGGCCGCTGATCGAGACCTGGGTCGCCGATAACCTGGGCCCCGAGGCGCGCATTCGCGGTTCCGTCACCGACGGCGCCGCCCTGGTCCAGCGCCTGCCAAAGCTCGCAGCCAATGCCGAGGCGGCCCTCGCCATGATCGCCGAGGGCGGCGTCCGTCTGCACCCGGACACCATGGCAGCTCTCGCCAAGGCGACCCAGAGCAGCAACCGCAGCGGCGGCCTGCTGTGGCCGATAGTCGCCCTGTTGGCAATTGCCGTGGCCATAGTGTCGTGATACTGGATCGCCCATGGCAAGCGTGACAGACAAACTCCATGACGAGATGCGCGCCTGGCGGCACGACATCCACAAGCATCCGGAACTGGGCTTTGCGGAGGAACGCACCGCCGCCAAGGTGGCCGCGTTGCTCGAGGGCTTCGGCCTCGAGGTTCATGGCGGCATCGGCACGACCGGGGTCGTCGGCATCCTGCGCCGGGGCGGCTCGAACCGCGCCATCGGCCTGCGCGCTGACATGGACGCCCTGCCCATTGCGGAGCGCAACGAGTTTGACCACCGCTCGGTCCACGAGGGCGTGTTCCACGGCTGCGGCCACGACGGCCACACCACCATGCTGCTCGGCGCCGCCAAGCATCTCAGCCGGAGCGAGGGCTTCGACGGCACGGTCTATTTCATCTTCCAGCCGAGCGAGGAGGACGGCCGGGGCGCGCTGTCGATGATCGACGACGGCCTGTTCGAGCGCTTCCCCATGGAGGCGGTCTACGGCATGCACAACATACCGGGCATCGCGGCCGGCCACTTCGCCATCCGCCCGGGCCCGATAATGACCTTCGAGGATAACTTCGTCATCACCATCACCGGGCGCGGCGGCCATGCCTCCATGCCCGACCGCCTGATCGACCCCATGGTGATCGGCGCCGAAGTCGTGCTCGCCCTGCAGACCATCGTCTCGCGCTCCATCGGGCCGCAGGATTGGGGCGTCGTCTCGGTCACTGAAATGATCACCGACGGGGCGCGCAACGTGATCCCCAGCAACGTCACCCTCAAGGGCGATTGCCGGGGCTTGAACGACAGCGTCTCGGCGCGCATCGAGAGCCGCATGGGCGAAATCACCGCCGGAATTGCCAGCGCCCACAATGCCGAGGGCCTGCTCGATTACAGCCGCTCCTTCATCGTCACCGAAAACGCACCCGAGGAGACCGAAGCGGCCATCGCGGCTGCGCGGGCTGTCGCAGGCGACGTAGCGGTCGACGGCAACGCGCCTATCTGCGGCGGCTCGGAAGACTTCGCCCGCATGCTGCGCATCAAGCCCGGCAGCTACATCTTCATCGGCAACGGCGACGAAGGCCCTTGCGCCACCACCCTGCACAACCCCCACTACGACCTGAACAACGAGATCCTGGCCACGGGCGCAGACTATTGGGCGAAGCTGGTTGAGATGCAACTGCCGGTGCGGGGGTAGGGGGCGCCGGTTTGACTTAAATCCTGCGCGGTTAGCAAAATTGCCTCTTGCGCCTAAGAGAAATCAGGGCACGGGTGGCATAGCCGGAGACGAAGCCCGCTGCAAAGATCGCGACAACGATCACCCACTGATCCATAACCCCGATCCCCCATCGCGCAAGCGAAGACTGAACATGTTCAGACTGAAACTCTACCAAAGGATGCGGAGCTATGAATGACGATTTTGTTGCAGGCTGCGACAAACGACCCTAGGCGCACATCGCTATTTGACCTTGAGCTTGAACTGCAGGGTCAGCCTCGGCCGGATCGCCCGCTTCGGCGATTTGCCCAAGCTGCTGGGCGTCTGGACGGCGCGGGACAGCGAATAGGGGGGCGAAAACCCCGGCTCTTGCGCCCAAGCCGCCTCGGCCTTACCTTCTTCCTCATTATGACGCCGGATATGACCCTTTGCGGGAAGCGCATACTTTTGGTGATTTCGGGCGGCATTGCCGCCTATAAGTCGCTCGAGCTGATCCGCCGCCTCAAGGAGCGCGGCGCGGAGGTGCGCTGTGTGCTGACGGCGGGCGGGGCGCAGTTCGTCACGCCGCTGTCGGTCTCCGCCCTGTCGGGGGAGCGGGTCTACAGCGCGCTGTTCTCGCTCACCGACGAAGCCGAGATGGGCCATATCCGCCTGTCCCGCGAGGCCGACCTGATTGTGGTCGCCCCGGCCAGCGCCGACCTGCTGTCGCGCATGGCCCAGGGCCGCGCCGACGACCTCGCCGCCACCACCCTGCTGGCCACCGACAAGCCGGTGCTGACGGCGCCCGCCATGAACCTGCGCATGTGGCAGCATCCGGCCACGGTTTCCAATATGGAAACTTTGGCGCAGCGCGGGGTGATGACCGTCGGACCTAACGACGGCGACATGGCCTGCGGCGAATACGGCCCGGGGCGTATGGCCGAGCCGGGCGAGATCACCGCCGCCATCGAGCATTATTTTGGCTCGCGCGCCCCCCTCTCCGGCCGTCACGCGCTGATCACCAGCGGCCCGACCTATGAGGCGATCGATCCGGTGCGCTACCTCGCCAACCGCTCATCGGGCAAGCAGGGCCACGCCATCGCCATCGCCTGCGCCCGGCTGGGGGCGGCGGTCACCCTGGTCTCGGGCCCGACAGCCCTGGCCGACCCGGCGGGCGTCGCCGTGGTGCATATCGAGAGCGCCGCCGAAATGCTGGATGCCTGCACGGCGGCCCTGCCCGCCGATATCGCGGTCTGCGCCGCCGCGGTGTCCGACTGGCGCGCTAGCGACGTCACCAGCCAAAAAATAAAGAAGCAGGGCGCCAAGGGGGACAACGGCGGCGCGCCGACGCTCACCCTGGTCGAAAACCCCGATATTCTGGCGACCCTTTCAGAGGGCAACCAGCGCCCGGCCCTGGTTATCGGCTTCGCCGCCGAGACGGAGGCGTTGATTGCCAATGGGCAGGCCAAGCTCGCCTCCAAGGGCTGTGACTGGATCGTCGCCAACGATGTTTCCGGCGACGTTATGGGCGGCGATGACAATACCGTCCATCTGATCACGGATGATGGCGTCGAGGACTGGCCGACCTTGAGCAAGAGCGACGTGGCGGCGCGCCTCGCCGAGCGTATCGCCGCTCATTTCAACCCATGACCCCCTTCATATCATGACTATGGGCTTCGCATGACTATGAGCCCTCTGCGCGTCGCGGTGACGCGGCTTGCCGGCGCTGGCGATCTGCCCCTGCCGGAATACGCCACCGCCTTGAGTGCCGGGATGGATTTACGCGCGGCCCTGGCTGAGCCCCTGGTCATCGCACCCGGCGGCCGCGCCCTGGTGCCGAGTGGCCTGGCCATCGCCCTGCCGGCGGGCTACGAGGCCCAGATTCGCCCGCGCTCCGGCCTGGCGCTGAAGCACGGCATCACGGTATTGAACGCGCCGGGCACGGTGGATGCGGATTACCGCGGCGAAATCAGCGTGGTTCTGGCCAATTTCGGGAGCGAAAGCTTCACCGTGACCCGCGGCATGCGGATCGCGCAGATGATCGTCGCCCCCTTCGCCCAGGTCTCGTGGGAGGCGGTCGAAGTGCTGCCCGAGAGCGCCCGGGGCGCCGGTGGCTACGGTTCCACCGGCACGGGCTAGTCCGGCCATGGAGTTCACCGACGACCAGCTTCACCGCTACGCCCGCCACATAATCCTTCAGGAAGTCGGCGGCGTCGGCCAGGAAAAGCTCCTGGGCGCGAAGGTTCTGGTGGTTGGAGCCGGCGGCCTGGGCTCGCCTGTACTGATGTATCTCGCCGCCGCCGGGGTCGGCACCATCGGCGTCATCGATGACGATGTGGTCGAGCTTTCCAATCTGCAACGCCAGATCGTCCACGCCACCTCGCGCATCGGCGAGGCCAAGACGGCGAGTGCTGCCGCGACCCTGGGCGAGATCAATCCCGAGGTCCGCGTCATCACCCATGAGGAGCGGCTCACCCTGGCCAATGTGGAGCGCTTGATCGCCGGCTATGACGTGATCGCCGACGGCAGCGACAATTTCGCCACCCGCTATCTGGTCAACGACGCCTGCTATTTCGCCGAGCGCCCCCTGGTCTCCGCCGCCATGCTGCGCTTCGACGGCCAGATTGCCACCTTCAAGGCCCATCTCGGCGGCGACAATCCCTGCTATCGCTGCCTGTTCCGCGAGGCGCCACCGCCCGGGCTGGTGCCGTCCTGCTCGGAAGCCGGCATCCTCGGCGCCCTGGCCGGCACCCTGGGCTCATTCCAGGCGACCGAGGTGCTCAAGGAAATCCTCGGTATCGGCGACAGCCTCTCGGGCTCGCTGATCCTCTATGATTCCCTGGCGGCCAGTTTCCAGAAGATCACCGTCAAGCCCGACCCGGACTGCCCGCTGTGCGGGCCCAACGCCACCATCAAAGATCTTTCGATCCATGACCAAAGCACCTGACAAGCTTTCCATCGTCGTTTTTTCGGGCGATTTCGGCCGCGTCCATTACGCCCTCGCCATGGCCGCCGCCGCTGCCTCGGTTGATCGCCCGACGACCTTGTTTTTCACCATGGAAAGCATTCACGCCCTGGCCCCGCGCAGGGCCGACGGAAGCCACGGCTGGATCGCGTTGCCGGGCGCCGCTGAACGGGATGCCGAGTTTGCGATACGCGGCGTCGGCGGCTTCGAAGAGCTGTTCGACGCCTGTATTGCGCTGGATGTGCGCATCATGGTCTGCGATATGGGCCTGCGCGCCATGGGCCTTGGGCCCGAGGATTTGCGCCAGGATTTCAAGCATCATTCGGGCGGTATTGTCACCTTCCTGAACGACGCAAGTGCCGACGGCGCCATGCTTTTTATCTGATTTCCCTCTAATGTAATACAACCTGTATGACAGTGTATTACAGAGACGCTTTGATCACCATTGCTTGGACGCGCGGCCGGCGATCTCAGCGTTCTCGGCGCGGCGGATTTCGTCGGCGATTTTGCTGGCCCGATCCGCATCGGGAGTACCATGGGAGTTAGCAACACCGGCACAGCGGGTACGTTCCTCCAGTACGACGTCGATGATCGCCTTCTCGATGACATCGGTCACCTTTTTCGTCTGATCGGCGTCCGGCGATGTTTGCATCGCCGAGAAATTTGATTCGGCAAGGTGATCTGCGCGCGCACGTAATGTCATGATAAAATCTCCAAAAAGTTTGTTCCCTGTCGATTCCGCGAGTCCCGCGCTTACCGGTACGAGAACGATCGCCGGTATGGTAACAAATTTGTCTGCCGAAGACTAATCCAGTCGATTCAAACCGCCGCCATGACGCAGGCCATAAAATCGTTGGTTGCCGCGTCGTCGAGCCAGCGGGTGACGGCGACAAGGTCGTGATCGGGCTCGACCCAGATGTGGTTGCCACCGGCGCCCATGGCGAACAGGCTGGTTTCGGGCGCCGCGGGGCAGAGCTGGCGGCCCGTATTGAGCCACCAGAGGAAGCCGTAATCGGGTTTCAGCGGGCAGGGTTCGGCGAGGGCGGCGAGATAGTATGGCGGAATGATCTCGCGCCCTTCCCAGGCGCCGCCAGCGAGCATCAACTGGCCGAGCTTCGCCTGATCCCTGGCCGATATCCGCAGGCCCCCGCCCCAATGGGTGCCACCCGGCACCGAAGGCATATCGACCCCGCCGATCTCAAAGCGGGCATTGTCATAGGCATGCCATCCCCAGCCGTCTGAGCAGCCCAGCGGCGCCATCACCCGATCGCGCAACACATCCTCGAGGGGCTTACGGAAAACCTGGAGCAGAGACAGGCTCAGGCGGTTGACGCGAACGTCGTTATATTCCCAATAGGCGCCGGGAGCGGCGAGGTCGCGATGCTGGCCCTTGCGCGAATTATCGCCGCCGCCGACCTCCCGGTTGTGGTCGATGAGGTCGGGCTTGCCCCACAGAGCTCCTTCCCATTCGCTGGTCTGCTGTAGCAGATGACGCCAGGTGATGGCGCGGTTCTGAGCCGCCTTGAAGCCGTCATCGAGGGCATAATCGGCGACGCAATCGTCCATATCCCGTATTAGTCCATCGGCCAGGGCGACACCGGCCAAGACGGCGAGATAGCTTTTGGCGACGCTGAAGGTGAGGTCGGCGCGATCCGCATCGCCCCATTCGATGACGGTCTCACCACCCCGTATGATCAGTCCGGCGGGACCGCCGCGCGGCCAGACCGGGCCGAGAATTTCATTCCAGGGCGGTGGTTCGAACTGACCGTCGCCGATCTGCTCGGCGAGATCGCGCGACCAGGGAATCTCATGAGCCTCGGCAAACTCCGCCGCTTCGGAAAAATCGCCCAAGGCGGTCAGCCGTAGATATCGATGACCCTGTCGGGCGGCACATGGCCGTCGATGAAGGTCTTGATGTTGATGATGACCTTCTCGCCCATGTCGATACGGCCCTCGATCGTCGCCGAGCTCATATGGGGCAGCAGCACCACGTTATCGAGCGCCAGCAGCTTGGGATTGACCGCCGGCTCATGCTCGAAAACATCGAGGCCGGCGCCGGCGATATCACCGGCGCGCAGCATACGGGTCAGGGCGTTCTCGTCGATCACCTCGCCGCGCGCGGTATTGACAATATAGGCGTGGGGCTGCACCAGCTTGAGCTGGCGGGCGGACAGAAGATGGAAAGTCGCCGGCGTATGCGGGCAATTGACCGAGATGATGTCCATGCGGGCGACCATCTGATCGAGGCTTTCCCAATAGGTCGCCTCAAGCTCAGCCTCAAGCTCCTCATGCACCCGATGGCGGTTGTGATAATGGATCGACAGGCCAAAGCCTCTCGCGCGGCGCGCCACGGCCGTGCCGATACGGCCCATGCCGATGATGCCCAGTCGTTTGCCCCAGATACGGTGGCCGAGCATGGTGGTCGGACCCCAGCCGCGCCATTCGCCGCTGCGCATCAGCCTCTCGCCCTCGGCGAGACGCCGCGGCACCGCGAGTATAAGCGCCATGGTCATGTCGGCGGTGTCCTCGGTCAGCACGCCGGGCGTCGAGGTCACCGTGATGCCGCGCTGATTGGCCGACGCCAGGTCGATATTGTCGACGCCGGTGCCGAAATTGGCGATCAGCCGGAGATCGGGGTTGGCCTGGGCGAGTATGCCCTTGTCGATGCGGTCGGTGACCGTGGGCACCAGCACGTCGGCGGCCTGGGCGGCGTCGATCAATTCCGCCTGGGTCATGGAGTGATCGTCTTCGTTGAGGCGGGTGTCGAACAGCTCCATCATGCGGGTCTCGATGACTTCGGGCAGCTTGCGCGTGACGATGACGAGGGGTCGCTTCTTGGCCATGCCGGTCTCCGGTGGGATACGCTTGCGAACAACAGCATGGGTGGCAGTCATTCGCCTCTCCTATGTAGACGTTTTACCATCGGCCATCAAGAATGACCGGGCTATACTTCGCCCACCATGACCCAGGGGGCCTCTGCCCGTGAACCCGTTCGCAGCCTTGCTAATCGCTCTGTTGATCCTGACCAGCCCGGATCTTGCCGCGGAAACCGGCGCGCCCTTGCCGCGCTTTGCGTCGCTGCGCTCAGACGAGGTGAATTTACGCGCCGGGCCGGGCAAGCAATATCCCGTGGAATGGGTGTTTCTGCGCCGCTCGTTGCCCATTGAGATTACCGCCGAATACGGCAATTGGCGCAAGCTCCGCGATGTAGACGGCTCGGAGGGCTGGGTCCATAAAAGCCTGCTGACCAGCCGCCGCTCGGTTTTGGTGACCGGTTCCGTGCGAAGCCTGCGGAGCGATCCCGATGGCGCCTCGGCGGTGGTCGCCAAGCTGAAACCCGGCGTGGTGGCAGCACTTCTTGTCTGCGCTGGCGGCTGGTGCCGGATCGAGGCCGACGGCCTGAAAGGCTGGCTGCCCCAGGCGGATTTCTGGGGCGCTTATCCTGACGAAACGGTGGAGTGAGGTAGGGGCTATCAGCAGTCAGCGGTCAGCCTTCAGCTTGCTTCTGATAGCTGATAGCTGATAGCTGATAGCTGATAGCTGATAGCTGATAGCTGATAGCTGATAGCTGATAGCTCCCTACTCGAAATCATCAGCCAGGGCTTCGCTCACCGCATCGTCCATGACCGCCATATGGCCGTAGCCGGCATGGTCGATGGCGACGATCACCCGCGCGGCGGGGTCGCGAAAAGCGCTGATCTGTTCGTGCGTGAAGGGGAAATGCAGAAATTGCACCGATGATGCGCGCCCCTCGTCTGTCGAGCGCTCCACATCGTCTTCGGCGACGGCGGCGATGGTCTCCGAGCCGACCGTAATGGCAATGTATTTTTCAACGCCGCCGAGGCGTGACAGCAGGGCGTCGCGGCGCGCCGGATCGTTGATTTCGAACATCAAGGTAGCGACCAGTTCATGGCCGTTGGGGATTAGCGGATTAAAGGCCGACAACTCATCGGCGATCTGTGCCTCGCCGCCCTTTTCGATATGCAGCATCTCATGGACCTGCCACCACATGGCGTCGTAGCTCTCGAAATAGATCGTCGCATCGGGGCCGATGGCGAGACGGCGAATTCGCTTGATGGCGGAAATTTCGCTCCGACGCTGCTTGCGCACGACGGCAAATTCCTCCATGGGCATAATGTCGGCGCGGGTTATTTCACGCTTGGCTGGCATGGCTATTCCTTGGGGTCGATGCCGTAGGCCATGGCGAACAGCTCAATAGGATGGATCGGCGCCGGCGTTTGTGCGGCCTGCTCTGAGAGTCTGTCCATGCCCTGAATGATATGGCTCGCGGACAGCGGACATTCCGAGGCGATATAGGGCTTGTTCGACTGGGCCGCCGACCGCGCCACCGGCTTGCCTACTTTGAGGGCGATCTCGAAATTATCGGCCATAAAGCCCCAGGAACCGCCATGACCCGAACAGCGCTCGATAACCTCGATGTCGGCATCGGGAATCAGCGCCAGCAAATCGCGCGCCTTGGGGCCGATGATCTGCGCCCTGGCATGGCAGGCGAGATGCAGAGTCACGCCGCCGTCAATCGCGGCGAGGCCCGGCGTCAGGCCCTCCTTGCGATCAATATCGACGACATACTCGGCAATATCGCGGGTCGCGGCGGCGAGCTTGGCGATGGCCCCATCGTCGGGCAGGATGAGCGGCCATTCGATCTTCAGCATGAGCGCGCAGGAGGGCACCATGGCGATAATGTCATAGCCCTTGTCAATCCAGGGGACGAGTGCGTCCGCCACCTTCCGCGCCCGCGCGGCGACCGCTTCCAGATCGCCATGCTCGAGCTGGGGCATGCCACAGCAGGTTGGATAGTGAATTTCGGTCTCTACACCGTTCTTGGCCAGCACGGCGCGCGTCGCAAGGCCGATGGACGGATTGTTGTAATTGACGAAACAGGTTGCATAGAGCACCGCCTTACGGCCATGGGCCGGGGCATCGCGGTTGATTTCGAGCGGCTGTTCGGCGGCGCGGGCGGTGAATGTCTTACCATGAAAGCGCGGCAGTACGGCCTCGCGATGGACTCCGGCGGCGGCTTCCAGCAGGGGCCGCGTAAGCCCGTTGCCCTCCCGGCTCGCCCAGTTGGCGAGCGGGGCGACAGGCCGCGCCAGCTTGCCGTTTCGGTCGGTCTGTGCGAGCTGCGCCTGCGCCCAGCCGGTTTCGCCGGCTCGATGCTGCACCGCGCGGTAACGCAGCATGAGCTTGGGAAAATCGATGTTGAACTCATGGGGCGGCACATAGGGACATTTTGTCATGTAGCACATGTTACACAATGCACAGGCATTGATTACATGTTTAAAATCAACGCTGTCTACGGAATCCAGCTCGCCCGTGTCTGACTCGTCAATGAGATCGAACAGGCGGGGAAAGCTGTCACACAGATTGAAGCAACGACGACATGTATGACAAATGTCAAACACCCGCCTGAGTTCGTCATCGAGCCGGTCAGTGTCGTAAAACTCCGGGTTGCGCCAATCGAGCGCGTGGCGCGTCGGCGCGCCTCCAGGCTGCCTTCTCTCATGTTCTGGCTCTCATGTTCTGGCTCTCATGTTCCGGCTCTCATAATACCAGTCCAAAAAAATAAAGCGGGGCCCTTGTTGGACCCCGCTTATTCAGTGTCGGCATGCTTGTTAGCCGAGGGTGTCGAGCGCCTTCTGGAAGCGTCCGGCGTGTAATTTTTCGGCCTTGGCGAGAGTCTCGAACCAGTCGGCGATTTCGTCGAAGCCTTCATCGCGGGCAGAGCGCGCCATGCCCGGATACATATCGGTGTATTCGAAGGTCTCGCCGGCAATAGCGGCGGCCAGGTTATCGGCGGTCGGACCGATCGGCGGTCGGACCGATCGGCTTGCCGGTTGCCGGATCGCCGGTCTCGGCAAGAAACTCCAGATGCCCGTGGGCATGGCCGGTCTCACCCTCAGCGGTTGAGCGAAAGACGGCGGAGACGTCGTTATAGCCTTCGACATCGGCGCGCTGGGCGAAATAGAGATAACGACGGTTGGCCTGAGATTCGCCGGCGAAGGCGTCTTTCAGGTTTTGCTCAGTTTTGGTTCCTGCCAGTGACGGCATAAGCGCCTCCTATAGCTTTGAGTTGGTCCGTAACCACGCGAAATGATGCCTCATTTTGACTCGCAACAAAGCCCGAGTCAATTAATCAGATCATTTCTAATAAACTAAATAGATCATTTATATTATTGAATAAATTAAAGAAACGACAGGAGAGAATGAAATCCGTCAGGAACCCCTGGGGCGGGTTCTGATGACCACGTCGATCTGGTTGATCTCCATGCCCTGGGGCGGCGTCGGCAGATCCAGCAGTCGCAAGTCGGCGCAGGGGATGTCTTTGAGAACCTAGCTCTCTTCGCAGAAGAAATGATGATGGTGGATGGTGTTGGTGTCGAAGTAGGAACGCGCCGACTCGACCACCACCTCGCACAGCATGCCGGCGCGGGTGAACTGGTGCAGCGTGTTATAAACGGTCGCCAGACTGACCCGCTCATTTTGCGACAGGGCCTGCTTATGGAGGCTCTCGGCGGTGACATGACGGTCGCCGCCTTCGAACAGCAGCCGCGCCAAGGCGAGCCGCTGCCGGGTCGGCCTCAGCTTGGCGGCGCGCAATCGCTCGATGATCGCGCTATAGGGCCTTGTTTTATTCATGCTAGGAATATGATCGAGTAACGTTGGAATTTAAAGAACAAACTTCGCGCAGTAGTGGATATTTTTTACGCCCTATAAACCAGCACCAATTTTAGTCGCGGAGGCGCTGGAAGATCAGCGTCGCGTTGGTGCCCCCGAAGCCAAAGCTGTTGGACATCACTTTGTCGAGGTGAACGTCATCCCGGCGCTCGGTGATGATGGGGATGCCTTCCGCCCCGGGATCAAGGTCATCCACATTGGCCGAGGCGCTGATAAAACCGTGCTTCTGCATCAACAGAGAATAAATCGCCTCATGGGCCCCGGTAGCGCCCTGGCTGTGTCCGGTCAGAGATTTGGTCGAGCTGATCGGCGGGATATCACTGCCGAAAACTTCCCTGATCGCTTCCAGCTCACGGGTGTCACCGACCGGCGTCGAGGTGCCATGGGCGTTGATATAATCGATCGGACCGCCGCTCTCTTCCAGCGCCATGCGCATGCAGCGAACGGCGCCTTCGCCCGACGGCTGAACCATATCGAAGCCGTCCGAGGTGGCGCCGTAGCCGACCAGTTCGGCGTAGATATCGGCGCCGCGCGCGCGGGCATGATCGAGCTCTTCGAGCACCAGAACGCCGCCGCCGCCGGCAATAACGAAACCATCGCGATTGGCGTCATAGGGCCGCGAGGCGCGCGTCGGCTCGTCGTTGTATTTCGACGACAAGGCCGGCATGGCGTCAAACAGCAGGGTCAGGGTCCAGTGCAGCTCCTCGCCGCCGCCGGCGAACATGACGTCCTGCTTGCCCCATTGGATGAGCTCGGCAGCGTTGCCGATGCAATGGGCGCTGGTCGAACAGGCCGAGCTTATGGAATAGCTCGACCCCTTGATCTTGAACGGCGTCGCCAGGGTTGCCGAGTTGGTGCTCGACATGACCCTCGGCACCATGAACGGCCCGACCCGCTTGGCGCTCTTCTCGCGGAGCGTATCGGTCGACCACAGCAAATTTTGGGTCGAGGTGCCGCCCGAGCCCATGACCATGCCGGTGCGCACGTTGGAGACCTGATCGTCACTCAGGCCGGAATCCTCGATGGCCCGCTCCATGGCCAGGTAGTTGTAGGCGGCGCCATCGCCCATGAAACGCCGCAGCTTGCGGTCGATGGCCTCATCAAGATCGATCTTGAGCGAGCCGTGAATATGGCTGCGGAAGCCGTGGTCCTTGTAATCCTGGCAGAATTCGATACCCGAGCGCCCTTCGCGCAAGGCATCGGTGACCTCGTCGAGACTGTTGCCTATAGGGCAGATGATGCCCATGCCGGTTACCACAACCCGTCTCATCAGCTCTCTCCCTGATTGTCGACGCTGGACAATACGACCTTAAGATCCTTTGCCTGATAAGCGACCTCGCCGTCAAGGGTCATGGTCCCATCGGCGACACCGACTATGAGCCGACGCTGTATGATACGTTTGAATTCCACATGATAGCGAACCAGACGGCCGTTCGGTAGGACCAGGTTGGAAAACTTGACCTCGCCGACGCCCAGAGCGCGGCCACGGCCCAGATTTCCGAGCCAGCCGAGGTAGAAGCCCACCAGCTGCCACAAAGCATCAAGCCCCAGGCAGCCGGGCATCACCGGATCGGACAGGAAATGGCAATCGAAGAACCATAATCCCGGTTTGATATCGAACTCGGCGATAATCTCGCCCTTGCCGAACTGGCCGCCGGTCTCGTTGGTCTCCGTGATTCGGTCGAACATCAGCATAGGCGGTGCGGGCAGGCGGGCGTTCTTCGGGCCGAACAGCTCTCCCTTGCCGCATTTGATGATGTCGTCGTAGGAAAAGCTCGAGTCGCGGGCGGTATATTTGAAATCAGCAGGTAGAGCGGCGGCTTCATGGGCAGCGGCGCGGTTGGCAACCTGTTCCGCTTCAACCGCAAGGCGCTCAAGCGGTATCGCCTTCATGCCGACAATATTGTAGCCGGCGTCCACATGATGAACCTCGCCGGTCACCGCGCTCGACAGCTCGCTCATCAGATAGAGCGCCGCTGAGCCGACTTCTTCCAGGGTGATGCTGCGCCGGAGCGGCGCGTTTTCCTGAGTCCATTTGTAGATATAGCGCGCCGAAGAGATGCCGGAGCCAGCCAGGGTGCGCATCGGCCCGGCCGAGAGCGCATTGACTCGGATGCCCGCCGGCCCGAGATCGGTGGCGAGATAGCGCACACTGGCTTCGAGCGCTGCCTTGGCGACGCCCATGACGTTATACTGGGGCATCACCCTCTCGGATCCTGAATAGGTCAGGGTGACCATGCTGCCGCCGTTTGTCATCATGTCTGCCGCCGCCTTGGCGACCGCGGTGAAGGAATAGCAGGATATATCCAGGGTCTTTTGGAAGTTTTCCCGTGAGGTATTGAGATATTCCCCCTTGAGCTCCTCCTTATCCGAATAGGCGATGGCGTGAACCACAAAATCGATGCTGTCCCATTGCGCCGCCAGGGCGGCGAAGGCGGCGTCGATGCTGGCCTGGTCACCCACGTCACAGGGCAGGACGATGCCGGAGCCGAGCTGCTCGGCGAGGGGCCGCACACGGGATTCGAAAGCATCCTGATAGGTAAAGGCGATTTCCGCCCCTTGGGCGCTCAACGCGCTCGCCACACCCCAAGCGATCGAGCGGTCGTTGGCGACCCCCATGACAATGCCGCGTTTGCCGGCCATCAATCCCATAATCGATTTCATCCCTGTTTTATCGTCGCCCGTTATGGGGCCGCGTCAAAGCTATAATGATTGAGTGGTAATCGCCAGAATATCCTCGGGGGCATCGGTGATTATCGATGAGACGCCCCAGGACAGCAACCGGGCGGCGCGGCGGGGATTGTTGACCGTGAAGGCCATCACTTCATAGCCGGCGCCGGTTATCTCCTCGACCCGGCGGCGGCTGAGGCGTTCATGTTTGCAGATGCAGATGTTGCAATCAAGCTGCTCGAGCAGGGCCCGCCAATCCTTCGGAAAGCGAAAGCAGATCAGGCCGCGCGGCCAATCCGGCGCCAGCTCCCGGGCAACCCGCAGGCAATCATGCTTGATGCTGGTGATCAGCGGCGGCGCGGCAGTTGCCGGCCACAGGGCCTTGGCCTCCTTGATGACCGCCCGCGCGGTCTCCGTCTCGCGGCCCTCGCCGGGTTTGATTTCGATATCGGGATGCAGCCCGCAGTCGACCAGCAAGGCAAGCGTTTCCTTGAGCGACGGCACAGGCTCGCCGGCGAAGGCGGGGTCGAACCAGGCGCCGGCGTCGAGCCGGCGGATATCGGCATAAGCCGTATCGTCGACCGAGCCCGAGCCGTTCGTGGTGCGGTCCAGCTTGTCGTCGTGAAAGACGATGCAGCGTTTGTCGGCGGACAGCTGGGTGTCGAATTCGACCCAGGTCGCGCCGACGCTTTTGGCCAGGCGAAACCCCGCCAGGCTGTTCTCCGGCGCCACCGCAGCGGCCCCCCGATGTCCGATGACTTTGGGTAGATTCAACGCCACCCCCTCGAAAAAAGGCGCATCCGGATCTCATTCCCGGATGCGCCCTATACTCTCTCAACCGGTTTAGTCGGCGGCTTTTGCTTCTGCCTCGCCGTCGGCGTCGGCGTTGGCGTCTGCCGTCAGGTCCTCGCCGGTTTCCTGATTAACCGACTTCATGCTGAGGCGAATCTTGCCGCGGTCATCCACCGCCAGCACCTTGACCTTGACCGTATCGCCTTCCTTGACGATATCGTTGACCGTATTGACCCGATGGTCGGCCAACTCGCTGATATGAACCAGCCCGTCGCGGCTCCCGATGAAGTTGACGAAGGCGCCGAAATCGAGGGTCTTGACCACCTTGCCGTCGTAGATCACGCCGACCTCGGGTTCGGCGATGATATCGCGGATGCGATTGATCGCCGCCTCGGTCGCGTCGCTGTCGGTCGCAGCCACCTTGACCGTACCGTCGTCTTCGATGTCGATCTTGGTGCCGGTGGTTTCGCAAATCTCGCGAATGATCTTACCCCCCGGCCCAATGATTTCACCGATCCTGTCTTTCGGGATGGTGATGGTGGTAATGCGCGGCGCATGCTGGCTGACGCCCTCACGGGACGAGGTAAGCGAGCCCGTCATTTCGCCGAGGATATGCAGGCGGCCGTCCCGGGCCTGGGCCAGGGCGGTGCGCATGATCTCCTCGGTGATCGAGGTGATCTTGATATCCATCTGCAGGGAGGTGATGCCTTCCTGGGTGCCGGCGACCTTGAAGTCCATGTCGCCCAGGTGATCCTCGTCGCCGAGGATGTCGGACAGCACCGCAAAGCCTGAGTCTTCCTTGATCAGCCCCATGGCGATGCCGGCCACCGGGCGCGACAATGGCACCCCGGCGTCCATCAGCGACAGGGAAGCGCCGCAGACCGTCGCCATGGACGACGAGCCGTTGGATTCGGTGATCTCGGAAACCACGCGGATGGTGTAGGGAAAATCTTCCTTCGCGGGCAGCAGGGGCCGCACCGCCCGCCAGGCGAGCTTGCCATGGCCGATCTCGCGGCGGCCGGGCGGCCGCATAAATGTCGCCTCACCCACCGAATAGGGCGGGAAATTATAATGCAGCATGAAATGCTCGCGATATTCCCCATCGAGCACATCCATGATCTGCTCGTCCGAGCCGGTGCCCAGGGTCGTCGTCACCAGGGCCTGGGTCTCACCGCGGGTGAACAGGGCGCTACCGTGGGCGCGGGGCAGAACCCCGACCTCGGTGACGATCTGACGCACGGTCTTGGTGTCGCGGCCGTCGATACGCTGGCCGGTCTCAAGAATGCTGCCGCGCACGATCTTCTTCTCAAGCGCCTTCGACAGGCCGCTGATCTTGGCCGTATCGAGGCCCTCGGCTTCGAAGGTCTCGCTGGCGGCGGAGCGCACGGCGTCGAGCTTCTCGACCCGGGCCTGCTTGACCTTTTCGCCATACGCGTCGCGCAGGCCGGCTTCCGCCAGTTCTGTAAAGCGCTTGGTCAGACCTTCCAGCTCGGGATCTTCGCCGGGTACGTCCCAGGGCTCCTTGGCGCACATCTCGGCGAGCTCGATGATCGCCTGGATCACCGCCTGCATCTCGCGGTGGCCGTACATGACAGCGCCCAGCATCTGGTCTTCGGAAAGCTCATGAGCCTCCGACTCGACCATCATCACGCCCTCCTGGGTGCCGGCGACCATGAGATCGAGCTGGCTCGTTTCGCGCTCGGCGGTGGTCGGGTTGAGAATGTACTCACCGTCAACATAACCGATGCGCGCGCCGCCGATGGGGCCCATAAAGGGAATCCCCGAAATCGTCAGGGCCGCCGAGGCGCCGATCATGGCAACCACATCGGGATCGTTTTCCAGGTCGTGCGACAAAACCGTGCAGATCACCTGGGTTTCATTCTTGAACCCCTTGGCGAACAGCGGCCGGATCGGCCGATCGATGAGGCGCGAGGTCAGGGTTTCCTTTTCGCCGGGACGCCCTTCGCGCTTGAAAAAGCCTCCCGGGATCTTGCCCGCGGCGAAAGCCTTCTCTTGGTAATTGATGGTCAGGGGGAAAAAATCGAGGCCAACACGCGGCTTCTTATCGGCAACGGCGGTACAGAGCACGGCGGTTTCGCCGTAGCTTACCAGAACAGCGCCATCGGCCTGGCGGGCAATACGCCCGGATTCAAAGACGAGTTTCTTCCCGCCCCACATGATTTCTTTACGATGTACTTCAAACATATCTTCTTCCTTGCATAACATCCGCAGGGGTCGCCTATCGACCCCTGGGTTCTTTGATCGGTTGTCCGCGCCCGAATTGCGAACACCATGTCCGCGACCCCGGCCGGCGGGCGAATCCCCGTGGCGGAGTGCCGGGCGCATAACGTCGCGGCGACGGAGGATCTACCTCGTCGCCGGATACAAAATTTTAACGGCGGAGACCCAAGCTTTTGATGAGTGCGGCATAGCGCCCATTATCAACGCGCTTGAGATAATCCAGAAGTTTGCGGCGACGGCTGACAAGCATCAGCAGACCACGCCGCGAGTGATGGTCTTTCTTATGGGTCTTGAAATGTTCAGTCAGATTGAGGATGCGCTCTGTGAGCACGGCGACCTGCACCTCCGGCGAACCGGTGTCCCCTTTATTGACGGCATAGTCGGTAATCAGCGCGGATTTGCGCTCAGCGGTTATCGACATCGTATACTCCACTTCAAAGGTTGAATACGCGAACCGGTTTGGCCATGCCATCGTCGACTTCGGCAAGCGCTACCAGCCGATCATCGGCGGTAACACGGACCATTCCCGGCTCATTACAAAGCACATGAACGGCTTGTCCGCATTTAAGGCGGGCGGCCTGTTGATCGGTCACGGCCAGTGCCGGGATGTCGTCCAGCGCGGTCTCGACCGGTCTCACATGCTCGAACAGCGCGGCACTATGCCCCAAGTCTTCGAGATTATCTAGCGAAATAGCGTCCGCCTCGAGAAACGGGCCAACCGCGGTTCTGCGCAAGTCAGATACATGTCCGAGGCTGCCCAGGCGCTGGGCAAGATCGCGCGCCAGGGATCGCACATAGACGCCCTTGCCGCAATCCATCTCGAAGACCGCATGATCGGCATCGGGCAGGGAAATCAACGCGAGGCGGTCGATTCTCACCCGGCGCGCCGTCATCTCGACGGGCTTGCCCTCGCGCGCCAGCTTATAGGCCCTCTCGCCACCCACCTTGATGGCAGCGTATGTGGGCGGTGTCTGGTCAATATCGCCGGTGAAAGCACCAAGGGCGGCGCGAATTTCTTCCTCGGTGGGGCGAACATCACTGACACCGATCACCGCGCCCTCGGCGTCGTCCGTATCGCGTGCCTCGCCCCAGGCCACGGTGAACCGATAGGTCTTTGCGCCGGCCATGGCATAGGCGGTGGTCTTGGTGGCTTCACCCAGGGCAATGGGCAGTATTCCCGTGGCCATGGGATCGAGGGTGCCGCCATGACCGGCTTTCATGGCGCCGGTCGACTTGAGCACCCGCGCGACGACCCGCGCCGATGTCAGACCAGCCGGCTTGTCCAGATTGAGCCAGCCGTTGATCGCCCGGCCGCCGCGCTTCCTACGCCCCATCGTCGTCGTCCAAATCTTTGGCAGTCGGCTTGGCCTGGCGCAGCAGGGTGTTGATCTTGCTCGCCTCGTCGAAGGCGGTATCAGCCTCGAAGGCGAAGCTCGGCGTGTATCTCAAATTGACCATGCGGCTAATCCGGCCGCGAATAAACCCAGCGGCACGGTTGAGAGCGTCAATAATCGGCTGCACTTCGCCACCGCCCAGCGGCATGACATAGGCGGTCGCCCGACGCAGATCGGGCCCGATTCGAACCTCGGTGACGGTCACCGAGACGCCTTCCATGGCGGGGTCGCGAAGCTCTTCCCTGCTCAGCACCTCGACCAGGACGTGGCGCAGTTCTTCACCAACACGCAATTGCCGTTGGCCGGGAGCCTTGCTGGAGTTTTTAGCCATGGGACGTGCCAGGGGTCGAATGAAACTCAGAGCGACCGGGCGATCTCTTCGATCTCGTAGGCTTCGATGATGTCGCCGGTGCGAATGTCGTGATAATTCTCAAACGCGATGCCGCATTCGTGACCTTCCTTGACTTCGCGGGCGTCGTCCTTGAAGCGCCGCAGGGTCGATAGCTTGCCTTCGAAGATCACCGTGTCGTCGCGCAACAGACGGACCAGGGAGGACCGCTTGATGAGCCCGTCGAGCACCCGGCAACCCGCGATATTGCCGACCTTGGTGATATCGAAGACCTCGAGCACCTGAGCATTGGCGACGATCTTCTCGCGCAATGTCGGTGCGAGAAGTCCGCTGAGCGCCGCCTTGAGATCGTCGAGAAGGTCGTAGATCACTGAATAATAACGTATTTCCACATCGTCGCGGCGGGCGAGTTTCTTCGCCGCCGCATTGGCGCGGACATTAAAGCCGATGATCGGCGCGGCGGAGGCCTGGGCCAGGGTCACATCGGATTCATTAATCCCGCCGACCCCGGCGTGGAGAATTTGTATGGCGACTTCTTCGTTTGCCAGCTTCTCGAGATTGCCGATGATCGCCTCGACCGAGCCATGCACATCGCCCTTGATGACGACGGGAAGGGTTGAAATGGTGCCTTCGGCGAGGTCGGTGAACATCTGTTCCAAGCTGCCGCGCGTACCTGCGGAAACGCGCAATTCGCGAATCTGCGCCTGGCGATAATCGGTCACTTCCCGGGCGCGGCGATCGTTTTCGACGGCGACCATCTCGTCGCCTGCATCGGGCACCCCGCCGAGGCCGAGGATGACCACCGGGGATCCCGGACCGCAGTCTTCGACTGTCTCGCCGCGATCATTGATCATGGCGCGTACCCGGCCCCATTCGCTGCCCGCGACGACGATGTCGCCGACCCTGAGTGTGCCGCGCTGAATCAGCAAGGTGGCTACCGCGCCGCGACCTTGCTCCATGGTGGCTTCAACGACGACACCTTCGGCCGGGCGGTTGGGATTGGCCTTCAAATCGAGAAGTTCGGCTTGCAGCAGGATGACCTCTTCCAGCTTATCGAGGTTGGTTCCCGCCTTCGCCGACAGCTCGACACAGAGGATTTCACCACCCAGGGATTCGACCACCAAATCATGCTGCAGCAAATCTTGGCGTACCCGCTCGGGGTCCGCATCGGGCAGGTCGATCTTGTTTATGGCGATAATGATCGGCACCTCTGCGGCCTTGGCATGGTTGATCGCCTCGACGGTCTGCGGCATGACGCTGTCATTGGCGGCGACCACCAAGACGACGATATCGGTGGCCTTGGCGCCGCGCGAGCGCATGGCTGTAAAGGCCGCATGACCCGGTGTGTCGAGGAAGCTGATGCGCGCCCCCGAGGACAGGGTTACCTGATAAGCGCCGATATGCTGAGTGATGCCGCCGGCTTCGCCGGCCACCACATCGGTGCGGCGCAGAGCATCCAACAGCGATGTCTTGCCGTGATCCACATGGCCCATGACCGTGACCACGGGCGGGCGTGGTTCGAGATCGGTTACGTCGTCGACATCTCCGGTGAGACCAATCTCAACGTCGGCGTCGCTGACCCGCTTCATAATGTGACCGAACTCCTCAATCAGCAGCTCGGCGGTGTCCACATCGATGACCTGATTGACTGTCGCCATGACATCCATCTTCATAAGCGCCTTGATCACGTCCACGGCGCGCACCGCCATGCGATTGGCGAGCTCCTGCACGGTGATGGAATCGGGCACCACCACTTCATGGATGATCTTGACGGTCTCGATAGGCCCGGTCCGCTGAGCCGCTTTTTCGCGCTCTCGGGCACGGCGCACCGAGGCCATGCTGCGGGTTCGCTCTTCCTGGGTCAGAGCCTGACTAATGGTCATTTTCCCCGACCGCCGGCGCGGTTGATTACGGCGCGGCGCCAGGGCGGAACGGCGAACTTCGCCCTTGCCGTGGCGGGCGCTTTTCGTATCGCCTTCCTCGGCGGCGCGCGAAGACAGAGATTTTCCGCTCTTCGGCGCGGCGGGAACGTCGACCGGATCCGCGGCCGGTTCTTCTTCGGGGTTCAAGCGGCGGGCTGCGTCTTCTTCGGCCTTGAGGCGGACTTCTTCCTCGAAGCGTTTGCGCTCTTCCTCTTCGGAGGCGCGGGCCGTAGCGGCTTCCCGTTCGGCGGCGTCAGTCTTTTCCTGTTCGGCCTGGACGATCGCTTCCTCGGAGGCTTTCTCCCGGGCTTCGCGGTCTCTGACGCGGGCGGACTCGAGCGCCTGCGCGCGGGTCACTTTTTCCGCCGGGGTCAAGGTTTTGAGGACGATCGGCTGGCGGTTCTTATCGCTTCGCACAGAAATGGTGCGTTTGCCTGTCTCGGGCGCCTTTACATCGGCGGTCCGGCCGGCAGGAACCATCTTGGCCCTGGCCGCGCCACCGGTGCTTTCGCCGGGCGTGATCACGCGTTTGCGTTTAACTTCGACAGTGACAGTCTTCGAGCGTCCGTGAGAGAAGCTTTGGCGCACCTCGCCGCTCTCCACCGTCTTGCGTAGCTCCAGGCGTCCCGTCTTCTTGAGACTCAAGGGCTTCTTGTCATCTGTCTTATCGGTCGTATCGCTCATCGTGCCTAAACCATTTCTTCCCGGTATTCTCCGGGGCCTGTACTCAATGCTGCCTGACGAAATCCAGCCAGTCGTTCCGCTTCAACCACCAACCGCTGGGCGATGCGGCCTTTCGCCACGGCGACAAACACCGCATGCTCGCGCCCCAGGGCCTGACTCAACTCGACGCCCGTAAACAACGACAGAACCGACTTGTCCCGCGCCGCCCACAAAAAACGGCTGCGGCTGTTTTCGGCCGCTTCCATGGCAATCAGGCCGACACCCGCCACGCCTGTCGTCAACGCTTCGCAAACCCGCTCAAATCCCAACGTCACATCACCAGCGCGCCGCGCGAGACCGAGTAAACCCAAGCATCGTTTCGCCACCAAATCCTCAACACGCCGGTCCATTTGGGCGTCAACCGTCACCGCCGCGCGAAACCCCTTGGCAAATAGGTTGCGTGCGCATGCCGTATTTACCACATCCTTCTCGGCGCTCAACCAGATTCCCCGACCGGGGAGTTTGGCGGCAACATCGGGAAGCACTTGATTGTCGGGCCCGACGACAAACCGGATCAGGCTTTCCTTGGTCGCCAAACGGCGGGTGACAAGGCAGCGCCGCTGGGGTCCGCGCCCCTTGTTACTGCGCTTATTCGCGCCTTTACGAGCCTGAGTGGCAGCCATGTGCTTTGCGCGTCCTATGCCGTCAGTCCGGGGTCGTCATCGGCCGTGGCGGCTTCGCCATCTGCGTCTCCTGTGCCCTCTTCGCCTTCCGAAGGCTCCTCATCATCGAACCAATGGGCGCGGGCCGCCATGATGATTTCGTTGGCGTCGTCTTCACTCATGCCGCTGCCGGGCAGATACTCGAGCAATTCGTCGCCGGCCAGGTCGGCCAGGTCGTCGAGCGACTTGATGTCTTGCTCAGCAAGCGCCAGCAGCATGGGCGCGGTGATGCCGGGAAATTCAGCAAGATCATCGGCTATGCCAAGTTTTTGCAGTTTTTCGGCAAACAATTTGTCGCGCTCGGCAAGAAACTCGGCGGCGCGTTCCTGCAGGGCGCCGGCGATATCCTCGTCGAAACCCTCAATGCCGGCCAGTTCCGAAAGCTGCACGAAAGCCACTTCCTCGACTGTGGCGAAGCCTTCGGCGACCAGCAGCTGAGCGATGATCTCTTCCACATCGAGCGCTTCGATGAAGGCTTGCGTGCGGCTATGAAATTCCTCGGTGCGGCGTTCTGATTCCTCATCCTCGGTGAGAATATCGATATCCCAACTGGTGAGCTGGGAAGCCAGGCGTACATTCTGCCCACGCCGGCCAATTGCTAAGCTGAGCTGTTCGTCCGGCACCACCACCTCAATGCGCTTGGTCTCCTCGTCGAGCACCACCTTGGTCACCTCGGCGGGCGCCAGGGCGTTGACCACGAAGGTGGCGGGATCGAGCGACCATTGAATGATGTCGATCTTCTCGCCCTGAAGCTCGCCCACTACCGCCTGCACGCGGCTGCCGCGCATGCCGACGCAGGCGCCGACCGGGTCGACGCTGGCATCATTGGACAGCACGGCGATCTTGGCGCGGCTGCCGGCGTCGCGGGCCACCGCCTTAATTTCGATGATAGAGTCGTAAATCTCAGGCACTTCCATGGCAAACAGCTTGGACATGAACATGGGGTGGGTGCGCGAGAGGAAAATCTGTGGGCCGCGCAGCTCGGGCCGCACGTCGTATATGTAGCCGCGCACCCGGTCGCCCCGGCGGAACGATTCACGGGGCAGCAGTTCGTCGCGGCGCAACAGCGCCTCGGCGCGCCCCAAATCGACCACCACATTGCCGTATTCGACACGCTTGACCAAGCCGTTGATGACCTCGCCGATACGGTCTTTGTATTCCTTGTATTGGCGCTCGCGCTCGGCTTCGCGCACCTTCTGGACGATGACCTGCTTGGCGGTCTGGGCGGCGATGCGGCCGAAATCTATCGGCGGCAGGGCGTCGATCAGAAAATCGCCGACCTGGGCGTCGGGGTTCCGGTCGCGGGCTTCCTCAATGGAAATCTGCGTCGTCGAATTCTCCACCGGGTCGGCGACCTCGATATAGCGCATCAATTTTATGTCGCCGCTGGTGCGATCGATATCGGCGCGGATGTCGTGATCCTGGCCGTATTTGCGCTTGCCGGCATGCTGGATGGCCTGCTCCATGGCGTCGAGCACGGTCTCGCGATCAATGCCCTTTTCCGCCGCCACGGCGTCAGCCACCTGCAGCATTTCGATGTGTGTATAACTTCCAGCAGTTTCCATATCGCTATCCATTCAGACTTTAACTATTCATCCGGGCCATAACGCTTCAATCAGGCGCCTTAGGCGTTGCCCGATTTCACGGCCTCGGCAATCAACTCGTCCGTCAACACCAGCTTGGCGGTGGCGATCTCGGCAAACGGTATGGCCGCGACCTCCCCTTCAACATCGATCCGCACATCGCCGTCATCAACACTGACCAGACGGCCCCGAAAACGCTTACGACCCTCAAGCGGCCGGCGCGTCTCGATCTTGGCGACATGCCCGGCGAACCGCTCATAATCAGCCAGCTTGACCAGCGGCCTATCGATCCCCGGCGAGGAGACCTCCAGACTATAGGCCGCCTTGATCACATCCTCGACATCAAGCAGGGCCGATACCGCGCGGCTTATCTTGCTGCAATCATCGACAGTCACCGTCGATCCGTCCAACAGCTCGACCATGATCTGCAAGATCCGAACCGGCTGGCCGGTCAACCTGACCCGCACCACCGTGAAGCCCATCGCTTCAAGGCTGGGCGTCACCAGACTCTCAATCCCAAAATCCTTGTCCGCGATTTTCTCCACCCAGCTTGCCGTTCAAACAAAAAAAGGGGCCAGAAGCCCACTTTCGATAAGAACCCGGTCCGGTCGCCAAGTTCCCAATTTCAACGAAACTGGATCATAGTCATCCCGCCCCGCCCCGCAAGCCTTTTTTGCACCCTTGGGGGCACTTCAATTAACGGGAAACCCGGCGGTATATCAGAAAGGCCGGCGCGCGACCTTGGCGGCGGGCCTTGGCTTCGTAGCGTGTCTCTGGCCAATCGTCGGGGCGTTGGCGCCAATCCTCCGGCCCCTGCGCCATCCAGCGAAAGGCCTCATGGCGTTGCAGATGCTCCAGCATCCAGCGGCAATAGGCCATGTCGTCGGTGGCCAGGCGCAGCTCGGCGCCGTCGGCCAGGATGCGGGCGCAGGCGTCCAGGGTCGCCGGATTCACAAACCGCCGCTTGTGGTGGCGCGCCTTCGGCCAGGGATCGGGAAACAACAGAAACATGCGATCGATCGAGGCGTCGGCCAGGCAATCCATCAGCAGGCGGGCGTCGTCGTCATGCAGGCGGATGTTATCGATATCACCCTCATCGATCAGGGCGAGCAGGCTGGCCAGCCCATTGACGAAAGGCTCGCAGCCGATCAGCCCGACATCGGGCTGGGCCCGCGCCTGAGCGGCAATATGCTCGCCGCCGCCGAAGCCGACTTCGAGCCACACGGCACTCAGGCCGGGGTCGAACAGACCGACCGGATCGAGGCCCGGTTGCAACTCGATACGCAGGGTGGGAAGCAGCTCGTCGATCAGCCCCTGGCGATACGGGCGCAGCTTTTTGCCATGACGCCGCCCGTATACCTGTCTCTCGGGGTTCAGTGTCAGTGCAGCGCCGCTTTCAGCGCGTCAACCAGATCGAGACGTTCCCAGGAGAATCCACCGTCTGCCTCGGGCGCCCGGCCGAAATGACCATAGGCCGCGGTGCGGGCATAGATCGGCTGGTTGAGATCGAGATGCTGGCGAATGCCGCGCGGCGACAGATCGACCAGATCGAGCAGGGTTTTGGACAATTTGTCCTCATCGACCCGCCCGCCGCCGTAGGTGTCCACATAGAGCGATATGGGCTGGGAAACACCGATGGCGTAGGCGAGCTGGATGACGCAACGCTCAGCAAGATCGGCGGCGACCACATTCTTCGCCAGATAGCGCGCCACGTAAGCCGCCGAACGATCGACCTTGGTGGGATCCTTGCCCGAAAAAGCGCCGCCGCCATGGGGTGCGGCGCCGCCATAGGTATCGACGATGATCTTGCGTCCGGTCAGGCCGGCGTCGCCGTCAGGCCCGCCGATAACAAAGCGCCCGGTCGGATTGACATAAAACTCATCCTCGTCGCACATCCAGCCGTCGGGCAGGGACGCAATCACATGGGGGCGCACGCGCTCGCGCACATCCTCCTGGGATAAATTCTCGTCGTGCTGGGTCGAGACCACCACCGAGGTCGCGCCGACCGGCTTGCCACCGACATATTTCAGGGTGACCTGGCTCTTGGCGTCGGGTCCGAAACCACTGTCGGGATCGCCATGGCGGACCGCGGCCAATTTGCGCAGGATCGCGTGGGAGAAATGGATCGGCGCGGGCATGAGCGCCTTGGTCTCGCGGCAGGCAAAGCCGAACATGATGCCCTGATCGCCGGCGCCCTCGTCCTTGTTGCCGGCGGCATCGACCCCCTGGGCGATATCGGACGACTGGTTGTGAACATAGACCTGCACTTCGGCCTTCTGCCAGTGAAAGCCCTCCTGTTCGTAGCCGATGTCACGCACCGCATCGCGCGCCGCCTGCTCCAGGTCGTCGGGCCCAATCGATTCGGGGCCGCGCACCTCGCCGGCAAGGACGATGCGATTGGTGGTCACCAGGGTCTCGACGGCAACCCGCGCCTGAGGCTCGGCGGCGATATAGAGATCAACCACGGCGTCGGAAATGCGATCACAAACCTTGTCGGGGTGGCCTTCGGAAACGGATTCACTGGTAAACAGATAGTCGCTTCTTTGCACGGACAGTCTCCGATTGATGAGGACTCGTATTTAGGCGGTCGCGACATTGTGTCAACAGCGCCTCGCAGGTCAAGCGCTTATGCGTTTCCTGCGAAGCAATAAGAGGCCGCCGACGACGGCGAGGGCAAGCAGCCATAAATCGCCCCACCGGGCATAGGGAGTGGGAGCATCAAGGGCGCGCGGAAGGCCGGCATCGAGTACGCCTTCGAGGGCCAGGCCGAGCCGCGCGGTGACGCGGCCCTGAGCGTCGACCACCGCCGAGATACCGGTATTTGCGCTACGCACCAGGGGCAGGCCCTGTTCGACGGCGCGCAATCGGGCGCTGGCGAAATGCTGATAGGGCCCGCTGCTGATCCCGAACCAGGCGTCGTTGGTGATGTTGAGCAGGAAGCCGGGCCGATTGCCGGGCTCGGTAACGGCAGCGGGAAAGATCGATTCATAGCAGATCAAGGCGCTGAAGGATGGCAGGCCGGGAACCGTCAGGCTGCGCGGCCCGGGCCCGGTCGTGAAATCCGTCTTGCCATAGGTTAGCTTTTCGATCGCAAGGATATTGCGCAACGGCATATATTCGCCAAACGGCACCAGATGGGCCTTGTCATAGGTCGCCACCACACGGCCCTCATGGTCGAAGCCATGCAGGCTGTTGAAGATTTGTTGCGGCGTCGATTCGGTTTTGCCGATGCCGCGCAGGGCGCCGCTGATCAAGGCGCCGCCTTTCGGAGTCGCGGCGGCGATCAACTGACGCCGGGCCCCGTCATTGGCGATAAAATAGGGGATTGCGGTTTCGGGCCAGACGACGTGGGTGATATCCGCAAAGCCATCGGCAAGGGTCAGGGCGAGGTGGCGGCGGAACAGCGCCTCACGCAGCTCGGGCTGCCATTTGTGATGTTGGGCGACGTTGGCCTGGACCAGGCGCAAGCGGACGCCTGCGACGGTGTCGCCGGCGGGATAGGCCCCCAGGCGCGCCGCACCGGCGCCCCACAGGCCCACGAGAAGCGCTGCGGCGACCAGGGTTGGCATCCAGCGTCCGCCGGTAGCGGTCGAGGGCGCGGCCGCCGCGGCCACGGTAATCAGGCTAAGGCCGAACACACCCCCATAGGCGGCGGTTTGAATCATCGACTCCGAGAAGACCCAGGCGGTGCCGATCAAATTCCAGGGGAAGCCGGTGAATATCTGGCCTCGCAGCCATTCGGCCAGCACCCAGGCCAGGGCCAGGCCGAGCACCCGCGAAACCCCCGGCGCGCAAAGCCTGGCGACCATGGCCGCCAGGGCTGGAAACAGCGCCAGCACGGCAGACATGGCGAGCACCGCGGGCGCTACCAGCCAGGCGAAGCGCTCCGGATCGGTCAGCAGGGCGATGCCGATCCAGTAGATCCCGGTGGCGAAATGGCCGAAGCCGAACCACCAGCCGATGGCAAAGGCGGCGCGCCCCTTGGCGCTGCCGTCGATCAGCCAGACCAGCCCGCTGAAGGCGACGATCAGCAGGGGTGCCAGATGAAGCGGCGGCAGAGCACCGGTCGCCGCGATGCCGAGAGCCACGGCAACCAGCGCCCGTCGCCAGCCGGCGAGGGCCATGACCCGGTCTTTTAGACGGGTCATTCTGTTGAGCTTTTGACGGGGGCGCTTTTGGCTGGGGGAACCTGTTGCACCCGCAACCGCTTAATGCGGCGCGGATCGGCGTCAACGATTTCGAATTGCAGACCGCTCGGATGGACAATGAGCTCGCCGCGCGTTGGCACCCGGCCTGCCAGGGAAAACACCAACCCTCCCAAGGTGTCGATGTCTTCCTCGTCATCGCCGGTCAACAGGCCGAAGCCGACCCGTTTCTCAAGGTCTTCGACGGCTGCCCGGGCATCGACCTCGACCACCCCGCCGGGCCGGTCGATCAGGGCCGGGGGCTCGTCGGTGTCATGTTCATCCTGGATTTCGCCGACGATCTCCTCAACCAGATCCTCAATCGTCGCCAACCCGTCGGTGCCGCCATATTCATCGACCACCATGGCCATGTGGATGTGGCTCGCGCGCATCATCAGCAAGAGATCGCGCACCCGCATGGAGGGCGGCACATAAAGCAGCGGGCGAATAACCTCGGCCAGGCCGCCGTCCGTCTCGTTGCCCCAGAATTTCAGCAGATCGCGGACATGGACCATGCCCAGAATATCGTCAAGCGAGTCGTGAAATACCGGCAGACGGGAATGCCCGGCTTCGCCCATGATGCCGATGACCTCGGCAATCGAAGCGGTTTTGTCCACGGCGATAACATCGGCCCTGGGCACCATGACATCGTCGATACGCAGATCGCCGAATTTCAGCAGGTTGGCGAACATGGTGCGCTCATCCGGATCGATCAGCACATCTTCGTCGCCGTGATTCTGGATCAGCTCTTCGAGGGAATCGCGCAAGCTCTCGTTCCCGTTACGCCGGGTGCCGAGATGGCCAAGCCAGCTTTGCAGAAGCTGAAGAAGCGATCCCGTGCGCGCGTCTTTTGGGTCTGGAGGAGGGGTGTCATTCATGATGCAGACCGGCGTTCAACAATTGCTTCATAGGGGTTGGCTACACCGAGCCCGGCGAGGACAATCGCTTCAAGCTGTTCCATGGCCGCTGCCTGACTGTCGTCGACATGATCATAGCCGCGTAGGTGCAGCACACCATGCACCACCAGATGACCGAGATGATCGGCCAGGGATTTGCCCTGGGATGCGGCCTCGCCCCGTATGGTCTCAAAGGCCAGCACCACATCACCGAAAGCCAGCGGCAGGCCGTCCGGCGGCGGCGCCAAATCCGCCCCCGGCGGGCCCTCAAACATCGGGAAGGACAAGACATTGGTCGGCGCATCGATGTGCCGGTAACGCTTGTTGAGTTCGCGCAGCTCGGCATCGTCGGTGAGCCTGATGCCGATCTCGATAATGCTGTTGCCGCCATCCAGCGGCGCCGCCGCGAGGGCTGCCAGCGCCGCATCCCGGCACAGGGCGTCGCAATCGGCAAGGGCCGCGCGCCAGTCCGGGCAAGGCGCATGGACGGCGATGTCGGTTACGCTGTTCACGAGTCAGCCCCTGAAATTTTGTCATAAGCGCGGATGATACGCCCCACCAGGTCGTGGCGCACCACGTCGGCATCGCTGAAGGTCACCACGGTGACCCCCTTGACACCCTGCAGCCGCTTGACCGCGTCATCGAGGCCCGAACTCACCCCCCTCGGCAGATCGATCTGTGAAAGATCGCCGGTCACCACCATGTGCGAATTCTCACCCAGGCGGGTTAGGCACATCTTCATCTGCACGGTCGAGGTGTTCTGTGCCTCATCGAGAATGACATAGGCGTTTGACAGGGTGCGGCCGCGCATGAAGGCGAGCGGCGCCACCTCGATATCGCCGGCCTCAAGATGGCGTCGAACTTTTTCGCCGGGCATCATGTCGTGCAGGGCGTCATAGAGCGGCCTGAGATAGGGGTCGATCTTCTCGCGCAGATCGCCGGGCAGGAAGCCGAGATTTTCACCGGCCTCCACGGCGGGGCGCGACAGCACGATGCGCTCGACCCTGCCCTCGATCAGCATGGAGACCGCCTGAGCCACGGCGAGATAGGTCTTGCCGGTGCCCGCCGGACCCAGGGCGAAGACAAGATCGTACTCGCGCAGAACCCGCAGGTAATCCGCCTGAACCGGCGAACGAGGCCCGATGCGGGCCTTCTGGGTGGTGATGAACAGGTCTTCGCCGCCGCTATCCACCGCCTCGCCGCCGGTCTCGCCGCCCCGCACCACCATGCGAACGGCGGCGGATACATCGGCGGCTTCCACTTCATGACCCTGTTCGAGACGGCGCAGCAGGCTGGTCAAGGCCAGCTTGGCGGCTTGCACCGACCAGGGCGGGCCGGAAATGGCAAGCTGGTTGCCACGCGACACCAGGGCGACGCCCAAGGCCTGCTCGATACGGGCGAGATGCTCGTCATGGCGGCCGAACAGGGCGGGCAGCATGGCGTTATCCTCGAAGGTCATATGCAGGGGCTCGGCGGTTTGCGCCGCGCCGCCGGTGCGGGTCGGCGGGCTCATGCGACCCGCCTTGATTTTGGCCTGGAAGGCGCCGGGATAAGCTCGGCGGCAAGGCTGTTGGCACCGGCCTCAAGGATACACACATCGACGATCTCGCCGATCATGTGGCTCTCCGCGTCGGCATAGCAGGCCTGCATATAGGGGCTGCGCCCGATGAGCTGCCCCGCATGACGGCCCGGACGCTCGAACAGCACCAAAAGACTGCGCCCGACACAGGCCCGGTTAAATGCCGTCTGCTGGCTGCGCAACAACGATTGCAAAGCAGCGAGCCGCGCCGCCTTGACCGCATCGGGAATCTGGCCGGGCAGGCCGGCCGCCGGCGTGCCGGGGCGCGGGCTGTATTTGAAGGAATAGGCCTGGGCGTAGCCCATATCGCCGACCAGGGCCAGGGTCGCCGCGAAATCATCGTCACTTTCACCGGGGAAGCCGACGATTAAATCGCCGCTCAGAGCGAGGTCGGGCCGCACGTCACGCAGGCGCGCAACGATCCGGCGGTAGTCATCGGCGGTATGGCGCCGGTTCATGGCCGCCAGCACCCGGTCCGAGCCCGACTGCACGGGCAGATGAAGATAAGGCATCAGGACCGGCACCTCGCCATGGGCGCGAATTAAATTCTCATCCATGTCGAGGGGATGAGAGGTGGTGTAGCGGATGCGCTCCAAGCCCTCGACGTCGGCGAGATGGCGGATCAACTCGCCCAGGCCGCCCGCACAACCATGATAGGCATTGACGTTCTGGCCGAGCAGGGTGATCTCGCGGGCGCCCGCCTCGATCAATTGCCGGGCCTCGTCGAGCAGCGCCGCCAGGGGCCGAGAAAATTCAGCGCCACGGGTGTAGGGGACGACGCAGAAGCTACAGAACTTGTCGCAGCCTTCCTGCACCGAGAGAAATGCCGACACGCCTTGTGCGTCGCGGGTCTTGGGCAGATGGTCGAATTTGGCCTCGGGGGGAAATTCCGTGTTCAACGCGGCCCCGCCGCCGCGCGCCACCTGGGCCACCAGTTCGGGCAGCCGGTGGTAGGATTGGGGTCCGACGAGCACATCGATCACCGGGGCGCGGCGCAGCATCTCCTCGCCCTCGGCCTGGGCGACACAACCGGCCACCGCGATCACCATGGCTTTGCCATCGGCCTCGCGCGCCGATTTGATCAGCCCCAGGCGGCCGAGTTCTGAATAGACCTTCTCGGCGGCCTTCTCGCGGATATGGCAGGTGTTGAGAATCACCATGTCGGCGTCTTCCGGAGAGGACGCGGCGCCATAGCCCAGGGGCGCCAGAACCTCGGCCATACGCGCGGAGTCGTAGACGTTCATCTGACAGCCGTAGGATTTGATGAAGAGTTTCTTCGTCAAGGCGGCGCTTTTAACGGATAAAATCCGACAAGAGGCGGCGGCGCTCAATATGGGTAGTCACTTAGTCGCAAACCCTCGAAATCTCGACAGGTTCCGATGGTACCACTGCGTCTCGCGGTGTCAAGCTGCCGCGAAGCGCCCGCGACAGGCCCCCGGCGACGATGCGCTGGCAGTGATCGGCCAGGGCCTTGCGTGACGGGAAATCCCGCGCAGCAACGGTCGGATGGAACTCCACCACCAGGGTCAGCGCCCCGAGGCCGAGAAAATTCCACAGATGACCGGCCAGCTCCATATCCCCATACCAGGCCACTTCGGGCCGCAGACGCCCGGGCAGAGGCGCTCCGTTGAGCCTGGTGTAGGCGATGGAAACCGGCTGGACAGCCCGCGCCCTGTCGGCAACGGCGAACAGGGCGCTTTTGAACGCAAGGACCTGGCGGCCGTCGCTGCTGGTGCCTTCCGCGAACAGGATGATGCTGTCGCCGTCATCGAGCCGGGCGGCAAGGGCGGCGCGATGACCGGCGGCGCGCGACCGGCGGCGCTCGATGAAGACGCTGCGCTGGAGCCGCGCCAACAGGCCGAACAGGGGCCAGCTAGAGACTTCGCTCTTGGCGACGAAGCTGCCCGCAACAAGAGCGCCCAGCGCCTCGATGTCGAGATAGGAGGCATGGTTGCTGACGAACAGAGTGGGCCGAGACGGCGATGGCACGCCGCGCTTATCAATGCTGATGCCAAATATCCGTAAAACGCCCCGGTGATAGATCAGCGGAATCCTGTCAGGCTGCCCCAGGGCCAGGGCCAACAGCTGCAGGGGCAGGAGTAAAAAGGTCCAGGCCAGCCAGACGATAAGCCGGGCCCCTGCCCGCAAGCCATGGGTCATTGGAAACGGTGGCGAAACTTGTCGGTGACGCAATCGGACTCGATCACCATGCAGACATCGACAGTGCCGAACTGGCGATCGATCACCGCGCCGTCACCGACCATCCCACCAGCCCGCAGATAGCCCTTGATCAGGGGTGGCAAGGCGGCGACGGCGGCACGCCCATCGATCGCCTCGGGCGCCCTGCGTTTCATTTCCACATAGCGATCCGCCAGGGCCACCGGCCTGAGGAAATCCGGCGCCAGATGATTATGGGCGAGATAGGAGAGCGGCAGGGCCAGGGCCTCGGGATCGGTCCCCGGCAGGCTGGCGCAGCCGAAAATCAGGCCGATTTGATAGCGCTTTACATAACCGGCAATGGCGCGCAACAGAAGCTGGATCACGGTGCCATGGCGATAGTCGGAATGTACGCAGGAGCGGCCCAATTCAAGCGCCTCGCCAGGGCACGCAGCCAGGGCGCCGATGTCGTATTCCGACGCCGTATAAAAGCCCCCGCCCGCCGCCGCAACCGATACTCGCAACAGACGATAGTCGCCGACCACCGCGCCGGATTTCCGATTGTGATCGAACACCAGGAGATGATCGCAGACACCGTCGAAATCGTCGAAATCGCGCCCCAGGGCCGCTACGGACGGCGCGGCGACGGCGCTCATTTCTTCATAGAACACGCGGTAACGAAGGGCCT
Organism: Alphaproteobacteria bacterium; assembly: GCA_046582565.1. Lineage (GTDB taxonomy): Bacteria > Pseudomonadota > Alphaproteobacteria > JAAXGF01 > JAAXGF01 > JAYGED01. The sequence goes on from JAYGED010000069.1 coordinate 36,383, forward strand.
GGAAGGCGGCGATATCGGCCTGGCCACGGGCGAGCCGGACCTCAAGCCGTCTGTTATGAACTTGATTGACGCGATCTCGTTCGGCGGCGCGGAAGGCCTGGCGAAATTCATTGCCGCGCCGATCATCAGCGGGATCGCTATTCGTCGCGCTTTGCACCGCTCTTCAAGCGTACGCCATACAGCGCCAGACGATGATCGACCAGACGAAAGCCGAGCTCTTCAGCGATTCGCGATTGAATATTCTCGATTTCTTCATCGTTGAATTCAAACACTTCACCCGACTCGATATCAATTAAATGATCGTGATGCACACCACCCGCTGCTTCATAGCGGGCACGGCCGTCGCGAAATTCGTGACGCTCAAGAATATTGGCTTCTTCCAGCAGACGCACGGTGCGATAGACCGTCGCCAGGCTTACGCGGGAGTCGAGCAGCACGGCGCGACGATAGACTTCCTCCACATCGGGATGATCATCCGCTTCCGACAATACCCGGGCGATCAACCGCCGCTGCCCGGTCATTTTAAGGCCCTTGTCGATACAGGCCTGTTCTATTTGAGATACCATCGCGCTGGATATTCTATTTTATTCGGGGCGTCTATTGTCGACGCCCCTGGTTTTGCAGATCTGCCATGATTTAGAGTTCAGGCCGAATTAGGTTTTACGCTTACGCCCACGCTTTCGCGGCTGGGTGCCAAGGCCGATTTTCTTGGCCAGGGCGCTGCGCTGGGCCGCATAGTTCGGCGCCACCATGGGGTAATCCGCGGGCAGGCCCCAACGGTCACGATATTCATCGGGGGTAAGGCCATAGCTCGTCTTGAGATGACGCTTGAGCATCTTGAGCTTCTTACCATCCTCGAGGCAAACGATGTAATCGGGCGAAATCGATTTTTTGATCGACACCGCCGGCTGCGGCTTCTCCGGCGCCGCGGCGTTCGACTCGACCTTGGACAAGGCCTCAAAAACCTGTTGAATGAGCTTGGACAAATCGCCAACAGGGACCACATTGTTAGCAACATGGGCAACGACGATCTGTGTCGTCATGGCATGTAGATCGACAGATTCGGACTGCTCCGCCATAAAATTATTTCCTCCCGGACAGTATTTTCACCATAAAACTAACTATATATCTCTAAAGGTCAACAACAAGTTCGAGTGTTTTAGGTAACGTATGAGCGAAATCATGGCGAAAAAACCAGATAAGTTTGATTATTTTCTTGATATCACCACCGATGTCTGTCCGATGACATTTGTAAAAACAAAATTGCTTATCGAACGCATGTCTGTTGGTGAAACCGCCGAAATTCGTCTCCCGGCGGGTGAGCCGCTCGAAAACGTGCCGCGCGCTGTCGAAGAGCATGGCCATATGCTGCTCGATCTCGTCCCCGAATCGGGCGACTGTAAAATTTATCTCATGAGTCTTCGCAAGATGTGATGTCTCGGCGCAGGACAAGCGCCGACACTGGTTTGGCGCCTGGGTTGCGGTAATAATCAGCGCGCCGGCCGACCGCCGTAAAACCAGCGGCAGTATAGAGCGCCCGCGCCGCCACATTGTCCTCGGCGACTTCAAGAAACAGGAACTGCACGCCGTCCGCTACGAGCATCGCCACGGCGGCGTCGAGCAAAGCACGGGCGACACCTCGGCGGCGCTTTTCCGCTACCACCCCGACAGCAAGTATCTCGCTTTCCTCAGCCGCGCGTCGACACAGGGCGAAACCAACCGGCTGGCTGTCGAGCCGCGCGATCAAGCCCAACGTGCCGGGGGTATTGAAGAGGCCGCTTACGGACTCAGCGCTCCAGGCCGGATCGAGACAGCGGCCGTGAAGCTCGGCGAGGGCAGCGTATTCCCGCCGGCCCGCCGGGCATATGGATAGGGGCATTACCGAGCCGCGGGCAGGCGAGCGCCCGACCCGCGCAGGTATAAAGGCTCGGGTGGGCGCTCGGGTGGTGCGGCCGGGTCGAACCGCTCGGCGGCCAGAACTGCAACCACGGCAGCATCGGGTAGCAACCCCGGGTTGATCTCCACATCGCGCCGATCGCTCGCCAGCCGCTCAGCGCCATCGCCGACCAGAAGCACGGGACCTTCGGGCAGTGCGACTGTTTCCGCAGGCCCGACTTGCGGCGGGCCGAGGGGCGCCAAGGCCGGATCGAATAGTTGATAATACACCTCGTCGCGGCGCGCGTTGATCACCGCAACGACGGACCGGCCGTCAGGTACGCTAGCATGGGCCAGGGCCTCCAGGGTGGTAACGCCGATGATCGGCAAACCGCCCGCCAGCGCCAGGCCCCGAGCCGCCGCCAGGCCGACCCGCAGCCCGGTAAAGGCGCCCGGCCCCACGGTGGTGGCGATCAGGTCGAGGGCGCCGTAGGCGACACCCGCCTCGGCCATCACCGCATCGACCATGGGAAGCAGTGCCTCGGCGTGGCCGCGCATCATCGCCACATGGGCTGAGGCAATGATCGCGCCGTCGACCAGGAGCGCCGCCGAGCAGGCCGCCGCTGCCGTATCGAGTGCCAAAACTTTCATGTCACAGACATATCTTCATGTCACTGGTGCCGCATCCAATGCTACATTCTCAACCAGACCCTGGGTATAACATGGTTGATGTAATTCATGACGCTGGTCGAAATTTCCCCGCCCGCCTTCGATGTCGAGACCCATATGGTCTACGCCACAGCGGAGAACTTCACCGGCGCGGCGATCTACCAGCGGGCCGAATGTTATCTTCACGCCGACGCCGCAGCGCTACTCGCCCGGTCTATCGAACTCGCCGGAGAACTCGGCCTGCGCCTGAAAATTTTCGACGCCTACCGCCCCGCCGAAGCGCAATGGCTGTTGTGGGCGCATAATCCCGACCCCGAATTTCTCGCCGATCCGCGCCGCGGCTCGCCCCATTCCCGTGGCGTGGCACTCGATGTGAGCTTGATCGACGGCAGCGGGCGCGAGCTCGATATGGGATCGCCGGTCGATGGCGCCGGCCCCCTGGCGCGCCACGGCTGCACGGCCATTGCGCCCGCCGCCCAGCGCAACCGGGCGATCCTCCTCGGGTTGATGGCGGCGGCGGGATGGGATCATTATCTCAATGAATGGTGGCATTATCAGCTCTATGAACCGCGCCGCTATCCGCTGCTCGACGAGAGTGCGGCGGGAACCGCCATGATGTGATGCCATGATGTGATGTAAGAGAAAACACCATAAGTAAGGAAACAATTGTGCAAACCGCCGCAACGCGCGACACTGTTCTGCATGGTTAACTGGGCCAGACGATATCTCTTCAGCCTGGCTTTCGGCGCTTTGGCCGTGTCCGCTTTGTCGGCGCCGCCCGTCGAGGCCGCCGCTTCAGCTGTGATCATCATGTATCACCGCTTCGGCGAGGAAGCCCTGCCCTCGACCAACATCAGATACGATCAGTTCGAGGCGCAGCTCGCGGAACTCGTCACCGGCGGCTACAGCGTATTACCCCTGCCCGATATTATCGCGGCGCTGCGCGCCGGTGCGCCGCTTCCCGACAAGACCATTGGGATCACCGTCGACGATGCGTATAGCTCGGTCTACGAACAGGCCTGGCCCCGGCTCAAGGCGGCTGGTTTTCCCTTCACCCTGTTTGTATCGACCGACCCTGTCGACGGCAGGACCCATGGCATCATGAGCTGGGATCAAATTCGCGAACTTGCCGATGACGGCGTCACGATCGGCCATCACGGCGCCAGCCATGCCCATATGGCGGGCCGCGACGAGACGCTTAACGCCGCCGATATCGCCAAGGCGACCGGACGGTTCAGAGCCGAGCTTGGGCGAACCCCCGAGCTTTTCGCCTATCCTTACGGCGAATCCAGCCTCGAGCTTCAGGGCATGATCGCAGAGGCGGGCTTCATCGCCGCCTTCGGCCAGCAGTCGGGGGTGGCCCACGACGCCGAAAATATCTTTGTTCTGCCGCGCTTCGCCTTGAATGAATCCTACGGCGATATCGAGCGTTTCAAATTGATCTCGCTGACCCTGGCCTTGCCGGTGTCCGACGTAACGCCGAGGGATTCGCTGCTTGGACCCAATCCGCCGCTGATCGGTTTCACGGTGGCCGAGGGCCTCAAGAGGCTGGACCAGCTCAATTGTTTTGCATCCGGTCAGGGAGCCGTTGATATTGAACGCCTGGGCGCACGCCGTTTCGAAGTCCGGCTCAAGGCGCCGCTCCCACCCGGACGGTCGCGCCTCAACTGCACCATGCCCGGCCGCGAAGGCCGGTTTCGCTGGTTCGGCATGCAGTTCCTCGTGCCGCAGTCGCAGCCCTAAAGCGGGCTGCTGCTTTTTAAGAGATTGCGTTCAGGCGTCACGCAGACTTTAGCCGCTCAATGCGGCTTTGCGGATTTTAAGAAGTGACGTTCAAGCGCCACTAGGGCTTTAGCCGCTCAATGCGGCTTTGCGGCATTCGCCGCGCTCTGCGTTCGATGGTTGGGTGGGGCAGCATTCTTCGACCGTAACGGTCGGAGAAGCAAGCCCGCAAAGCGGGCCGCCGGCTTACCCGGCGTGAGCCTGCGTGGCGTTTGAACGCAGGTCGCCTTCGGCGACCGCATAAAAATAAAAGGGGCTGACATAGATAAGCTCGAAGTAATCACATTTTGGCCTATTGCGTTAGAACCTTCAACAGATTGGCTGTAGGCCGGTAGTTGAAGCGCCACTCACATTCCTTGAGATAGAGATGGAAGTGGTGCTTGGGGATGCCATTGTAACGGCGGAGATGGCGCTT
>JAYGED010000054.1:0-6637 GCA_046582565.1 Alphaproteobacteria bacterium
GGATCGATCATCTCTTCACGCGGGAAATCGGTCCATTTGCGGGTCATGTCCGTGGCGACAAAGCCCGGGCAAAGCGCCGTGACCCGCACGCCATCATCCCAGCCGATCAGGCGGGTGGCGTGACCTAACGCCATGACGGCGAACTTGCTCATGGCGTAACCCGCGCCGTCGTTCGCCACCCGCTTGCCCGACAGCGAGGCGACATTGATGATACGTCCGGTGCCGGCCACTCTGAGATGAGGCAGGGCCAGGCGGGTCATGCGCCGCGCCCCCTTGACGTTGATTTCCCACATGCGGTCATAGGCGCTCTCATCGACGTCCTCGAGGCTGGCCTTGAGGGCGGCGCCGGCGTTATTGACCAGTCCGTCGATGCGCCCGAACCGCGCTATGGTCGCCTCGACCCAGGCTTCGTTTGAAGCCGCATCGGTGGCGTCGTAATGGTGGGTCATGGCGTCGAGACCGATCGATGCCCGATCGCGCGCCCCGAGGCTCCGGCTGTAGCCCTTATCGAGCAGGCAGCGGGCAATGGCATGGCCGATGCCGCGATTGGCGCCGCTGATCATGATGACTCGGCCTTCTGGTGCTAGCATAATTTTTTACCTCGATTACATTTGCGGCATATAGCCGGGTAGGGCCTGGCGGGCGCGCGCCGGTTCCTCGGGCGCGATGCCGGCGTCTTCGACGAACTCAATCAACAATGCCTCGTCCGTCAGCAGATAGTCGAGCACCCCGCCGAGCATGTCCGGGTTGGCGACCGCCTGAGCGAGATCATCGACGGCGAAACCGGTCCAGCCCGTGAAGCGCTCAAGACGGTCCGTATCGCGCGCCAGATACGCCAGCGCCAGAATAGCAATGGATTGGGCGTCGTCACGGTTCATTGGCGGCTCAATTCCTTGCTGAGTGCGCGAAACCGCGAGAGATATCGCGAATGCGCTGTTCTCGGCGGACAGGGCGCCAGTTCGATGCCGGTAATCCGGCCGGGCCGGCCGATATATTTCAGGGCGTCGCGCTGGCTGAACCCGGCAAGCTGCGTCGCCTCATAATAGGCGGCGATACCGTCGGCGCGCTTGATCAGCTTGGCTTGCCGGTCCCCCAGGGTGGCGGGCAGGCCGAACCGCATATGGATGGCGCGCAAGAGATTGGCCTCGAAATCCTTATAGTCGATGCCGACCACCGCCTTGAAGGGAGATATCAGATCGCCGATGACATATTCGGCGGCGTCATGGAGCAGACCGGCGAGGCTTAACGTGGGATTGTGCTCCTTGCTCAGGCGGCTCGTGATGTCTTCCACCAGCAGGCAATGCTGGGCCACGGAGAACGCCCATTTGCCCGATGTCTGGCCGTTCCAGCGGGCCAGACGCGACAGGCCATGGGCGATATCCTCGATCTCGATATCCAGCGCGGAGGGATCCAGCAGGTCGAGTCTACGGCCGCTCAACATGCGTTGCCAGGCGCGGGGTTTTCTCTGTGCGGATTTCTGTGCGGTTTTGCTCATGGTCATGGGGGAATCCTATTGTCCGCGAAGCCCCGCCGCAACCGTCGATACAGGTTCAAATTCCTATTGACCTGAGCCGTCGCTCGGTGTCTGAGGGGAACTTGGCGAATCGCACAGGGAGAATCCTCATGAACAACGAAGTTATTGTATCCTGCCCCGTCACCGGAGGTGCTGACGCGGCCCATCTGCATCCCGATCTGCCGATCACGCCGAAGCAGATTGCCGACGCGGCGATCCAGGCGGCCAAGGCGGGCGCGGCCATCGCGCATTGTCATGTGCGAGACCCGGAAACCGGCAAAGGGGTGCGCGATGTGGCGCTGTATCGCGAGGTCGTCGAGCGTATTCGCGAGAGCGATACCGACGTGATCATCAATCTCACCGCCGGGATGGGCGGTGACTTCATTCCCGACGAGGACGATCCCGCCGTCGCCGCCGAAGGCAGCGACGTGGTCGGCCCTCTGGAACGGCTGGCCCATGTGGAAGAACTGCGGCCCGAGATTTGCAGTCTCGATTGCGGCTCCCTCAATTTCGGCACTTCGGTCTATATCAGCACGCCCTCCATGCTGCGCACCATGGCGGCGCGCGTTCAGGAGCTCGGCGTCAAGCCGGAGTTGGAGGTTTTCGATATGGGCCATGTGCGCTTCGCCAACCAGCTTGTCGAAGAGGGCCTGATCGACGCTCCGCCGCTCTATCAGATTTGCCTGGGCATCCCTTGGGGCGCCCCGGCCACGGTCGACGCCATGAAGGGCATGCGCGACATGCTGCCCGATGGCGCCCAATGGGCGGGTTTCGGCATTTCGCGCATGGAAATGCCCATGGTGGCGGGTGCTGTGCTGCTCGGCGGCCATGTGCGCGTCGGCCTGGAAGATAATCTCTATCTGTCGCGTGGCAAGCTGGCCACCAACGGCCAGCTCGTCGAGAAAGCTATCGGCATCATCGAGGCCATGGGCGCACGCGCCGTAACCCCGGCGGAAGCGCGCGAGAAACTCGGCCTGACAAAACGCGGCTGATGCAAAACATCAAGCGGGTCTGCGTTGTCGGCACCGGGGTGATCGGCGCCGGCTGGGCGTCGCGCTTTCTGGCAAACGGTCTCGATGTTATCGCGACCGATCCGCACCCGGAGGCCGAGGTCCGCCTGCGCGCCTCCATCGACAATGCCTGGCCGTCGCTGGAGCGTATCGGCCTCGCCCCCGGCGCCGACCGGGGCCGCCTGCGCTTCGAAGCCGACCTGGAGGCGGCGGTAGCCGATGCCGATTATATCCAGGAGAACGCCCCCGAGGACGAGCCCCTCAAGATCGAGCTTCATGGCCGCATCGACGCCGCCGCCGGACCGGAGGTGGTCATCGCCTCAAGCTCGTCTGGCCTGTTGCCGAGCCGCATCCAGTCGGGCTGTTCGCATCCTGAGCGGGTGGTCATCGGCCATCCCTTCAATCCGGTCTATATCCTGCCCCTGGTCGAGGTGCTGGGCGGCGAGAAGACCGGTGCTGCCGCGCTGGATACGGCCGCCGCCCTTTACGCATCCGTCGGTATGAAGCCCTTGCGTCTCACCTCGGAGCTGCCGGGCTACGTCTCCGACCGGCTGCAGGAGGCCATGTGGCGCGAGGCGCTGCACATGGTCGCCGAGGGCGCCGCCACCACCGAGCAGATCGATGCGGCGATCACCGATGGGCCGGGCCTGCGCCTGGCGCTCATGGGGCCGTGCCTGACCTTCCATCTGGCCGGCGGAGATGCGGGTATGGAACATATGCTGGAGCAGTTCGGCCCGGCCCTGAAGCTGCCCTGGACCAAGCTCGAAGCGCCCGAACTGACCGAGGAATTGAGCCGCCGCATGATCGAGGGAACCAGCGCTCAGGCCGACGGGCGCACGGTCAAGGAGCTCGAGCGCAAGCGCGATGACTTCCTGATCTCAGTTCTCGAGTTGCGGGATCACCTCTCCACCGATCGCTATACGGGCCGCGACTATGAGCGCTGGCAGGCGGGGGTGGCGGTAGCAGCGCCCCTGGCGCTTCATGAAAGCCGGGTCGAGGCCGCCTGGGTCGACTACAACGGCCATATGAGCGAATCATTTTATCTCTATGCCTTCGGCGACGCCTCGGACGCCCTGTTCCGCTATATCGGCATCGACGAGGCCTACCGCGCGAGTGGGCGCAGCTTCTTCACGGTCGAATCCCATATCAACTATTTTCACGAAGCGAGCGCTAACGATCCCTTGCGCTTCACCACCCAGATTCTCGCCCTCGACGGCAAACGCCTGCATCTGTTCCACGCCATGTATCACGGCGATAGCGGCGCCCTGCTGGCGACCACCGAGCAGATGCTTCTCCATGTGGACAGCAGCATCCCCAAGACAACGCCGATCCCGACGGAAATAGCAGCACCCCTTGCAGCCATTATGGCAGCCCATGAAAAGCTTACGCGGCCCGAACAGGTCGGCAGCCGTATGGCGGTGAGGAGCGCCTAGCCGTGGATTTCGCCCTCAGTGACGAGCAAGTCATGCTGGTCGATGCCGTCCGCGCTTTCGTGACCCGCGAGCTTGAGCCTTATGAATCGGCGGTTGAGAACAGCGGCGAAGTCTCCGCCGAACTCGATGGCGAAATTCGGGCCAAGGCCCAGGCCGCCGGTTTTTATGCCGCCAACATGCCCGAGGACTTGGGTGGCGGCGGGCTCGATGCGGTCTCCATGGCCTTGGTCGAGCGCGAACTTGGGCGCACCAGCTTTGCCCTGCAATATATCGTCCATCGGCCCTCGAATATCCTGCGCGCTTGTGTCGGCGAGCAGGTCGAGCGCTATCTGCTGCCGACCATTCGCGGCGAGCGGGTTGAATGCCTGGCGATGACCGAGCCGGGCGCCGGCTCGGACCTGCGCGCCATGACCACCCGGGCGGTGCGGGACGGCGACGGCTATGTCATCAACGGGCGCAAGCATTTCATTTCCTACGCCGACCGCGCCGATTATGCGGTGCTGTTCGCCACCACCGGCGAGAAACAAATCACCAGTTTCCTGGTCGACATGGAGACGCCGGGCTTCACCGTCCGGCGCGGCGCCGATTCCGTATCGCACCGGGGCTTTCATCACTGCGAGTTGGAATTTATCGATTGCCGGATCGCCGCCGATCAGGTTCTCGGCGAAGAACATAAAGGTTTCGATGTCGCCAATCAGTGGCTCGGGGCGACCCGCATCACCGTCGCCATTCAATGCGTCGGGCGCGCCCGGCGGCTGCTCGATATGTGCCTCGACTGGGCGGCGTCGCGCAAGCAGTTCGGCCAGACCATCGGCAAGTTTCAGGGGGTCTCGTTCAAGCTCGCCGACATGGCCATGGAGATCAAGGTGGCCGAGCTGCTCACCCTGAACGCCGCCTGGCGCATCGACCAGGGAACCCTGGCCGACGAAGACGCCGCCATGGCCAAGCTCTATGCCACCGAAGCGCTTGGGCGAATCGCTGACAATGCGGTGCAGATTTTCGGCGGCATGGGACTGATGACCGAGCTACCCGTCGAACGCCTGTGGCGCGATGCGCGGGTCGAACGCATCTGGGACGGGACCTCTGAGATCCAGCGCCACATCATCTCCCGCGCTGCCCTGCGCCCCCATGAGAGAGGATAAATCATGACCGAAGCCGTCAGGACAAAACAACGCGGCGCGATCCTGGAAGTCACCCTGGATCGCCCCAAAGCCAACGCCATCGATGCCGCCACCAGCCGGCGCATGAGCGAGGTGTTCGCGCAATTCGCCGCCGATGACAGCCTGCGGGTCGCCATTTTGACCGGGGGCGGTGAGAAGTTTTTCTCCGCCGGCTGGGATTTGAAGGCGGCCGCCGCCGGGGCGGCGGAGGCGGAAGATTATGGCTCGGGCGGTTTCGGCGGTCTGACCGAATTCCTCGACCTGAACAAGCCGGTGATCGCCGCGGTCAACGGTTATGCGGCGGGCGGCGGTTTCGAAATTGCCCTGGCCTGCGATCTTATGGTGGCCGCCGATCATGCCTGGATGTGGCTGCCAGAGCCCGCCGTGGGCATCACCCCCGAGCCGGTCGGCGTGCGCCGCCTGCTTGCCCGGCTGCCGCGCGCCGTCGCCCTTGAGGTGCTCTATGCCGGGCGCAGGATCGGCGCCGAGGAGGGCCTGGCTCTGGGTCTGGTCAATCAAGTGGCGAGCGGTGCGGAGATCATGGACCGGGCACGCGAGATCGCCGAAGCGATAGTCACCAACGCGCCCCTGTCGATTTTCGCGCTCAAGGAAATGGCAAACAAGACCGAACATCTATCTCTCGCCGAAACATTGGCGTTACATCGATCCGGTGGGCTTAGAGGGTATGACCGGGTTCAGCGCTCCGAAGACGCCAAGGAAGGGCCGCGCGCCTTCGCCGAGAAGCGCCCCGCGAACTGGAGCGGCCAATAGGCCATGCTTGAGCCGCAGCCTTTCTTTCTCCATAGCGAGCGCGTACGGCGCAACTGGATCGATTACAACGGCCATATGCACGAGGCTTATTACGGTCTGGTCTTCGCCAATGCGACCGATGCTCTCTATGATCATCTCGGCCTGGGCCGCCATTACCGCAAAAAGCGGGAGGCCTCGATTTACACGGTGGAATCCCACGTGAATTTTCTCCAGGAAGTCGGCGTTAAGGTGCCGCTTCGCGTGACCACCCAGTTCCTCGATATGGACGACAAGCGCATGCATATCTTCCACGCCATGTTTAACGGCGAGACCAACGCGATGATCGCCACCGGCGAAGCCATGCTGCTGCATGTCGGCATGGCCGGCGGCGCCCATGCCGTGGCGTTTCCCGGTGACGTGATCATCCGGTTGGCCGATGTGGTCACGGAGCATAAACGAATCTCCATCCCCGAAACGGCGCGCCGGACCATGGCCATTGCTCTCAGGTAGATGTTTTCCGCATGAAAATTATTCATATAACAGACATGCATTTCGGGCCCTATCAATGGGCGGGCAATAACGCGCTATTGCTGGAGCGACTCAATGAGTTTGAGGCTGACCTGGTCTTTAATACGGGTGATATGACGACGGATTCACTGGAAGATGAATTTCAGCAAGCCGGTGATTTTCTGAGTAAAATCAACTGTGCAAACATTGTATCCATCTTGGGAAATCATGATAAATTCAGTAGACGCTCGCATGATTTCTTTC
>JAYGED010000087.1:0-16150 GCA_046582565.1 Alphaproteobacteria bacterium
CATCGATCAGGCCCAGGATTTTACGGAACAGTTCCTTCGGCACGGCTACCTCGGCCAATTGGAACGTGACGTACCGGCCATGTCCACTTCCGCTAATGGCTATTAGCGGACATTGCGGCACTGAGTGAATTATGTCTGCTCTACCCCCGAAAGCGGACATTGTGCTTCTGAGAAGGCCTTGACTGCTTTTCGAAACGCCCAAGACCCCCATTAAGCCTAAGTTGAGTTCCAGGGCAGGTCACAAACTTGAGGGATGCTGATGTCCAGGGGGGAGTGATTTCTTTTCATAATTTGCGCGGCGGGTAAGCGCCTCTAGCGGTTTTGTCGGACTTTCCCGTAGGGGCATACCCCCGCGTTAGACTACGCGAACACGTTTCTGAAATAGCGAGCTGTCCGCCTTCCTCGTCAGAAATAATGAAGGGGATCGGGCGGGCAAAGCGATCACGCCAAGTCCCAACATCAAACGGGATCAAAAGGAACGGATGGTGGTGACTTATTGGTGACTTACCTTGACGGACTATGTGGAAATCACGCTGTAAGTGCTTGATAAATATGGTGCCGAAGGGGAGAATCGAACTCCCGACCTACTGATTACGAATCAGTTGCTCTACCGCTGAGCTACTTCGGCGCCGGCGGCAAACTACTCTTGCGCTAAGGCGGCGTCAACGGCGGGCGCCAGAGTTTTGATGTCCTCGGGGAGCGCTTCGGGCTGCATGGTGGCGGGCAGCTTCCAGTCCAGGCTGTCGAAGGCGTCGCAGGCGCCACAGCGGGCGCGCCACTGGTCGCTGGCGGCGCCGCATTTTGAGCAGAGCCAGGCGGCGCCAGGGGCGGCACTGGCGGCGCGCCGCAGCCATTGACGCATGGCCGCCTCATTCACTGTCCCGCTGCCGTCCCCGCTGGCGTCCAGGGCATCGGCGCCCTGGCGTTCTTCCAGGGCGGCGAGCAGGCGATAGACCCGCTGGGTCGGCCGCTCCGTGGCGGCGGCTTCGAGATGGCGGCGCGCCTCGCCCCAAAGCTCCGCCTCCAGGGCCGCTTCGGCCAGGGCAATACGGCTTTCGGGATGATCGGGGTTGAGCGCGTGCAGCTTCTCGAAGCGCCGGGTGCGCTCGAGCGCCGGCTCATCGGGCGCAATCGCCGTATAGGCTCGGGCGAGATCGGGGTGGGGGCCGCATTTCCAACCGGCTTCGACCATCTTGGTTGCTGCCCGGGCCTTGCCCTGGGCGGCCAGCAGGCCGGCGGCAAGGGCCGTCGCCGCGATCAGCCCGGGGTCGAACTTGTGGGCCTCGCGGGCCAGGGCCAGGGCGTCTTGCGGGCTGTCTTCGCCGGCGCCGCCGAGGTGCGCGGTGCGGGCGCGCTCGGCGAGCACCACGGCGCGCCGGTGGGGGGCGTCGTGGGGGTCAACCAGCTTGGCCCGCGTTGCCGCTTCCAGGGTCTTCTGGGCGGCCCGCCAATCGCCGGCCCGGCCTTCCAGGTCGAACAGCACGCTGGATAACCATTCGGTCTCCGGACGCAGCCCATAGGCGTGCCGCGCATGGCGGCGCGCGGTTTCCCAGTCGCCCACCTTGGTGGCTTGAACAATCAGCCCGCGCAGGCCGAGAAACTCGGTCTCCTTGTGTTCCAGCATGGCTTCGAAATAACGCCGGGCGGCCGCCTCGTCGCCTTTGAGCTGCGCCGCCTGGGCGAGCAGCAGCAGGTTCAGCGGGGTCTGCACGAGCTGGCCCGCCTTGGCGCCGATCTGGTGCGCCGCCTTGGCGTCGCCGGCGGCGGCGGCAACCAGGCCTTGGGTCAACAAACGATAGCCTTGTTCGCGGCGGCGGCTCGCGCGGTTCTCCATGAAGCGGCCGGGGCCGCGGTGCAGCCATCGCCAGACCCGCGACAGGGTTGCCCACAGGACCGCGATGGCGGCGACCAGGAGAAGCAGCACGCCGACCGAGAAATTGATCCTGTAGCCCTGCCAGGTGATCGCCACATGGCCGGGATTTTCGGCCAGCTGCACAGCGCCCCAGGTCAGGGCGGCGAGCAGCAGGAGAAAACCGACGGCGCGTATCACGGTGGCCTATCCCCCGCCCATAGCGGCAATGGCGTTGGCGTCGAGGGTCGCCAGGGCCGCATCGGCCGCCCTGCGCGCGCGGGCCTGGCCAAGCCAGGATGCGGCAACCTCGGCGGGCGGCCCGTCCAGCGCCTCGATCTCGGCCACGGCGGCGGCCAGATCGCCGGCTTCAAGATGCGCCTCGGTGCGGGCGACGATGGCCTCGGCCGTATTGCCGGCCACATCGCCGCCGACCCGGCGCACGGTGATCAGCCCGGACAGGCGGGCGAGGGTGCGGCTGATCCAGGTATCCCCGGGCGGCGCGACAACGGCGCGCAGGATAGCCTCGGCGAGGGCGGTGAAGCGGTCGCGCAGCCTCTGGCGGCTGGGAATGCCGGTGCCGGCGTTGGGGGTGAGCACAGCGAGGGCCGCCGCAACAGCCTCATCGCCGCCGCCATCCCGCCCCCCGGCGACCGCTGCGAGGGCCGCCAGGGCCGTCTCGTAGGGCCCGGAGCCGCCCAGGGCGGCGCGAAGCTGCGCCACGGCGAGCAGGCTGGCGGCCGGTGTCGTCTGCGCGACTCCGGCTGGGGGCCGGGCTTCGAGGGCGGCAATGCGGATTTCAAGATCGTCGATCGCCGTGCCGCTGGCCGCCGTCTCTTGCGGTAGCGCCTCAAGGGCCTGCTCAAGGGCCTGCTCAAGGGCCGTGAGTCGCACCTCGAGCGGGCCGAGGTCGGCTTGTTCTGAAACCACCTGGGGGCGGGTCTCGATTGCGGCAAGGCGCTGGGTAAGGGCGTCGAGCCTGGCGGCGTCCTGGTCGTCAGCAAGCCTGGTCTCGATCGCCGTGAGCCGCTGTTCCAGGGCGGCGAATCGCTGTTCTCTGAGGGCGGCGGCGGGGTCGTCCGCCTGTTGTCCGGGGATCAAGCCGGCGAGCGTGGCCCAGATCACCAGGCCGACAGCCACAACCGCCACGGCGGCGATCAGCCAGGGCAGGGTGCCGCGCGGGAGCACAGATGCCTTCGGGGCGACCTTGGGCGCTTCCTTGGCGGCCGCTTTCCGGGTCGAAGACGTCGGCGTTTTTGCCACCTTGATCAGTCTCCCGGCGGGGTCTGGATCAATGCCAACAGGGCATCCTGGTCGGGCCGCGCCGCCACCGCGATCTCGCCCCAGGGGGTCGCCTCTGCCTGGTCTGCAACGGCGGGGCTCAGGCAAAGGGCCCGCAGCCCATCGAGCGCCAGGGAAGCTTGACGGCTGAGCCTAACAAAGGATTCCGCGGTGCGGGGAGAAAACAACAGAACGCTGTCGATGTCGCCTTGGGCAATCGCAGCCATGGCGGTGTCCGACAAGGCGGTCGCGGGCCGCGCCTCATAGAGCACGGCGCGCCGCACCTCGAACCCGGCGCACCCGAGACGGCCCGCCAGATCACCGGCAACGGCGCTGCCCGAGACGTGAAGCAGCGCCCCGCCTGCCGCATCGAGGCGGGACTCGACCAGGTCGGCGAGGGCCGCCACATCGCCGTCCGCTACGGTGACATCGGCAAACCCGGCGTCGCGCGCCGTCGCCGCCGTCGCCGGGCCGACGACGAACACCACCAGATCGCGCCGATCAGTCTTGTGGGCCAGGGCGCGCGCCCCGTTGGCGCTGGTCAGCAGCAGGGCCTGGACATCGTCGAGATCGAGGGCTGGGACCGGCGTGGGGATAATCTCCAGCAGAGGCTCGATCAGCGACTCGATGCCGCGCTCCCTCAGCAGGGCGGCAAGCGCCTCGGCGTCGGGCCGCGGCCGGGTGATCAGCACGCGCATTTCTTAGGCGTTATCATCGAAGAACCCCGGCCCGGCCAGGGCGCGCAATTCCTCGCCGGCGTCCTGGCCGAGGGCGGCCGCATCCGTGGCCGCGCCCCGGCGTCGGGCGCGATGGTGCTCCGAGCCGTCGGGCCGGGCGATAAGCCCCTCGAAGACAATCTCCTCACCCTCGATAAACCCATAGCCGGCAATCGGGGTGCGGCAGGAGCCGTCGAGCACGGCGAGAAAGGCCCGCTCGGCGGCCACGGCGACTTCCGTCTCGGCGTGGCTGAGGGGGGCGAGAAGGGCGCGGGTCGCGTCGTCGCCCGTGCGGCATTCGATGCAGACCGAGCCCTGGCCCACGGCGGGCAGCATCTGGTCCAGATCAAGCGCCACGGCCTTGGCTCGTTCGACCATGCCGAGGCGTTTCAACCCGGCCAGGGCCAACAGGGTGGCGTCGACCTCGCCGGCTTCGAGCTTGGCCAGGCGGGTCTCCACATTGCCGCGAATCAGCACAACGTCCAGATCCGGGCGGCCCATGAGAAGCTGCGACTTGCGGCGCAGGGAGGCGCTGCCCACGGTCGCTCCCTGGGGCAGCTCGTCCAGGCTGCGCGCCGACTTAGCGATCAACGCATCGCGCGGGTCTTCCCGGGGCAGCTGGCAGACAATGGCCAGGCCGTCGGGCTGCCAGGTCGGCATGTCCTTCATGGAATGGACCGCCATATGGATTGTGCCGTCGAGAAGTGCGGCCTCGATTTCCTTGGTGAACAGACCCTTGCCGCCGATCTCGGACAGCGCCCGGTCGCGCACCCGGTCGCCGGTGGTGGTGATGACCTCGATGGCAAGCCGCTCGGCGATCTCGGGATGGGCGGCGGCCAAATCCCGCTTCACGGTTTCCGCCTGGACCAGGGCGAGCGGTGAGCCGCGCGTACCGATCAGTATTTTTGCATTCTGGTTCATAGGGCTTTGAGTAAAGTATGGCGCGCGGCGTGAAAAGCGATTATTGCGATGGCCTTCACTTGGAGTTGCCATGATTGTTCTCGGTATTGAAACCAGTTGCGATGAAACCGCCGCCGCCGTAGTGCGTTATGATGGGGTGCGTGATGACAGTGTGGTGCTGGCGGATATCGTGCGCTCCCAGCTCGACGAACACCGCGCTTACGGCGGGGTGGTGCCCGAGATTGCCGCGCGCGCCCATATCAGCCATCTCGACGGGCTGATCAGCCTGGCGATGGAAACCGCCGGTATCGGGTTTGACGATCTCCAGGGGGTTGCCGCCACCGCCGGGCCGGGGCTGATCGGCGGGGTCATGGTGGGGCTGACCACCGGCAAGGCCATCGCCGCCTTCCACGGCCTGCCGCTGGTCGCGGTCAACCATCTCGAAGGCCATGCCCTAAGCGCCCGCCTCGGCAAGCAAGTGGATTTTCCCTATCTCCTGCTCCTGGTCTCGGGCGGCCACTGCCAGCTTTTGATCGTCGAGGGTGTCGGGCGCTATGAGCGCCTCGGCGCCACCCTGGACGATGCGGCGGGCGAGGCCTTCGACAAGACCGCCAAACTGCTCGGGCTGGGCTATCCCGGCGGGCCGGCGGTGGAGAGTGCTGCGGCGCGCGGCGATGGGTCGCGCTTCGATCTGCCGCGCCCACTGAAAGGCAGGCCGGGCTGTGATTTCTCTTTTTCCGGGCTCAAGACCGCTGTTCGGCACGCGGTTGAAGCCCTGCCCGGTGATACGATTTGCGCCACCGATGTCGATGATCTGTGCGCCGGCTTCCAGGCAGCCGTCGGTGACGTGCTGGCCGACCGGGTTAAAAACGCTATCGCCCTGTTTCGGGCGCGGCACCCTGCGGGCGGCACCCTGGTGATCGCCGGCGGGGTCGCCGCCAACCAGGCCTTGCGCGCGCGCCTGGCATCTGTGGCGGCGGACGGTGGCCTGGCCCTCGCCCTGCCGCCGCCCGCACTCTGTACCGATAACGCAGCGATGATCGCCTGGGCCGGCATCGAGCGCCTGCGCCTCGACATGACCGACGGCCTGGACGCCAGCCCCCGGGCGCGCTGGCCGCTGGATCCCGACGCGCCGGCGGTGAGCGGAACCAATCATAAGAAAGGCGGCAAGCGATGATTGTGGTGATCTTCGAAGTGACCATGAATGACGGCAAGGCGGATGCCTATTTCGAGCTTGCCGCCAGCCTCAGGCCCGCGCTCGAGACAATTGACGGCTTCATCTCGAACGAGCGCTTCGAAAGCACCGCCACGCCGGGCCGCTATGTCTCCCTCTCCACCTGGCGCGACGAAGCAGCGGTGGCGGCCTGGCATGCCCAGCCCGATCACGGCCTCGCACAAGTGCGCGGCAAGTCCGAGATTATCGCCGATTTCCGCATTCGCGTGGCCTCGGTCCTGCGCGACTACAGCATGGCAGATCGCACAGATGGATAAGCGGTTGCTGCTGGGCAGTCTCATTGCCCTGGTTTCGGCCTCCAGCTTTGCCATGAATGTCACCCTGTCGAGGATGGCCTATGACGCGGGCACCAATATCCATGCGCTCAATGTGTCGCGCACGCTGTTCTTCCTGATCTGCCTCGTCCTGTGGCTGCGCATGACCGGCCAACCGATGGGGCTGCCGAGCCGGGCCCGTCTGGCCAGCCTGGGGCTCGGGCTTTTGCTCTGTGTCGAGATGTACAGCCTGCTCGGGGTGATCATTTTCATGCCCGTCGGTCTCGTCATCGTGGTGATGTTCTGCTACCCGCTGATGATCGCCGCTTGGTCCTGGATACGGGGCGTTGAGCAGCCCACGGTGGTTGCCCTGATCGCCATGCTTGCCGCCTTTGCAGGCATCGTCCTGGCCCTGGGCGGCACGGCGGACGCGCTTGATTGGCGCGGTGTCGCTCTGGGTTTTTGCGCGGCCCTGGGCATGGTCGGCCTGCTGCTGGTCGGCGCACGGGTCATGGCGGCGCACGACAATCGGGTCGTCATGCTGCATATGACGGTGATGGCCGGGGCTGTCATGATCGTGCTGTCGGTGACGTTGACGGATCTTGCCTGGCCGCAAGGTGCTGTGGGCTGGTTCGCCTTCGTCGGCTCCTGCCTGCTTTATGTGGCGGCGACCATCTGCCTGTTCACCGCGCTCAATATGATCGGCCCGCTGCGCACGGCGATCATCGATAACAGCTCGCCCATATGGGCGGTATTTTTTAGCTATCTGCTGCTTGGGGAGGTGCTGACGGTGACGCAAACGATTGGCGCCGCCCTGGTGGTGGCGGCGCTGATCGTGTTGCAGCTCGCCCAGAGACGACGCACGCGCAGCCTACCGTCCGGCGCTGCTGCCGCCGTCGATGGCCAGGGCTGAGCCGGTGATGAAGCGCGCCTCATTCGAGGCCAGATAGACGATTGCCAGGGCGATTTCTTCAGGCGTGGAGATGCGCTTCAGGGGGGCGTAGTTGATCACCCGTTCCTCGGCGGCGGCGGGGTCGCGGGATTTTTCGATGCCGTCGCGGCGCACCATGTCGGTGTCCACATAGCCCGGACAGACGCAATTGACCCGCACATCCGGCGCCAGGTCGAGGGCCATGGCGCGGGTCATATTGACCACGCCGCCTTTGGAGGCGCAATAGACCACCAGGCGATGCTCGCCGATCAATCCGGCGTCGGAGGCCAGATTGACGATATTGCCGCCGCTTTTGCGTAAGGGCTCCAAGGCCGCCTTGATACAGAAAAATGTGCCCTTGAGGTTGACGTCGAGGGTCTCATCCCACAGCGCTTCGTCCATCTCCTCAATCGGGCCGCTATGGCCGACTCCGGCGCTGTTGACCAATATATCCAGGCCGCCGAGGCCGTCTATGGCGGCCGCCACCGCCGCCTCACATCCGGCCACCGTGCCCACATCGCCGGGTGCCGAGACCAGGCCATCACCGCCCAGCTCACCACCCAGTTCGTTTATGGCCTTAGCCACGGATTCTTCAGAGCGGCCGTTTACGGCAACCCGCGCCCCGCGCTCGAGGAACGCACTCACCGCTGCCCGGCCGATGCCGCGGGTGCCGCCGGTGACGAGGATTTTCTTAGCAGTGAAATTCCTATCTATGAATTCTGGGGCCATACCTATTCCTCCGCTACAAATGCGGCGTAGGCATCGGCGACGGATTGGGCGGCGAGGTCGATGAACTGATTGCCATGCTCCGGCGTGGCCAGGGAGGGGTCCGAGCCGATGCGCCCGTCGGGATAGCGGCGGCGGAAATCCTCGGGCCCATAGAAGCGCCCCGACGGCGCGACCTTGGGATCGAGGGTGGCGGACTTGATGTCGTCGGGATAGACGGCCTGGGTCACCGCGACCTCCGATGGGGTGGCGTGGCCGCCCTCGCTGTCGCCGTAGAGATCTTCGGCGAGCTTCGAGATCTTGCGGCCGACAAACCAGTTGACCAGCTTGCAATGGAATTTTGCGCCGGCAGGGGCCGTTGCATAGGCCTCGTAAAAGGCCCCGTTGACCGTGCCGATATTGCCGCCATGGCCGTTGACGAACATCATCCGATTAAAGCCGTGGCGGGCCAGGGAATGGACATTGTCGCAGACCACGCTGACCAGGGTCGAGGGCCGCAGGGTCATGGAGCCGGGAAAATGCATGTGATGTTCGGCCATGCCGATGGCGATGGTCGGCGCGACCAGGGCGCCCGTGATATCGCCGACGCGCGCCGAAATGACCTCGGCGGTGATCGCGTCGGTGCCGATCAGACCGGTCGGGCCGTGCTGCTCGGTCGAGCCGATGGGAATGATGACCCCCTTGGAGCCTTCGAGGTAGGCCTCGACCTCTTGCCATGTGGATGTTTGTAACTGCATTTGTCTTGCGCCCCTGATTGGTATGATCCGCCGCCGCCGCTGGAGGGGCCGCGGGCGTCACTGATCGGTTGTTGATGGAATGATATTGTGCCGCTAATTGGCGCGAACGTTTGCGCTCCTGAAAGACGCGGAACCTGCAAGAAGTGCTTTCGGTGATTCACGGCCACAATAAGCGCGCGCGAACTTCACTGTATCGGGCGTCTCGCAGAACAGGCAGCGGGCGAGCCAGCCCAGAACGCCTTGACGCCGGCTGTTATCGATCCGGTGATGCGGCATGCCGACACCGGCGAAACCACGGCAATCGCCATAGAGTTCCGGCTTGGCGAGCACCAGCACGAAATCATCGAATTCGATCATTCTCGCCTCCGATTTATTTGAGGGTTTCCGGATTATAACAGAATCACCGGTTAATGGGGACATTCAAACGCATGAACGACACTGGCAAACGCATGAACGACACTGGATAGGCTGGCCCGCCTGGCGTAAAGTGCCGCGCTGAATTAGCCTCTGTTTGGAGATCATCTTATGTATTTCGCCATTTCCTGCATCGACAAAGCGGGCGCGCTTGAGCTTCGCATGGCCAACCGCCCCGACCATATCGACTTTCTCAAGGCCAATGCGGCCGCGGTGAAATTCGCCGGGCCCTATCTCAGCGAAGACGGAGAGGCCATGACCGGTAGCCTGATTATCCTCGAGGTCGCCGACCGCGCCGCCGCCGAGGCTTTCGCGGAGGCCGACCCCTACGCTATCGCCGGGCTATTCGAGAGCCGCGAAATCCGGCCCTGGAAATGGGCCATCGGTAATCCGGACGCGTGATTGGCCTGATGCGTGATTGGCCGGGCGCGTAATAGGCCGGACGCATAATCCCGGTCAAAGGGTCCTATAAGATCGAAATATGCTCTAGAATAGGACTATCAACGAAGGGAATGCGACCATGGCGGAAATTCAATCGATCAATCGCGAGAGCTCGGCCGACGAGGCGATGGCCATCCTGGATCGTGACGGCGCGGTGATCTATGAGCGTGTGCTCGACCATGAGACCATGGAGACCATCGGGGACGAACTCGACAGCTATCTCGACCGCTCCTATCTCGGCGAGGGCGATTTCTGGGGCTATAAGACCAAACGGGTCGGCGCCCTGGTGGCAAAATCGAGGGCCTTTGCCGAACAGGTCGCGCCCAACCCGGTGATCCTCGCGGTCATGGACCAGCTGCTGGGGCCGCGTTGTGAACGCTACCAACTGCATGTCACCCAGTCCGTCAATATCGGGCCCGGCGAGGCGGAACAGATCCTGCATCGGGACGATGCCTTAATGCCCTTTGTCCACCCCGGCCCGCAGTCGCTATGCAACACCATGTGGGCGCTCTACGATTTCACGGCGGAAACCGGCGCAACGCGGGTCATCCCGGGTAGCCACCTGTGGGACGATCAGCGCATCCCGGGCGCGGACGACGAAATTGTCCAGGCGGTCATGCCGCGGGGCTCCTGCCTGATCTACCTCGGCTCGGTGTGGCATGGTGGCGGCGCCAACCGCTCGGCGGATCAATGGCGCAACGGAATGATCTGCGGTTACAGCCTGGGTTGGCTGCGCCAGGAGGAAAACCAATATCTCGCCGTGCCGCCAGCCATCGCCAAGGACCTGCCCGAGCATGTCCAGCACCTGATCGGCTACAAGATACACGGCGGCTTCCTAGGCTGGGTCGAAGGGCACGACCCTCATGTCGTCCTTGAAGACAAATACAGCGACGTCATGCCCGCCACGCCCAGAGGCGGTGAAGTCACCGAGGAAACTCAGATATTGAAGACGGCCACGCTCGGTGAGCCCGGCTTCATCACTTGGGGCTGATTTCGAGTGCGCCTGGGCGGTTACGCCGCCAGCCAGAACGGGTTTGACCAGGCGTGGCGGCCCTCGGCGTCGAGGACGGTGATGCGGATGTGGCCCTCGTTGAAGCGCTGAAGCGGGATGTGGCCTTCGGTGATGCCGTCGCCCTTGACGAATTTGGCGCGCGCTCCCTTGCCCTGGACGCTGATCACCGATGCCGGCGAACAGGCGACGACGATCTCCTCGTTAACGACACGGATGTCGTTGATCTCGGGGCCCTGACTGGAATAATAACGGCCCGCCTTGAGGGATTGCAGAATCAACTCGGGATCCAGGCTTTCCGCCCAGACCTGTATCCAGCCGCCGAAGGCGTCGTGGGTCACGCGATGGGCGTCGTCGGTGGCGAAGGCGCTTAAGCGCCGGCCCTGGTTGAGCAGGATATCGCAGAGAGCCCAGCCGTAGCCCCGGTCGTTCTCCACGTGTGATCCGTGGTTATAGACCTCGATGGCATGGGCGCATTCGATGATGTTGGCGTCTTCAGGGGTCAGGCCGTACCATTCCGGATGGACGATGCCGATGAAGGCGCCGGCGTCGGCGGCGCGCTGGGTCAGGGCGACGATGCTCTCGTCATCGCTGGTGGCGGCGAAGTCCGGCGGCAAACCGATGGCCAGCACGTGCCAAATTTCATCGATCAGGGTTCGCCCGACATGAAGCTCAGCGCCGATCAGGGTGGTGAAATCATCCCGGCGCAGGTCGCGGGTGTCGGTCACCGGATAATCGTAGCGCTCAAGAAAATGGTCGGACAGGGTGAGGAAATCATAGCCCGCGCGATGATAGAGATCGATCACCTTGGCGGGCGCATGGTCGCCGTCCGAATTGGTGGAATGGGTGTGGAGATTGCCCTTGAAGAAGCGGCCGGACCGGTTGAACGGAGCTTGGCCGAACGGAAGATTGTCCATCTCAATTACCCTTGATGGGAAACCCTGGTTGTATGGCGATGTCATATGGCACCATGGCGCGCAATTAGCCACAAAAATATTAGGGATTTATGAACGAGGGGTATTTTAAATTTTGAACAAGACTGGGGTTTTATGCCGGCTCGACGACATCGCGGAGCCCGGATCGATGGGTTTCAGCCTGGGGGCCGGTGCGCAGCGGCGGGAAATTTTCATCGTGCGAGACGGTAATGGTGGGTTACGTGCCTTTGAAAACAGCTGCCCCCATACCGGCGGGATGCTCGATTGGGTGCCCGATCAGTTTCTCAGCTTCGAGCGAAAGCACATCCTCTGCGCCACCCACGGGGCGCTGTTTCGCATGGACGACGGCCTCTGTGTCCATGGCCCCTGCATCGGCAAATCTTTGGTTTCAGTTGCCGTGAGGATAGTGGGCGAACATATCGAATTGGTGGACTAGCGCCTTTTTATGCTGATAATCGGCCTAGGGAGAAACACGTGAGGAGCGCTTGATTATGTCGGAGCAGGTCTATCCGGTTCCCGCTGAATGGGCCAGCAGGGCCCACTGCGATAACGATAAATATCTTGAAATGTACAAGCGGTCGGTCGACGACCCTGAAGGCTTCTGGGCCGAGCAGGCGGAAAGTCTCGACTGGATCGAGCGCTGGCATACGGTCAAGGACACCTCCTATGAGGGCGACGTGCGGATCCGCTGGTTCGACGGCGCCAAGCTCAATGTGAGCGCCAATTGCCTGGATCGCCATCTGGCGACGCGGGGCGATCAGACGGCGATCATCTGGGAAGGCGACGATCCTAACGATAGCCAGCACATCACCTATCGCGAACTCCATGAAAAGGTTTGCCGCCTGGCCAATGGCCTGAAATCCATCGGCGTTAAAAAGGGCGACCGAGTGACCATCTATCTCTCGATGATCCCCGAGCTTGCGGTCTCCATGCTGGCCTGCGCGCGCATCGGCGCCATTCATTCGATCATCTTCGGCGGCTTCTCGGCGGAATCAATCGCTGGGCGTGTCGATGATTGCGAATCCGAATATCTCATCACCGCCGACGAAGGCATTCGCGGCGGCAAGGTGATCGCGCTGAAAACCATCGCCGATGAGGCGGTGGCAAAAGGCGATCATGTACGCAAGACAATCGTGGTCAAGCGCACCGGTGGCGACATCGCCTGGAATGATGAGCGCGATGTCTGGTATCACGAATTGGTGGATGCCGCCTCGCCCGACTGCGAACCGGAAGTTATGGAGGCCGAGGACCCGCTGTTCATTCTCTATACCTCGGGCTCCACCGGTAAACCCAAAGGCGTTCTCCATACCACGGCGGGCTATCTGCTCTACGCCTCGATGACCCACCGCTACGTGTTCGATTATCACGACGGCGATATCTATTGGTGCACCGCCGATATCGGCTGGGTCACCGGGCATAGCTACATCGCCTATGGCCCCCTGGCCAACGGCGCGACCACCCTGATGTTCGAAGGGGTGCCCAATTACCCGACCGTGTCGCGCTTCTGGGAGGTCTGCGACAAGCACCAGGTCAACATCTTCTACACCGCGCCGACCGCAATCCGCGCCCTCATGCGCGAGGGCGACGGGCCGGTGAAATCGACCTCGCGCAGCTCTATCCGCCTGCTGGGCACCGTCGGCGAGCCGATCAACCCGGAAGCCTGGGAGTGGTATCACAAGGTGATCGGCGAGAGCCGCTGCCCGATCGTCGACACCTGGTGGCAGACCGAGACAGGCGGCATCCTGATCACCCCGCTGCCGGGGGCTACGGCCCTCAAACCGGGCTCGGCGACGCGGCCCTTTTTCGGCATCAAGCCGTTGATCGTCGATGGCGACGGCAATGAGCAGAGCGGCGCCTGTTCGGGCAACCTCTGCATCAGCGATTCATGGCCCGGCCAAATGCGCTCGCTGTACGGCGATCACGAGCGTTTCATAGAAACCTACTTCTCGACCTACAAGGGCCGCTATTTCACCGGCGACGGGGCGCGGCGCGATGAGGACGGCTATTACTGGATCACTGGCCGGGTCGATGATGTGCTCAATGTGGCCGGTCATCGCCTGGGGACCGCCGAGGTGGAAAGCGCCCTGGTGCTGCATCCCGCCGTCGCCGAGGCGGCGGTGGTCGGCTATCCCCACGACATCAAGGGCCAGGGCATCTACGCCTATGTCACCCTGACCGTCGGCTTCGAGCCCAGCGATGAGCTGCGCGCCGAGCTGGTCCAATCGGTACGCAAGGAAATCGGCCCCATCGCCAGCCCTGACAAAATCCAATGGGCGCCGGGCCTGCCCAAGACCCGCTCGGGCAAGATCATGCGCAGAATCCTGCGCAAGATCGCCGCCAACGAGCATGATGCCCTGGGCGACATCTCAACCCTCGCCGACCCCACGGTGGTCGACGACCTGGTCGAAAACAGGATGAATAGGTAGGGGATCAGGAGCTGGGCCGCCCGTATTATTTGGCGATTAGGCGCTTACAGGTGGGTCCTATATAGGACCAGATCGTTTCGATGATGGCGTTGAGCGAAAGACTGTCGAGATTAATTGATGCGGCGTAGGCGGCCCATTGATCGGCTTTCCGTTTGTCATTGACGAACTCGGCAGCAAGGTCGACCGGTGGGTCACTTGGTATGTCGGTTCCCTGTCGCTCGAACGTCGCGCGGATATGATGGATAAGCCTGACAGTTTACCCACAGGCTCAACAGCAACAAGAAGATATGATAAATAGGATTCAGGCAGCTTGACCAGGAAGCCGGAATTAGACAACACTTTAACTCGGCTGCCAAACTGTCCAATAAAGTAGGACCACCTCAGTCTGAAACGGATGATAAGCAGCGGTCGAGTATCCGTTTGAATTCTGAACCATTTCCTATATCCCGACGGTTAAGCGGGAAAATTGAGCGCGGGTCGTCTTTGGGTGACAATACATTTATCGAACCGGGGCGCAGTAGACGTCTTCGGCCTGCAGGGCGGCGCAGAGGGAAATGGCCGCCGCCATGTCGGCCAGGGGGCCGGCCTGGACGCGGACCCAGACGCCCTTGTTGGCGCCGAGATCGATATGTACCAGTTCCACCGAAAGGCCGCCCAACAGATCGGTGTGACGTTTTCTGATGGTGTCCCACTGGATTGCCGCCGCACCCATGGTGCGGAACGAGGCGACATGTACCCAGATGCTCATCGCCGATGTCTGGTTGCTCTCCGGTAAAGGAGAGTCGGGCGGCTTGAGGATGATTTCATTCGGCGCGTTAGCGTCGGGGCGCTCGGGCTGTATGAGCAAAGTGGTGTCATAGGCCCTGCCGGCGAGTCGCTCGACGGACGGCGGCGGTTTGTTGAGCCCGCGTGATGCCTGGCTGGCGCGGCTGTACCAGAGCACCGCGGCGGTGTAGTCACGAGGCACGCCGAAGCCGTTCTCGTAGAAATGAGCAAGCCGCATCTGGGCGCTCACATTGCCGCCCAGGGCAGCGATGCGGAACCAGTAGGCCGCCCTGAAATAATCCTGATCGAGACCGAGGCCGCGGGCATAGAGATCACCCAGGGCAAATTGAGCCAGGGCATGGCCCTGCTCGGCGGCTCGCCGGTACCAGTACGCCGCGCTGCTATAGCTCTGCTCGAAGGATTGCCCGTTCTGGTACATAAAGCCGAGGCTGACCTGAGCGTCCGCGTCGCCGGCAAGCGCCATCGGCGGCAGGGCGATCGAGGGCGGCGCGTCCGGGGGTATGGCCTCGCCGCCGCATGCGGCGACCAGCACGAGTATCGCTACGGTCCAGAATCGAAGCGCCCCGATCATCGTACAAACTGTGAAGCCATGGGGCGGATGGTAACACGGTTCGCCGGTTCTTAACTCACACGGCGTGAATCTGAAATTTTGGGGGCTGTTGTATCCTGGCCCGCGACTAGGGTTAGGGCTAAGTGGCAAGCGGTGGCGACGGGCTGGTGGAAGTCAAAGCGATGACAAGTGAAATTGACATCTAGCGTTCCGCCAAACTCCTGATTGACCAGCATGGTGAAGGCGCAGCAATGCGCACCGATCTGAACTCATCGACTTGGAGATTGCCGAGCATGATGGCCGTATCGTTAAGACGATGGGGGATGGCCTGTTGTTGGAATTTCCATCCGTAGTCAACGCTATTCAATGCTCGCTCGAAGTTCAGCAAGGCATGGCGGAGCGCAACGAAGGGACCGATGATGCCCAGCGCATCATTTTCCGCATTGGCGTCAACCTGGGCGACCTCATCATCGAAGGGGAAGATATATTTGGTGACGGCGTGAACATAGCGGCGCGCCTACAAGAAATCTCCGAGCAGGGCGGAATATGCGTTTCCGGCGCTGTTTTCGAACAGATGTCCGGGAGAACTGATCATAAGTTCGATGATTTGGGATATAGGAAGCTCAAGAATATTACTCAGCCGGTCCGCATCTACCAGGTCAGATTCACTGAAACTCACTCGGACGGGGAAACCCGAACTGGATTTGGCACACGAAAAAGGCAGCCAGTCGCTTCCGGTGGATGTCTTTGTGGCAGCGTGAGATACGAAATCTGGGCCGAGCCTCTTGGGGCCGGATACTGCCACTGCAAATTTTGCAAACTAGTGGATTGAGCGGAACAAAGGAGTCCGATTTGGGATTCCTATATGCTCTGTTGTGTGCGATTCAATGTGATGCGCACAGGAATATCCTTCACCGTCTCCGCCGAAGATCGCTCTCGACTTGAGGCGGTTATTTTTCAC
>JAYGED010000094.1:0-7857 GCA_046582565.1 Alphaproteobacteria bacterium
GTGAAAAATAACCGCCTCAAGTCGAGAGCGATCTTCGGCGGAGACGGTGAAGGATATTCCTGTGCGCATCACATTGAATCGCACACAACAGAGCATATAGGAATCCCAAATCGGACTCCTTTGTTCCGCTCAATCCACTAGAATGGTGATTGTCTGTGAAAACCAAGGTGTAACGGAATGATTTTCGGCGAAATTCCTGTGGATGAGGCGGAAGGTGCGATCTTGGCGCACACCGTGCGCGCCGACTCCCTTACGGTGAAAAAGGGCGTCAAGCTGGGCGCCGCCGAGGTCGTCGCCCTGGACAAGGCCGGCATCAAAACAGTCATTGCGGCCCGCATCGAGGCCGGAGATGTGATGGAGGACGACGTTGCCGAGGCCTTTGCCGCACAGCTGGCGGGCGTCGGTGTCGATGTCATGGGTTCGGCGAACGGACGCTGCAACCTTCACGCCCGTGTCCCGGGGATTGTGAGTATCGACAAAACCAAAATTGACGCCCTCAACGGATCGGGCGACGGGATTGTCACGGCGACGATTTCCCCCTTTGAAGTTGTCGAGCCGGGCCGCACCATAGCGACCATCAAGGTCATCCCCTATGCCGTCCCAAAAGAGAGGCTCGAAATTTTGCGCGGGCTGGCGGGCGATGGCGGCGCGATTTCCGTTCACCCGTTCCAGGAATTAAGGGTCGGCCTGCTGTTGAGCAGAGTCGCCGGCAACAAAGAAAGTCTCCTCGACAAGGCGCAGGAGGTTCTCGCGGCAAGGATAGAAACCTATGGCGGCAAAATTATCCGCCACGCGCGTTCGCAGCACCGGGTGGCTTCAGTGGCTGAGGCCCTTGCGGAAATGGCGGCCGGTTTGGGGCAGGAAAAACTCGATTTAATTTTAATCCTGGGCGGCGCAAGCACTTCGGACCGCCGCGATGTGGTTCCGGCGGCCCTAGAGCGGGCCGGCGGTTGTGTCGACCTGTTCGGGGTTCCGATCGATCCGGGTAATCTGCTGATTTCCGGCGTCCTGTTCGGCATACCGGTTCTCGGCCTGCCCGGATGCGCCCGCTCGCCGCAGTCGAATGGGATCGACCTGATTTTGCCTCGGGTCTTGGCGGGGTTGGATACGTCGCCGGAAATCCTTTTGGGAATGGGTGTCGGTGGTCTTCTGAAGGACGTTCCGGAACGGCTGGCGCCTCGTGAAAGCCATATAGGAATAAAGGCGGCCGCCACCACCAAGGGCAAGGTTTCAGCCGTGGTTCTGGCCGGTGGCGCATCGAAACGAATGGGCCTGACAAACAAGCTTCTGGCCGAAGTCAATGGCGCGCCCATGGTCTACAGGTCCGTGAGAGCAGCCCTGCAGTCGGATGCCGCCGAGGTGATTGTGGTGACCGGGCACGAAGCGGATTTGGTGCGCGAAGCCTTATCGGGTTTGGATGTTCGCTTCATCCATAACCCCTCTTATCCGGAAGGACTCAGTACATCGCTTAGGGCCGGCATCGGCGCCGTTTCCAAGAACCTCACCGGGGCCGTTGTGCTGCTTGGCGACATGCCGCGCCTGACCAGCGGCACCGTAAATGCGTTAATCGAGCGGTTCCATGGCGATAATGACAAAACGATCTGTCAGCCGGTCTTTGACGGCAGGTCGGGCAATCCAATCCTTTGGCCGCGAGAGTACTTTTCCGACATGCTGGATATCCGGGGCGATACCGGTGCCAGGCAGTTGCTCGAACGGTATGGTGCGCAGCTATCCAAGGTCGAGGTCGACGACCCGGGCATCCATTTCGATATCGATGAGCCCGCCGACCTGGACTCAGCCTAGTATCGCTTACAACGCCCCGATCACGTAATAGAGGACAGCCAGGGCGGCTGCCGCACCGACGAACAACACCAGAGGTAGTGACGCTCTCATCCTGGCTTCCGGGGCATCGGTCGGGATGGTTGCTTGCGCATCCCCATCCTCGGGGCCGGTAACCTCTTGTTTGAACCTGGTGAAAAAATCGGCGGATAATTTCTTCGCGGTGCCTTCGATCAATCGTCCCCCCAACTGGGCCAGCTTGCCGCCGACATTGACCTCGACTTGGTAGCGCATGATCGTCCCATCGCCATCCTCTTCGAGAGAAATTTTAGCTCCGCCCTTGGCGAACCCGGCCGCACCACCCTTGCCTTCGCCCGAGATCGTATAGCTGATCGGCGGGTTGAGGTCGGAGAGCGACACATGGCCGGTGAATTTGGCCTTTATCGGTCCGATTCTGGTGACCACCGTGGCGATCAGGTCGGTCTCGGAAAGCTGGACGAGGTCCTCGCAGCCGGGGATGGAATTGCGCAGGATTTCGGGATCGTTCAGGGCCGCATACACCTGCTCGCGGGGCGCCGCGATCCGGATTTCGTCTTTCAATTGCATTTGTTAGGTTCCGTTCGTCGTTTTGTTAACCAGCCGAGGCCTTTGTTAAATGAGTCGACAGCCACCATGCGGCGTCGACGCCGTCTGTTAAACCTTGATGACTAACGCTTTCCCCAGGGACAAGCCGCTCTACAGCGGTTTGGGATCGAGAAATCGCTTCAGTACATTGGTGGTGATGCGCGCCACATTGTTGTCGTAACCTTCATGGGCCAGAGAGGCGCACCACGAGATCGAGCCGGTGGTGAATACGCCGCCGCCGTTTGGCGTCTCGAAGAACAGCAGATCGGCACGCGCCCGGGCATTCTCCGCGCCGCTCATCACCGGATGGTGGAACGGCGTCTCCTCGGGGCACAGGAAGTACAGCTGGGAGTGGTTCTCTGAACGAGCGACCACCAGGGTGTGGGGCGGTGTGCCGAGCTTGCGGTTGGCGCCGTCGAGCTCGACCCCCGCTGCACCGCCGAGCAGGGTGCCGAAATCACCGATCAACTCGTCGTCGCCGACTCCCTCGAAGATGAAGCCGGCGCGGGGATCAAAGCTCTCGGGCGTGCGCCGGTAATAAGACGCCGAGTCAAAGCCGGTGGCCACGGTGCCGCTGCCGACCAGCGTATTGGGCGGCGCGCCGAGGCGGCGCCACAAGCCGCCAAGCTCGCCGTTAAAGCTCTGGTAGTATTCGCCGGGCTCGGTGGTCTGGTAGCGCATGCCGCCCTCGGCGCGGCGCAGCTCAAGGACGCCGGGAAGCTGATCGTGGTAGGCGATGCGCCAGTAGAAGCCGTTGCCGCCGAGATACATCAGTCGCCCGCCGCGGTGCTGGTAGGCCACCATGGCGTCCCACATGAGCGTCGTCCAGTATTCGGGATGCGCGCCGGTGACGATGACGCGATAGGGTGCGATGGCGGCGACGCCTTCGCGATGTATATCCTCGTCGGTGACCACGTCGAAAGACTGGCCGATTTTCTCGAGCCAGTCGGTGACGTGAGTGTCGGCGTTGAAGCTCCACAGGCCGGTCTTGGGCCGCATGTTGAAGATTGGCCGAAGCCGCGACGTGTAGCACACCCCGGTTCCATCGGAATGCTTGTCGTAGAGCGACAGGCCGTAGCCCGGGTTCTCCTGGAGGAATACGTCCTCCGGGCTGAGCACAGTGATGCCGCCCTTCTTGGGTTCGGCGAAGATGGTGTTCATGTCCCACTGCAGATTGGCGTAGGCCATGAAGGTGGCGGTCGAGATCAGCAGCACGGCATCAGACGTCGGCGCGCCTGCCGGGGGCCGCACGAAGAACGGAATGCGCTCCTCGTCGGTAGCGCTGATCAGCCGGGCGCAATAGACGCCGCTTGGCAGGTCGGCGGGTATGACGAGTTCGAAATCGGCCTCCCAGCCGGCGTCGTAGAGATCGTCGTCATGAAAATGAATGGCGCCGTATTCACTGGGCGCATGCCGCCAGCTTTGCTCGCATCCGCTCCAGTTAAAGCCGCGCATGCCGCGGGTCGGCAAGTTCACGATTTCGCCATGCAGGCGGTTGGCCGAGAAGTCGCTGACGCGAATAGAGGGAATGCCGTGCGCGAAATCCCACCAGCCGAGAATCACCGATTCCAGTGTTTCGGGCAGGGGCCCGCCCACCAGCATCGCCATTTCGGCCCGCGACAGCGCCCGTCCGGCGAGGCGCGGGCTGTCGATCCTGCCGTTGTAATGAGCGCCGATGGCGGCGCCGCCCGGTTCCTCGCACTGGGCCGCCATGAGGAAGGGCGCGCTGTTCGGCGCCGGCCCGGCAAGCGTGGTGGTGGCCTCGGCGAAGATCGCTTCGCCGAGGCCGGGATTGTCGGCCAGGGGCTCCTGGTAGATACACATCTGCCTGGTGTCCGCATCGAAGCTGGCGGCGACGAAGTACCATTCGCGCCCCGTCATGGCGGCGCCGGCGCTGATTGTCTCGACCGTGCCCGATCCATCACCGATACGCAGGGCCACGGCGCCGTCCTCGTCCAGATAGAGGCCGAAGCCCGCCTGGGCCTTGTCGCACCATTTGCCGAGCAGCGCCTGGCGGCCCTTGAGCGGCGTGGTCGGCCAGATCATTGCCTGTAGGGTGAAGCTGGCGATGCCGTCGAACAAGGGACTGTCCACAACGGTCACATACGAGCCGTCGTGGATGGGCTGCTCGCGGCCCTGGTAGTCGCCGCCCGCCGGGGTCTCGACGACCGTCTCCTTGAAGCCAGGGCCTGCCGGACTGTCATCGCCGCAGATCAGGCGCACGATGTCGGCGCGATAGGGTGCGCCGTCCAGGCTGCTGACCATGAAGCGGATGGTACCGCCGGGACGGAGGCTGATTTCGTCGCTATAGCCGAAGAGTTTCCTCATGACCCACCCCCGTCGGCCAGTGTTTCGCCGGTGGCCGCTTCCCAACGCAGCTTGAAGATTGCCCGCTCGGCGTCATCCAGGTTGGTGAACACTCGATCATGATGCATGACGATGGGCTTGCCGCGCAGGCCGGGAAGCTGGGCCAGAGTCCACTCTTCGTGCGCCTTGGTGCAGACCACCACGTATTTGCCTGCCATGGTCGGCTCGAAGCGCAGCTTGTTGACCAGGCGCTGCAATTCAGGGCTGTGGGGCCCATTCGGCTTGGCGTTGAAGGCCTCGACCAAGTCGCGGCGTTTGGGGTCGATGTCAGTCATGGTATTCCTCCCCGCACCAAAGTGCGAACGCGCCCTACATAATTTGGCTTGATCGTGCATCCTCACGGCTCAAAAACCAAGCGGCATATAAACTCCCGCCGCCAAGGCTTGATCCCGTGCGGGCCTTGTCACATGGAAACAAGCTGTGCAGGGTTCGATTGTCTGCATTATAGTTTGCCCAGCGACAAACGGCTGGCGCGGGAGGGCAAGCTAAAGTGGACGGGCACAGTTTGCTGCAGGCGCTGGAGCGCGACGGCGGTTTTATGATGACCCTGATCGACGACGCCTGCGCGACCCACAGCCAGGAACGCCACGACGCCTCGACCAGGGCGATCAAGGGCTATTGCCGCAAGCGCACCATCGACGAGGTAATCGCCGAGCTAAGCGCTCGAAAAGGGGCGTAGGGCTTGTGATAAATACATTAAAACAACCCCTTATCATACGATAACAGAACAATTCCAGAAATGATCAATGCTGAACCGGCAAGCTGACGCCACCCAAGAGCCTCGGAAAAGAAAACTACCGAGGCAAACAATGCAAGGATGATGGAACCGCTGACGATCACGGGAATAGCGAGGCTTGCCGGCATGGGTTTGAAGCCGCCGACACCGCCGAAAAGATAGAGATAGGCGATTTCGGCGCCGCCGATGCAGATCCCGGCGCTGATCGCCCAGAGAAGCGCCGACGTGCCGATGGCGTAATTCTCCACCCCCCGCTGTCAGAGATAAAGCGCAAACAGGCTTGATGTACTCAAGGCCGCAATCTGTAGGCTGATGGTCGCCACTATGGTGGTCTGGGCCGATACGGGCATGGCCGCGCCCGAGGCTTTCACGAGGACGTTGTAGCCGGCATACAGCACGGTCGCCACGACGAGAAGAAAGATCGATGTCACATCCACCCCCTGTTTTTGAGATGCAGACATTCTGTCTTTAGCCTTAACAATCCTCAAGTCCCGAGCTCAAGTTGAATTGACAGACCCGGTGGGCAGGATGTCGGGGGGCACCATCGACCGGAAGTGGCCGCCGACGACCAGCGATTTGACCGCCTCGATGCTGGGCGCGAAGAAGCGATCCTGATCGAAGGCCGGGGCCACGCTGTGCACCTGTTCCACGGCGCCTTCGAGAACCGGGCTGGATCGCAGCGGACGACGGAGATACACACCCTGGCACGACGCCAGCAATTCGATCGCGACGATGCCCGCTAGGTTGTCCGCCATCTCACCAAGGCGACGCGCCGCGTTTGTCGCCATCGAGACGAAGTCTTCCAGATTGGCCGTCGTTGGCATGCTGTCGGTTCCGCGCGGGTTGGCCAGGGCCTTGTTGTCGCTGGCCAGCGCCGCGGCTGTGACATGGGCCACCATGAAGCCCGAGTTGAGGCCGCTTTCGGCGATCAGGAAGGGCGGCAGGCCACTCATATTGGCGTCGGTCAGGAGCGCGATGCGCCGCTCGGCCATGGAGCCGACCTCGGCAAGTGCGAGGGCCAGCACGTCGGCCGCCATGCCGACCGGCTCGGCGTGGAAGTTACCGCCATAGAGGATATCGCCGCTGTCGGCGATGATCAGTGGATTGTCGGTCACCGCATTGACCTCGCGGCCGAGGAGGCCTGCGGCGAAACGCATGGCGTCGAGGCAGGCGCCGAGCACCTGCGGTTGGCAACGCAGGCTGTAGGGGTCCTGAACGCGCCCCGCCTCGATGTTGGCGGCGCGAAACTCGCTGTCCGACAGCAGGCCGAGATAGACTGCCGCGATGTCGGCCTGGCCGCGCTGGCCACGCAGCCCGTGAATTCGCGGATCGAACGGTCCGGCGCTGCCCAGCGCCGCCTCGACGCTCAACGCGCCGGCCACGATCGCTGCGGCGAAGGCGTCCTCGAAGGCGAACAGGCCCTCGAGCGCAAGCGCCAACGAGACCTGCGTGCCGTTCACCATGGCGAGCCCTTCCTTGGGCGCGAGCACGAGCGGCGCGAGCCCGAGATGCTCAAGCGCGTCGGCGGCGGTGAGCGTCGCGCCGTCGAGGCGCACGTCGCCGACGCCGATCAGCGCGACGGCCAAATGGGCGAGCGGCGCCAGGTCGCCCGACGCCCCGACCGAGCCCTTGGACGGTATGCAGGGCTGGACGCCGCCGTTGAACAGACCGATCAGCTGATCGACCAGCGCTAAGCGCACGCCCGAGTTGGCTTGTCCGAGCGTGTTGAGCTTGAGCAGCATGATCCGGCGCACCAACCGGTCCGAAAGCAGCACGCCGGTGCCGGCGGCGTTCGACAGCACCAGCCGGTGTTGCAGCTCGCTCAATTGGTCGTCAGCGATGATCGAATCGGACAGGCTGCCCATGCCGGTATTGATGCCGTAGACGCGCTGGTTCTCGTCGACCATGCGGTTGACGATGGCGAGCGCCGCCTCGACCGCCTTGCGCCCGGCCGCATCGAGGGCGATCTTGGCGCCCGGTTCCGACAGGCGGCGAACCTCCGCGATGGTCAAGCGTCCCGGTGACAGCTCGAATGTTTCATCGCCCATGCTCGACGCCTCTCGTTTTTTCATAGCCCGGCCATGATCGCCGCCGAATTGGTGATGAAGCCACTGGTCTCGATATTGTAGTACGGCTGATCGCGAAGCCGATGAACAAGCAGATGGTGGACGGCCGCTTAAAAAATTTAGGGGCTGACATAGATAAGCTCAAAGTAATCACATTTTGGCCTATTGCGTTAGAACCTTCAACAGATTGGCTGTAGGCCGGTAGTTGAAGCGCCACTCACATTCCTTGAGATAGAGATGGAAGTGGTGCTTGGGGATGCCATTGTAACGGCGGAGATGGCGCTT
>JAYGED010000105.1:0-23586 GCA_046582565.1 Alphaproteobacteria bacterium
CCGCCCGCACGGTGAAGTCGATGCCTTGCAAATCGACCCCATGGAGGTCATCGGACGCCAATTCGAGGCCCTCGACGACCATGCGCGCCTCGCCCGCGGTGTCGCCCGCGCGCCGTTCCACCGAGGTCAATTCCTCGCCGATCATGATCTGCGCCATGGATGCCGCGGTCTCGGACCCGGGGTCGCATTCGGCGACCACGGCGCCGGACCTCAAGATCGTGGCGCGGTCGCAGAGCGCCTTTATCTCGGCCAGTTTGTGGCTGATGTAGAGGATCGAACAGCCTTCGGACGCGATCTGGCGCAGGGTCTCGAACAGGCGCTCGACCTCTTGCGGGGTGAGCACGGACGTCGGCTCGTCCATGATCAAAAGCTTCGGGTTCTGCAGCAGACAGCGGACGATTTCGATCCGCTGGCGCTCGCCGACCGAGAGGCTATAGACGCTGCGGTCGGGATCGAGCGGCAGGCCGTAATCGGCGGAAATTTGCCGCACCCGCGTGGCCAGGGACGCCATATCGCCGGGCTGATCCATGCCGAGGGCGATGTTCTCGTTCACCGTCATCGCCTCGAACAGGGAGAAATGCTGAAACACCATGCCGATGCCGAGCTTGCGGGCGGCGCGCGGGTCATTAATCCGCACCGGTGCTCCATCCCACTCGAGCGAGCCGCGATCCGGATGCAGCACGCCATGGATCATCTTGACCAGGGTGCTCTTGCCGGCGCCGTTTTCGCCCAGCAGGGCGTGGATTTCC
Source organism: Alphaproteobacteria bacterium (assembly GCA_046582565.1). GTDB lineage: Bacteria > Pseudomonadota > Alphaproteobacteria > JAAXGF01 > JAAXGF01 > JAYGED01. The sequence continues at coordinate 750 of JAYGED010000105.1, forward strand.
CCCGGTGTGACGGACAGACTCACATCGTCATTGGCGAGCACGCCGGGGAACTGCTTGGTCACCCCGAGAACTTCCAAACGCGGGCTCATGACGGGAACAGCCTTTGCATGATCTCCGCCGCGACCAGGGCCGCGATGACCTCGGGCCGTTTGTCGGCAACGCCGAAATCGCCGATCGGGCTGACCAGACGGCGCAAGGCGCTCGCACTCCCGCCGCGCCCGGTGAACCACGTCTCAAAGCGCCGTCGCTTGGTGCCGGAGCCGATCAGGCCAACATAGGCCACATCGGCGCGGCCCAGGGCGGCCTCGGTGATCTCGAAATCGAGCCCATGGTCGTAGGTCATGACGATAATTGCGGCGATTGGCTCTTTCCGGTCCAAGACGACGTTCCATTCCTCACACGCGATCTCCACACCATCGTTAAATTCGCTGGGAAAGGCATCCGGCCTTTCGTCGGCCCACAACAGGCGGACCGGGAGGGGGCCAAGCGCCGTCGCCAGTGCCCGGCCCACATGGCCCGCGCCGAACAACGCGATAAGCGGCGCAGCCCGTGCTGCCTCGGCCTCCTCGGCGATGATCGCGGCGGCGGTTTTCTCATCGGCGCGCTCGAGGTTAAGACCGACACGCCCGCCGCAACATTGCCCCATGTCGGGGCCGAGCGTCACTTCGATGGCATCCTCCAGCCTGTCCTCGGTGATCATCCGCCGGGCATGCATAATCGCCTGGAACTCCAGATGGCCGCCGCCGATGCTGCCGTAAATTTCCGCCGCCGTGACCACCATGCGCGCGCCCGTCCCGCGCGGGGTCGAGCCCTTGGCGTCGGTTATGCTCACCAGCACGACCGGCTCGCCCACGGCGAGCCGCGCCTCGATGGCCTTGCCCAGGGACCGGCTCATCGCTTGAGCCGCTCGATGGCCATGAGTATTCGCTCCGGCGTCGCCGGTGTGTCGAGACGCGGGCAAATCCGGTGATCGGCGACGCTGGCGACGGCGTCCGACAGGGCGTGGAGAACCGACAGGGCGAGCATCAGGGGCGGCTCGCCGACCGCCTTGGAGCCATAGATCGTATCTTCCCGGTTACGGGCGTTCTCCAGGATGGCGACGTTGAAATCACGCGGGCGATCGCCGCAGGCGGGGATCTTGTAGGTGCTCGGCGCATGGCTGAGGAAATGCCCCGCTGCGTCCCAGCAAAGCTCCTCTGTGGTCAGCCAGCCCATGCCCTGGACGAAGCCGCCTTCGATCTGGCCGATATCGATGGCCGGATTGAGCGAGGCCCCCGCGTCATGCAGGATATCGACGCGATCCACCCGGTATTCGCCGGTCAGGATATCGACGGTGACTTCCGAGGCGGCCGCGCCATAGGCGAAATAATAGAACGGGCGGCCCCGTCCGCTGGCCCGGTCCCAATGGATTTTCGGGGTCTTGTAGAAGCCCGTCGAGGACAGCGAGACCCGGCCCAGATAGGCCGCGTCGATCAGCTCGGCGAAAGCCATATCCTGAGCCCCCACGCGAACCCGGCCGGGGGCTGTGAATTCAATCTCCTCGGGTGCCGCCTGCCATTGCTCGGCAGCGAAGGCGATGAGCCGATCCTTGAGGGTGCGCGCCGCCGCTCGGGCCGCCATGCCGTTCAAATCGGACCCGGAAGAAGCCGCCGTGGCCGATGTATTGGGGACCTTGCCGGTGGTCGTCGCGGTGATCTCGACCTGATCGAGGGGGACCTGGAATTCCTCGGCAACCACCTGGGCGACCTTGATATTGAGGCCCTGGCCCATCTCCGTGCCGCCGTGATTGAGGTGAATCGAGCCGTCGCGATAGATATGGATCAACGCCCCGGCCTGGTTGAAGGCGGTGGCGGTGAAGGAAATGCCGAATTTGACCGGGGTCAGGGCGAGGCCGCGCTTGAGGACCTTCGAGGCGGCGTTAGAGGCGGCGATGGCTTCGCGTCGGGCCGCATAATCGCATTGTGTCTCCAGGGCGGCAATGATCTCGGGCGCCAGATTGTCCTCGACGGTCTGATGATAGGGGGTGACGTCGCGCTCTCGTCCGTCCCCCGGCTCGCCATAGAGGTTGGCCTTGCGGATTTCCAGCGCATCACGGCCCAGGGCAAAGGCAATCTCCTCGATCAGGCGCTCAGCCCCAAGCATGCCCTGGGGGCCGCCGAAGCCGCGAAAGGCGGTAGCCGACACGGCATTAGTCTTGAGCGGCACGGAGGCCAGATGGGCATGGGGGTAATAATAGCAATTATCCGCATGAAACAGCGCCCGGTCGGTGACCGGCCCGGACAGGTCCGACGACCAGCCACAGCGCGCCGCATAGGTCATATCCACCGCCTGTATAAGCCCGTCGTCGTCGAACCCGACATCGTAATCGATGCGGAAATCATGGCGCTTGCCGGTGATGATCATGTCGTCGTCGCGGTCCGGGCGCGCCTTGGCCGCGCGCCCTGTCCGGCTGGCGACCAGGGCGGCGGTCACGGCGAACAGATTGCCCTGGGTCTCCTTGCCGCCGAAGCCGCCGCCCATGCGTCGCACCTCGACGGTCACGGCGCTGGATTTGAGGCCCAGGACGCCCGCGACCATTTGCTGGACTTCCGAGGGATGTTGGGTCGAGGAAATCACCGTCACCGCGCCGTCCTCGCCGGGCAGGGCCATGGCGATCTGGCCTTCCAGATAGAAGTGATCCTGGCCGCCGATGGTCATTTGTCCCTGGAGCCGCCTGGGCGCCGCTTCGAGGGCGGCGGCGGCGTCTCCCCGATTGAGGGTCAGGGGCTCGGTCACCATGACGCCCCCCTCCAGCGCTTCATCCACGGACAGCACGGGGGCCAGCGGCTCGTAATCAACAACCGCCAAAAGGGCGGCGCGGCGGGCCTGATCGCGGCTCTCGGCGGCGACCGCGAACAACGGCTGGCCGTGATACTCGACCAGGCCCTCGGCGAACACCGGCTCGTCGTGGCGATGGGTCGGGCTGATGTCGTTGACGCCGGGAATATCGGCTGCCGCGACGACCAGCACGACGCCGTCCGCCGCCCGGACCGGATCGAGATCGAGGCGGGTGATGCGGGCATGGGCATGGGCTGAGATGCCGAAATAGACATGCAGCAGCCCCACCGGCACCGCCATATCGTCGATAAAGACGGCGCGGCCCGTGACATGCTTGTGGGCGCTGTCGTGGCGTTGGGGGCTAGGCACCGACAAGGCGGGTCTCCTGGGCCGGCTCGCTGGTCTCGATATAGAGCCGCATGAGAAGGTTCTGAGCCACCCGCGAGCGGTAAGCGGCGGAGGCGCGGAGATCGTCGATCGGGGCGAAGTCTTCCGCCATTGCCGCCATGGCACGGGCCACGGTTGTCTCGTTCCAGGGTTCGCCGATCAGGGCGGCCTCGACCAACCTTGCGCGCCTGGGCGTCGCCGCCATGCCGCCGAAGGCGATCCGCGCCTCTGTGATCACGCCATTTTCGTGGCTCAGGTTGAAGGCGCCGAGCACGGCAGAAATATCCTGATCGAAACGCTTGGAAATCTTGTAGGCGCGGAACCAGGCGCCGTCTTTAGGGTAGGGCAGGGTAATGCCCTCGACGAACTCGCCGGGGCGGCGATCCTGCTTGCCGTAATCGATAAAGAATTCCTCCACCGCCAGGCTGCGCCGCGCCGGTCCGCACCGCAGATGCAGGCTTGCCCCGGCGGCGATCAGGCAGGGCGAGGCGTCGCCGATGGGCGAACCGTTGGCCAGATTGCCACCGATAGTGCCCACATTCCTGATCTGCACCGAGCCGAGGCGGCGGATGACCTCGCCGAAATCCGGATAAGGGGCGGCGATGGCGGCCATGGCGTCGCTGTAGCTCGCCCCGGCGCCGATTTCGATGCCGTCCGGCCCCTCATGGATGCGCGCCAGCTCGGCGACCCGCCCGAGATAGATGACGGTTTCCAGGCGGCGCATCTGCTTGGTCACCCAGAGGCCCACATCCGTCGCCCCGGCCAGGATAACCGCGTCCGGATGGGCTTCGATCAGGGCGGCAAGATCGTCGAGCGTCGCCGGGGCATGGAAGCCGCCGAGGAAGACGGTCTCGTCATGACCGTAGGATTGCAGGGTTTGCAGGGTCGCCGCGTCGGGAACGTCCGGGGGCTCGCGCAAGGCCTGCTCGGCGGCGCGAACGATGGGCGCGTAGCCGGTACAGCGGCAGAGGTTCCCCGCCAGGCAGTCGTCGATATTCACATCGCCGCCCTGGCGGTGCGCCGCATAGATCGACATGACAAAGCCCGGCGTGCAAAACCCGCATTGCGAGCCGTGGCAATCGACCAGGGCCTGCTGCACCGGATGGAGCGCGCGATCTGGCCCCCCTGGAAATTCACTAGTCAGATGCTCGACGGTGAGGATTTGGCAGCCGTGCAGGGCGCCGATGAACTGGATACAGCTATTGATCGCCTCATAGCGCAGAGCGCCGTCGACAGGGCGCACCCGAACCACCGTGCAAGCGCCGCAGTCGCCTTCGTTGCAGCCTTCCTTGGTGCCCACCAGCCCCGCTTCCAGGCGCAGGTAATCGAGCAGGGTCATGCAGGGGTCGATATCCGCCAGTACCTGCGGCTCGGACCCGAGGAGAAAGCGTATATCCGCCACCGGGTCAGCTCCCGCGATAGGTCGAATAGCCGAACGGCGAGATCAGCAGCGGCACGTGATAATGCTGTCCGGCCTCAGCGATGCCGAAGCGCACCGGCACCAGATCGAGAAACAGCGGCTCGTCCTGAGGTTGGCCCTGGCCGCGGAAATAATCGCCCACATGGAACATCAGCTCATAGACGCCGGAAGTGAAATCAGCGCCCGCCAGCAGCGGCTCGCCTACCCGCCCATCCTGGTTGGTGACGATATCGCGCAATGTTTCGCCGTCGCGGCTGACGGTGATACGCACCCCTTGCGCGGGCTGGCCGGCGGCGGTGTCCAGCACATGGGTGGTCAAACGTCCCGGCTCTTCGCTCATTCCATCCTCCCAGTCCCTGCCTAGCCCCGAACAACACCCTATCACTATGACCCCGCAACTGGTCTTATAATAGCGACGCTACACAGCCTGGGAGGGCGGCAGATCGACACCTATCCGAGAGACCTGATCGGCTATGGCCGCGACACCCCGGACCCGCAATGGCCGGGCGACGCCTATGTCGCCCTGCAGGTGGTGATCAACTACGAGGAGGGCGGCGAGAACAGCATCCTGCATGGCGATGCCGCCTCGGAAGCCTTGCTCTCGGACATCACCGGCGCCGTGCCCTGGCCGGGCCAGCGCCATATGAATATGGAATCGATGTATGAATACGGCTCCCGCGCCGGCTTCTGGCGGCTCTGGCGGATGTTCACGGCACGTGATTTCCCAGTCACGGTCTATGGCGTCACCACGGCGCTTGAGCGCAACCCGGACGCCGTAGCGGCCATGAAGCGCGCTGATTGGGAGATCGCCAGCCACGGCCTCAGATGGATTGAATACAAAGATTTCACCCGCGACGCTGAACGCGACCATATGAACCAGGCCATCCGCATCCATACCGAGGTCACCGGCGAGCGGCCGCAGGGGTGGTATATCGGGCGCTGCTCGCGCCATACCCTGCCCCTGGTCATGGAAGTCGGCGGCTTTCTCTATTCGGCGGATTCCTACGCCGACGATTTGCCCTATTGGGTCGAGGGTCCCAAGGGGCCCCAGCTCATCGTCCCCTATACCCTGGACGCCAACGATTCGAGATTCGTCAATAGCGATGGGTTCACGGCGGGCGATCAGTTCTTCAATTACCTCAAGGACGGCTTCGACCTGCTCTATGAGGAAGGCCGCCAGGGCGCGCCCAAGATGATGTCCGTCGGCCTGCATTGCCGGATCATTGGGCGGCCGGGGCGCGCCATGGGCCTCGCCAAATTCCTCGATTATGCGAAAAGCCGGGATCGGGTGTGGATTACCCGGCGCATCGACATCGCCCGCCATTGGCACGAACAGCACGCCTCGGTATGAGCCAGCGTGACGACTTCATCGCCCGCTTCGGCGGGGTGTTCGAGCATTCCCCCTGGATCGCCGAGGCCGCCTATGACGCTGGCCTGCCCTCCGCCTTAACCGTCGATGGGCTCCATGCCGTGCTCTGCGCGGCCATGCGCGCCGCTCCCCGCGATCGCCGGCAGGCGTTGATCGTGGCCCATCCCGATCTCGCCGGCAGGCTGTCGCGGGCCGGGCGCCTGACCGCCGCATCGAGCGCCGAACAGGCCTCCGCCGGGCTCGACAGCCTGTCGGACGATTATTTCGAGAGCTTCACCGCGCTCAATACGGCCTATACGGAAAAATTCGCCATGCCCTTCGTCATGGCGGTCAAGGGACGCCGCCTGGGAGATATCCTCGCGGCCTTCAAGACGCGCCTCGACAACGACCCGGAGGCCGAGTTCTCGACCGCCTTGTGCGAAATCGAGAAGATTGCCCTGTTGCGTATCCAAGAGCTCATGAAACCGTAGCCACCATACCCATGGACCGTATCCCCCTGATCAAGACCATGGCTCTGCGCAGGCTGGTCGGCCTCGCGTTTGCGGGCCTCGCCGTGCTGCTCGCCGGGATCCTCATCGCCACCGGCGCGGCCTGGCCGGTTCTGGCTGCCGTCGTCCTGGTGGTGATGCTTTTCAGGGCGGCGCTGGACCGCTTGCTCCTGGCCCGGGAATCGGACCGGCAAAGCCTGCCGGCGCGCCCGGAGTTCTATGATTTCGGCGCTCTCGACCAGCCCATGCATCACGAAGAGCTGGCCGGACGGCCCCTGAAATCTCTGAATTTCGTGGTCTTCGATACGGAAACCACGGGCCTCTCCCCGTCCGGCGGCGACGAGATCGTCGCCATCGCCGGGGTGCGCATCGTCGACGGCGAGATCAGGCGGGACGGCGCCTTCACCCGGCTGGTCAATCCCGGCCGCCCGATCCCCAAACAATCGATCCGCTTTCACGGCATAACCGACGAGATGGTGCGCGGCGAGGCCCCGGCGGCGGAAGTCTTGCCGGCATTTCATGATTTCATCGAAGACGCCGTCCTGGTCGCCCATAACGCGGCCTTCGACATGAAATTCCTCAAGCTCAAGGAGTCGGCTTGCGGACGGCGTTTCGATAATCTGGTGCTCGATACCCTGCTGCTCTCGGTGTTTCTCGATCACGATGGTCACGATCACACGCTGGACGCCATCGCCGCGCGATACGATGTCGACGTGGAGGGCCGCCATACGGCGCTCGGTGACGCCCTGGTCACCGCCTCGATCTTTCTGCGCATGCTCAATATATTGGAGGCGCGCGGCGTACGAACCTTGCGACAAGCTGTCGATGCGACCAACAAGATCGCCCATGTGCGCAAGATGCAGGAGAAATTCTAATCTTTAGCTGGATCGGACATCGACGAGGAGGCGAGCGGTATGTGGTCTAAAAATGCATTCACGGAACGGCTAGATCTCAAATGGCCCATATTACAGGCGCCAATGGGGGAATTGACCACGCCTACGCTGGCCGCCGATGTGAGCAACGCCGGCGGACTGGGCGGATTGGGAATGTGGGGTTATTCGGCGGAACAAGCGGCGCGGCGCATCGCCGGCTTTCGCCAGCAGAGCGGCGGCAGTCTGAACGTCAACTATCCGATTTGGGAAGACCCGGGCGATTTGACGACTGTTGGCATGGCCATGCGCGACCGCGTACAGGCGCTCTACGATGCCAAGGGTCTTGGCCCCCTGCCAACGCCCCGCGCCTCGGCTGGCGGGGTCGACCCTGCGCATCTCGCCATACTTCAGGAAGCAAAGCCCGAAGTTGTCAGTTTCCATTTCGGCTTGCCGGATCAGGAAATCATGCGGGCGATCAAGGCCGCGGGCATATTCATTATTTGCAGTGCGACGACCGTCGCCGAAGCCAGAAGGCTCGAAGCCGATGGCGTCGACGGCGTTATTGCACAGGGCACCGAGGCCGGTGGGCATCGTGGAACATTCACCGGTGTCCACATTAGCATGCAGCCCGGTTTGTTTGCGCTTTTGCCCCAGATCGTCGACGCGGTAAGCGTTCCGGTCATTGCCGCGGGGGGCATCGCCGACGGGCGCACTATCGCGGCGGCATTCATGCTGGGCGCCAGCGGTGTTCAATTGGGCACGGCTTTTCTACGATGCGGCGAGGCCAACGTTCGCGATGCCCATCGCGCCGCCTTGGGATCCGCCGAGGATTCCAGCACGATCGTTACCGATGTTGTGTCCGGCCGGCCCGCTCGATATATCAAGAACAAGCTTGTCGAGGATCTATCGGAACCCTCGGTGGAGCCCCTGCCGTTTCCCGCTCAATCCAGCTTGACCGCCCCGCTGGATGCCACCGGCGATCAAGACGTCAGCGGGCTGGCTGTCGGTCAATCAGCCGCACTGACGCGCGTAATGCCCGCAACCGATCTGGTCGAGACGCTGGCCCGGGAAACCAGCCACTGCCTCAAAGCCTTCGGCTGATACCGCCTTGCGATGAATCGCTAAAAGATATCGCCGGTCAGTTCACCCTTCACGCGGTCGAGTAAATCGCGGATCGCCTTGAAGGAATTGGTCAGCATATCCTTCTCGCGCGCAGATAAACCGTCCGGGTCCACATAGTTGGAGACCGGCAGGCCCTGCTTGAAATCGGCGATCTGCTGGCGCAGCAGCAAGCGGCTGATATGCTTGAAGCCGCCGGCCAGATAGTCATGCTCGTCAGGCTTGAGAATGCCGGCCTCATGCAATGCCGTCATACGCGCTAAAGTCGAGAGATTAATTATTTTCTCGCGCAATGATAACAGGCGGATCGCCTCGACCAGGGGCAGGGTGCCGGAATGCTTGAGGTTCATCTTGCCCTTATGGGCCTCGATATCGCGCTCGGTGATGAAGCGCCCGAACCAGCCCAGGGCGACGGAATGATCTTCATCGTCGGCGTGCATTTCCTGGAGAAATGCAAGATTGCCGCCGGCCACGGCGGTGACATGATCGCGCAGCCTGTGGGCCAGGGCCGCCTCGCCCCAGACGGCGCGGAAATCGAAGAAAATATCGCACAGGCGTAGCGTCGTCGTATTGCGCTTGCGGCTCCAGATGGTGATCTGCTCGATCCATTGGCTGATGGATTTGCGCCACAAGGGGTTGCTGGCCATGACATGGCCCTTGCACAGGGGAAAGCCGATGCGGTCGAGGTCTTCGGTCAGCCGCACCGCCAGATCGATAAACCAGCCGTCGATTTCCGTGTGCCGCTCGTCGGGGTAATCGGCCAGAATGAAACCGTTATCCTGGTCCGGATAGATGTAATTCTCGCTGCGCCCGCCGGAGCCCATGACGATGACGCAGAACTCAACCGGCGGCGGCCCCCGCCCGTCCTGTTGCATGGCCGCAATGGCGATATCCACGGCGCGGCGATAGATGTCGTTGTTGATGTGCGACAGCAGCGCCTGGATGTCCGTCGCCGGCAGGTTATCGCCCATCAGATGGTCCGCCAGATCGACCTGGGCTGCCTTGATCTGGGCTAGGCCGTCGAGGCTGCCCTCCCAGGTCAGGATGTCGATTTCCGCCATCAATTCGGCCGAGGCATCGGCCATGGCGTCGGCGAGATCGAGCATGCCGACCAGGGCGCCATCATCATCGATCACCGGCATATGGCGAAGATCGGCGCGGCGCATGCGGGCGACGGCAAAATAAAGATAATCATCCGAGACGATGGTCATGACGTCCGCGGTCATCACATCGGCGACCGGCTGCTCAGCATCGGCGCGGAACACCACTCGTCTCGCCACGTCCTGTTCGGTCAGGATGCCGATCGGGTGTTTGTCGCCGTCGATCACTACGACGCTGCTCGCATCGGCCTCAATCATGCGGGCCATGCAAGCGCGCAACGGCGTATCGGGGCCGACGGCGACCACATCGATACGGGCGTAATCGCTAACCAGCTTGCTGAATATGGCGGTGCGATGGGACAAGATGCATCTCGCCGTTGTGTTATACCAAGGAACAATAATAAATCGCCAAGACCAAGGAATACATACGAAACAGGAGGTCGCCCGACAATGGTATCCGAAATGCCCGACAAAGACGCTATCGGCGCTGAAATGATGGCCAAGCTCGATGCCCTCGCTGCCCACAGCGAGACCACTGACGGCCTGACCCGCCGTTTTGCCAGCGCCGAACATCGCGCGGTCAGCGAATTGATCCTCGGCTGGATGGATGACGCCGGCATGGCGACCCATATGGATGCTATCGGCAACTGCGTCGGGCGCTACGAAGGGAGCGAGCCGGGCCTTGCAGCGCTGATCATGGGTTCGCACCAGGATTCCGTGCGCAAAGGCGGACGCTATGACGGCATGCTTGGCATTATCACACCGCTTGCCTGTGTCGCCGCCCTCAATGAACGCGGCGAGCGCCTGCCCTTTGCCATCGAAGTGCTGGCTTTTGGCGACGAGGAGGGGGTGCGTTTTCAGAGCAGCCTGCTCGGCAGTAACGCTATTGCCGGCACTTTTGACTTCGAGGCCCTCGACCGTGTGGATGAATACGGCATCACCATGGCCGATGCCATACGCGACTTCGGCCTCGACCTGGAAGCGATACCGGCGCTGGCGCGAAAGCCCGAAGATGTGCTGGCTTTCGTCGAGGTGCATATTGAGCAGGGACCGGTGCTCGAAGCCGAGGGTCTGGCGCTCGGCGTGGTCACGGCCATTTCCGGCGGCGACCGTCTGGAAGCGACCATCACCGGCATGGCCGGGCATGCCGGCACAGTGCCCATGGGCCAAAGGCAGGACGCCCTGACCGCCACCGCGGAATGCATCCTGGCGGTCGAGGCCTATGCGGGCGGCGGCGATCATATGGTGGGCACGGTAGGCATGATCGAGGCGCAGCCCGGCGCGGTCAACGTGATCCCGGGATGTGTGACCTTTTCCGTCGATTTACGGTCCCCGGACGACGCCGTGCGTCATGGTTTGGTCGACGGTCTCTGCCGTGAGTTTGCGGTGATTTGCGACCGTCGCGGGGTTACGCTGGAGATTGTTAACCCCCATGAGGGCAAGGCGGCGGCCTGTGCGCCCTGGCTTATCGAGCAGATCAGCGCTGCGGTGGCCGGGGAAGGCATAACCCCGCGCCTGCTGCCGAGCGGTGCTGGCCACGACGCCATGGCCCTGGAAGCGATCACCGATATCGGCATGCTGTTCGTGCGCTGCGAAGGCGGCATCAGCCATAACCCGGCCGAGGCCATAACCGCCGCCGACGCCGGCACCGCCGCCCGCGCTCTGTTGCGCTTCATCCGTGCTTTCCAACCGGCCAAAGCGGCGCCGTGATGACGCAAGACATCCGGCGCCGGATTCACGATATCATCGCCGCCCGCCATGACGAGCAATGCGCCTTTCTCGCTAAGCTGGTGAAAATCCCATCGGACAATCCGCCGGGTGACTGCGCGGCCCACGGCAGGCACGCCGCCGAGGCGCTCGAAGGGCTCGGCTTCACCGTCGAGCGCAATCCGGTTCCGGACCAACTGGTCCAAGACAACGGCATGATCAGCGCGACCAATTTGGTGGTGCGCCAGCGCTTCGCAGAGGGGCCGGTTATCGCGCTGAACGCCCATGGCGATGTGGTGCCGCCGGGCGAGGGCTGGAGCGTCGATCCTTATGGCGCGGAGATCCGGGACGGCATGATGTACGGCCGCGGCGTCGCCGTCTCGAAGTCCGACTTCGCGACCTACGGCTTCGCCCTGCTCGCCCTGATGGACTCAGGCGCTAAGCTTGCCGGGACCGTCGAGCTGCATTTCACCTATGACGAAGAGACCGGCGGCGCCATCGGGCCGCAATGGCTGCTGGATGAGGGCATATCGAGACCCGATTACGCCCTGTCGGCGGGCTTTTCCTATGGCGTTGTCACCCACCACAACGGCTGCCTTCATCTCGAGGTCGAGATTTCCGGCAAATCGGCCCATGCGGCGCGACCGGATACGGGCCATGACGCCCTTGAGGCGGCGACGACGGTCCTTGCCGCCCTCTACAGCGAGCGCGAGACCTATGCGGACATTCATTCCGAGATCGACGGTATCGATACGCCAAGCCTGGTGGTCGGGCTGATCGAGGGCGGCATCAACACCAACGTGGTGCCCGACGGCGTGCGCTTTCGCCTCGACCGGCGAATCATCCCGGAAGAGGACGCGGGCGCCGTCGAGGACAGGCTGCGAAGCGTCATCAATGACGCGGTGGCGGGCCACCACGGCATCACCTGCCAGGTGCGCAGGATCATGCTGGCGACGCCCTTCCAGCCGATCCCCGGCGGCGAGGCCATGGTCGAGGCCCTGGCGCGCAACGCCGAGGCGGTGCTCGGCGAGCCCATCGCGGCGCATGGCGTGCCGCTCTACACCGATGCTCGGCTCTACGCCAATGCCAGCGTGCCGACGGCGATCTATGGCGCCGGGCCGCACAGCCTGCTTGAAGCCAACGGTCACCGCGCCGACGAAAAGCTCAGGCTCGACGATCTGCTGGCCGCCACCGAAGTGGTCGCCCTGACCCTGCTCGATCTGCTCCATGATGCGCCGTCTTAAGGTAAGCCTCTTGGCCCTCGCCCTGGGAACATCGGCGGCCCAGGCGGGCGAGCAGGACAAGGGCCATGCTCTGGCCGTCAAGTTCTGCGCCCGCTGCCATGTGATCGACAATAAGAACCCGTTCGGCGGCATCGGCAGTACGCCGTCGTTTCCGCTCATGGCAAAATATGCGGAAATGTACCGCCCGCGCATCCGCACTTTCGAGGGACGCCGGCCCCATGCGCAATTCCAATGGGATGTGAACGAGCAGGACATCGCGGCCCTGGAGGCCTACATCATGTCCCTGACGGTGAAATAGTGAATTATGGGGGGAATTATGGGGCTGTGGCGCGCTTGAGGAAGGCGATGAGGTCGGCTCTGTCCCCGGCCTTGGGCATGCGTTGCAGGGGCATCTTGGTTCCCGGAACATAGAGGTCCGGCCCCTCATGGAAGAGATCGTTGATGGTCTGCTCGTTCCATATAATCGTCGAATTCTTCAAGGCGTCGGAATAGCGATAGCCCGGGACCTGACCGATGGGCCGCCCGAACAGGCCGTACAGGGTCGGGCCCGCCCGGTTCTCGCCGTCCGCCGTCAGGGAATGACAGGCGCGGCAGGTTGCGAACAGGCGTGCGCCCGGATCCTCCGGTTCTTCAGCATCATCTTCCATCCTGAAAGGCTCGCCGATTTCGCCGCCGTTGTCGACCTGCCAGGCTCGCACCACCTCGTCGGAGCCGCCGGTCAGCAGGGTTTTGCCATCGGCTGAGAACGCCAGCGACCAGATCGGCCGGTCATGGCCGCGCATGTAGCGCACCAGCCGGCCGCTCTCAAGGTCCCACAGCCTGATCAGCTTGTCGGTCCCGCCGGACGCCATGAAGCGGCGGTCCGACGTGAGGGCGATAGCGAAAATAGAGCCTTCGTGGCCATCCAGGGTTGTCACTTCCTCGCCCGTGGCGATATGGCGGATGCGCAGGGTTTCGTCGATGCCGGCGGTGACAATTCCTGCGGACCCGGCGGTGAAGGCCAGGCTGTTGACGCCGAATCCATTGCCCTTGAGGGTTTTCACAGGCGCGCCGTCGGCGACCCGCCAGATGCGGATATCGCCGTCATAGCCGGCGGACGCCAGGGTCTTGCCGTCGAGTGCGAAGGCGACGGCGTTGACGTTGCCCCGATGGCCACTCAGGCTATGCAGCTGGCGCCGGGCCGCCACGTCCCACAGCCGCACGGTCCAGTCCCAGCCAGCGCTGGCAGCGATGCGGCCGTCGGGCGAGAGGGCGACGGCTGCGACGCGGCCCTGATGGCCTTCGAAGCTATGCAGCAACGCGCCGCTCTCCGTATCCCACAAGGCCATGGTGCCATCGTCGCTCACCGACAGGGCGCCGCGGCCATCGGGCAGGAACAGGGCGTCGTTGACCGCGCCGTTATGGTCCGATAGCGACCGGATGGGGGTCTGCCGTGCGACATCCCAGAGGATCAGGCTGTAATCGAAACTGGCGGATAGGGCGCGTTCGCCGTTGGGCGATATGGCGACCCCCTTGACGGCGCCGCCATGGCCGATCATCGCCGCCTGGGTCGGCTCTGTAGCCAATCCGGCGACCAACAGCACCGCCATGCCAAAAAGAACGATGTTGCGGATCGTCGTCACGGGACGCGCTGGGATCAAGATTGCCTTACGTCGCTTCTTCTTTTGATTTCCCCGCGGCGGCGCCTTTCTCGGCTTCGCCTTCAAACCAAAGGCTGTGATGCTCGCGCGCCCAGTTCTCGTCCACCTGTCCCGACAGCATGGCGTCCAGGGCGCCCTCCATGCCGACAGAGCCGATATAGATATGGGCGATTATGATGACGATCATGATGAGACCGACGATGGAGTGCCATATCTGGGAGAGCTGCACTTCCTGAAGCATGGTCAGCTCGGTCGGCAGGCTGAAGCCGAAATTATTGGCGACGCTAAAGCTGTCCGCGAACAGGGGTATGGTGAACGGGAACATCAAGGCCAGGCCGGTCAGGCTGATCGAGAAGCCGCCGATCACCACAATCCAGAAGATCGCCTTCTGTCCGACGTTAAATTTGCGTGCCGGCGGATGGGAGCCCTTGACGAACATACCGCCGCCCTTGACGATCCATAGTAGATCGGACTTGTCAGGCAGGTTGTGGCGCACCCACAACAGCAGGATCAGGATGACCCCGGCCATGAACACGAACGCCAGATAGGCATGGGCAAATTTGCCGGCGCTGGTGAGGCCTGCAAAAGTGTCCGGCCCCAGCAGGGGAAGCAGGGCTTGGCGGCCATAGAGCATGTTCAGCCCGCTCAATGCTAGAATGATGAAGCTCCCAGCGGTCAGCCAATGAGCGAACCGCTCGAAACCGTTAAACCGCTCGACTGTGCGGCCGCTTAAACCCGAATCGACGCGGACGCGCCCCCGGAGAGCAAAGAATATCACCAGAAGAGCGAGCATGCCGGCCAGGCCCCAGGCGCCCCAGGCGGGAACCTTCACATTGCGGTAGTCGATCCAGTCGGCGCTTCCCGATTGAATGAGCAGGCCCGCCTGCTTGTCGGGAATGGAGACCAGGCCGACGACGCCGAAACGAATATCCCGCCAAATCTTGGGATCGCTTTCCTGCGGAACGACAGTCGCCGGCAATTGGGCCGGCGCACCCCATTTTTGCGCATCCTGACCCGATGGCGGCCTGACATAGCCCGTCGTTCCGGTGGCCGCCTCCTGGGCAACGGCCACGCCGCCAGCCAACATCAAAACCAGCATAACCACCACGGACAACAGTTTGGCTATGAGAAAAATCCGTCCTTCAATCATGGCTCGAGCCTCGCAATCACCGCTCATCTGAAAAAAAGGGGCGACGGCAAGTCTGCCGCCGCCCCGGTTTTTAACACTTTGAGCACGCTTATACTTTAAGCGCGGCCAATATCAAGTGCCCGACTTGGACTGATAAGCCGTGCCCCAACCCCAAGCACCCGAGCCGAAGCCGCGGGACACCACGCGCTCGCGATAAATCGTCGCGACCACATCGCCGTCGCCGGCGAGCAGGGCCTTGGTCGAGCACAGCTCGGCACAGAGCGGTAATTTGCCCTCTGCCAGACGATTACGACCATATTTCTGGAACTCCGCCGACGACATATCCTCCTCGGGCCCACCGGCGCAGAAGGTGCATTTGTCCATCTTGCCGCGGGTGCCGAAATTGCCGGCCTGGGGATACTGCGGCGCGCCAAACGGGCAGGCATAGAAGCAATATCCGCAACCGATGCAGAGATCCTTGGAGTGCAGCACGACGCCGTCCTCGGTCTGGTAGAAGCAATCGACCGGGCAGACCGCCATGCAGGGCGCATCTGAACAATGCATGCAGGCCACCGAGATCGAACGCTCACCCGGATTGCCGTCATTGATGGTCACCACACGGCGGCGGTTGACCCCCCAAGGGACTTCATTCTCGTTTTTGCACGCAGTAACGCAGGCGTTGCATTCGTTGCAGCGCTCGGCGTCACAGAGAAATTTCATTCTTGCCATGACTTAATCCTCCCTACGCTGCTTCGATGCGGCAGAGACTGGCTTTAGTCTCCTGCATCTGAGTGACAACATCATAACCATAGGTCATTGCGGTATTCGCCGCTTCACCGATCACATAAGGATCGGCTCCAGGCGGATATTTATCTCGCAAATCCTTGCCTTGGAAGACCCCAGCGAAGTGGAACGGCAGGAACGCAACGCCCCGTCCAACCCGATTCGTGACCATGGCCTTGACCAGGATCCTGGCGCCTTCCGGCGTAAAGACCCAAACGTCGTGACCGTCGCGAATGCCGTTGTTGTTGGCATTGAAGGGGTTGATCTCGACGAACATTTCCTGCTGCAGCTCGGCCAACCAGGCATTGGACCGGGTCTCCGCCCCGCCGCCCTGGTATTCCACCAAGCGACCCGTGGTCAGCACCATGGGGAAGTCCTTGGTGAAATCCTTCTTCTGGATGCTGGCGTAGAGGGTCGGCAGACGATAGGACTGGCGATCCTCATAGGTCGGATAATCCGCCACCAGATCACGCCGCGGCGTATAGAGCGGCTCGCGATGCAGGGGCACCGGATCGGGGAAGTTCCAGACCACCGCCCGGGCCTTGGCGTTGCCGAACGGGGAGCAACCATGCTTGATGGCGACCCGCTGGATGCCGCCCGACAGGTCGGTCTTCCAGTTGGTCTTGTCGCCGGCGATCTTTACGATGACAGCCGTCTCGGCGGCGGTCAAATCGCCATCCCAGCCGAGCTTCTTGAGCATGGCCATGGAGAATTCCGGATAACCGTCCTTGATCTCCGAGCCCTTTGAGTAGGAACCCTCGGCCAGCAGATTGACGCCATCACGCTCGACGCCGTATCTGGCGCGGAAGGTCAAACCACCCTCGGCCACCGGCCGCGAGGTGTCATACAGCAGCGGCGTGCCGGGATGCTTCATCTCCGCGGTGCCCCAACAGGGCCAGGGCAGACCGTAGAATTCACCATCCGCCGGGCCGCCGATCGCTTGCAGGCTGGTCCGATCGAAGGTGTGCTGGTTCGCCATATGGAGCCGCATCCTCTCGGGCGACTGGCCGGTATAGCCGATCGTCCACATGCCGCGGTTGAACTCGCGGGTGATGTCCTCGATCAAGGGCTCGTTATCGTTGACCTTGATGTTCTTGAACATCTCCTTATCCATGCCGAACTTCTTGGCGAAGAGATACATGATCTCATGATCGGTCTTTGAATCCCAAACCGGTTCAATGACCTTTTCACGCCACTGGAACGACCGGTTGGAAGCGGTAACCGAGCCATAGGTTTCGAACTGGGTCGCCGCCGGCAACAGATAGACGCCGTCGGTGCGGTCATGCATGACCGCTGTGGCTGTCGGATAGGGATCGATGACCACGAGAATATCGAGCTTCTCCATGGCCGCCTTCATCTCCACCCCGCGAGTTTGCGAGTTCGGCGCATGACCCCAGAAGACCATCCCGCGGATATTGTCCGGCTGATCGATATTGTCCTTGTTCTCAAGCACGCCGTCGATCCAGCGGGACACCGGAATGCCCTTGCTTTCCATCAGTTTCTGGGTGGCGAACCGGCCCTTGAGCCATTCGTAATCGGTCTCCCAGACCCGCGCCCAATGCTTCCACGAGCCGGTCTTCAGCCCGTAGTAGCCCGGCAATGAATGGGACAGCACGCACATGTCGGTGGCGCCCTGAACATTGTCGTGGCCGCGGAAGATGTTGGTGCCGCCGCCGGCCCTGCCCATGTTGCCCAAGGCCAGCTGCAGAACACAGAAGGCCCGGGTGTTGTTGTTGCCGTTGGTGTGCTGGGTAGCACCCATGCACCAGATCACCGTGGCCGGACGGTTGTTGGCCAATGTCCGGGCGACCCGGCGCAATTGCGAACCGGGAACGCCGGTGACCCGCTCGGTCTCTTCCGGCGTCCATTTGGCGCACTCGGCCTTGATCTCTTCCATGCCGTAGACGCGCTGGCGGATGAACTCCTTGTCCTCCCAGCCTTCCTTGAAGATATGGTGGAGAATTCCCCAGACCAGCGCCACATCGGTGCCCGAGCGCATCCTGACAAATTCGTCGGCATGGGCCGCGGTGCGCGTGAAGCGCGGATCGCAGACAATCAAGGGCGCGTTGTTCCGCTCCTTGGCACGCATGATATGCAGCAACGAAACCGGATGGGCTTCAGCCGGATTGCCGCCGATCAGGAAGATCGCCTGGCTGTTGTGGATGTCATTCATGCTGTTCGTCATGGCGCCGTAGCCCCAGGTGTTGGCCACACCCGCGACGGTGGTGGAATGACAGATACGCGCCTGGTGATCGCCGTTGTTTGATCCCCAGTAGGCGTAGAACTTACGGAACAGATAAGCCTGCTCGTTGCTGTGCTTGGCTGAACCCAGCCAATAGACCGAGTCGGGGCCGGAGGTCTTGCGAATCTCCAGCATCTTGTCGCCGATCTCGTTGATCGCCGTTTCCCAATCGACCTTCTGCCATTTCCCGCCGGCCAGCTTCATGGGGTATTTCAAGCGGCGCTCGCCATGGGCAAGCTCGCGCACCGAAGCGCCTTTCGCGCAATGGGCGCCGAGGTTAATCGGGCTGTCGAAGCCGGGCTCCTGGCCGATCCAGACGCCCTTCTCGACTTCCGCCTCGACCGTACAGCCGACCGCGCAGTGGTTGCACACAGATCTGATAGTGTCGATCCGAGATGCCATGGCGGTCTGGGCCTTGGCTTTCTTCACCATGGCGCCGCCGGAGGTCGCCGCGATAGCGATGCCGCCAGCCGCCAGACCGGAGCGCTTCAGGAATGTCCGCCGGTCAACCGCGCTGCCGGTCATGCCGGTCAGGACGTTCGACAGTCGGGAACCATTTGCGGCTCCGTTGGTTTTTTTCATCAACATAATCAAGAACTCCCTGGTTCTACGCTGTTGGAACTAGAACTTGGCCAGCTCGTAATATTTCTTCACCAATTCGGTTTCCCGATAGCCGCTGGCATTCCCGTCCGGGGCGGCATTTGCCTCGGCGTCACCAGGTGCGCTGGCGAGGGTCGCCGCACCGGCGACCGCGCCGAGCCCGACCATCTTGAAAAAGCCGCGTCTTTCCATCATTTTCGCGTCTTTTTTGGCATCCATAACTTCGTCCTCCTTAAAGGTACTGGCTAATATTGTCCCTTCGGTACGCTTGGGCGGCCTCCCCCCAGGATCGCATCGATCCCGGTTCAGGCCGCCATTTCAAATGCGGTTGTCTCAATCTCCACGAACAGCCGCCCGACGACGCCCACCGGCTTGTAGAAGCGGGCGCTGTCGGCAGTTTCCAAATCCTCAAAAAACATCCGCGCCCAGGGCGCCATATGCCGATCGAAAAACCGCTGCTGGGTTTCAAGATCGGCGGGCGCGCCGAAGGCGCCGGTGATCAGGCCGGCCATGATTTCGCACAGGCTCGCCATGTGATCCTCAGGCTCCTTGACATTCTCGCGGCGGGCGATGCCGAGCTCGTCCATCTCGTGACGCAGCTTGGCCAGGGGTTTTTCATAAGCAAACCCGGTCAGATAGTAGGAGCAGTAGGGATTGAGTTCGCCGCCGGAAACGCCGATAAACAGCGCGTTATATTCCTCGGACACCGCCTCGTCCGTGACCGATCCGGCCGCCTCGGCAAGGGCGCTCAGCGCCAAGCCCAGCGGGCTGTCGTCACCTTCGATCTCGGCTGTCAGATTTAGCAGGTCGCGCTCGGGAGCATCGCAAAGCAGCCGCGCCAGCAAGCCGTAAGCGTCGGCGCGCAGTTGGTCTTCAGACTCAATTTCGACTGCTTGTGCTGTCACAAGCGCGTCTCCTCCCAATTTCGACTCCCGGCCCCAATGCCTCTTTCCTTCGGGCATCTAATTTTAGCCGCTATAAACAGTATAGCGCAGCGCGGTCGCGGACGGAAGCTACCATTTCGAGATAATTGCCGATTTCGAACAAATCAGCCCTTATCCACCGGCTCGATGTCGTCATCAGGCGCCGGTTGCGCGATCTCGACATCACCCTCGCCCTCGCCTTCATCCTCGCCGTCGCCCAGATCTTCATCTTCGGCGAGTTTTTCGGCGTCTTCGACGAGGCCCTTGCCGACCCGATAAATGGTTTTGACCGCATCGCCCATAAGCTCGGAGGTGGTAAAATCCTCGCCGTAGTCGACCAGACCATCCACACCGGCGAGCAGCGGGTCCGACCGCCACAGCTTGCGCAGGGCGAGGCGCTTGAGATGCTCGGGCACGCCCTTGCCCATGAACACCGTATAATCCGAATCCTTAGTGAGGCTGTCGATATCGGGGAGCGGTTCAACGACCTCCGCCGGGGTGTCTTCTTCTTCAAGCGCTGCCAGCTCGCTGGGCTCTTCCGGGAGCGCTTCGTCCGCCACGGTCTGCAGGGTTTCCTCTTCCTTGCGCGCGAGGGCCTTGCGCTCGGACCATCTGAGCAGCGGGCTTTTGCCGTCCTCGCTCATCGCACCCGCCCGCGCGGCGGCTGGCTGAATTCTTCCTGGCCCGTGCCGTGCGGTTTGCGTTTACGCTTCACGAACGGCACGTCCACATGATGCTCATCGATAAAGGCCTGAATCCAGGCGATCACGGAGTCCGGCATGGTGACCCCGTCGACGATTTCCTCGCTGCTGTCGAGATAATCCTGGGCCTCATAGGTCGAAGCGGTGACCAGGAACGGCAACAGGTCATGCTCTTCGGCCTCCTCGTCTTCGCGCAGCAGGACGAAGATGCGCGGTGGATTGTCCGCCAGATTTGTGCGGTAGGCTTCGGTTTCCGAGCGGTGCAGCTCAAGGGTCAGAGTGGCTGCGTGATACTGCGCCCAGCCTTCTTCACTGGCCAGCAATAGCCATTCATCCACTTCGGCGGCGCCCGGAATGACGGCGACGGCGCGCCAGATATAATCCTGCCAGGGATTGTCGATCACGCGCCGTTCCAGGACGATGCCGAGAGGCATGGTTTCAATCTTTTTCATGGGCCGATTATAGCGGGATAACCACTGTCGCGACAAACCCCCTTTGATTAGCGGCGGGCATTGCTATGATCCCGCCCTATATAAATTCTCGCGCCCTCTCAACTCAGGCCCCGTAAATATGAAACTTAATGGTAAGACCGTCCTTGTGTGTAATTGCGAAGGGACCATGTCCCTCGATGGCAAAGCCCTGGCCAAGGCCTGTGGTGGGGACGGTGATCTAACAATCCACAACCATCTCTGCCGCACCCAGATAGAGCGCTTCACGACCGCCCTGCAAAGCGGTGAGCCGCTGATCGTCGCCTGCACCCAGGAAGCGCCGCTGTTTTCCGAGGTCGCCGCCGAGGCCGCGCCGGACACCGCCTTGGGCTTCGTCAATATCCGCGAGCGCGCCGGATGGTCCGAGGACGTCGCCGCCACAGCCACCATCACCGCCAAGATCGCCGCCTTTCTCGTCGAGAGCGCCATGGACCTCAAGCCGTCGACGACGGTCAGCCTGACGTCGAACGGCGAATGTCTGATCTACGGCCCCGGCGAGATCGCCATCCCCTTGGCCGAGCAAGTGGCGGACCGCCTCGCGGTTACCCTGCTGCTGAGCGATGATGGGGCCGTGACGCCGCCGGTGGTCAGCCGGGTGCCGATGTTTAGGGGGTCGATCATTCGGGCCGCCGGCCATCTCGGCGCCTTCACCGTCACCATCGCCAACCAGGCAAGCGCCTCGGCCTCTTCCCGCGATCGCCTGGCTTTTACTGATGGCGAGCCGGAGACGGAACTCACCTGCGACCTGATTCTCGATCTGACCGGCCAAGCCCCGCTGTTTCCCGGGGCCGAGAAACGCGACGGCTACGCCCGCCCCGATCCGGGCAATCCGGCGGCGCTGCAAAAAGCCCTGTTCGAGCTGACCGCCCTGGTCGGCGAATTCGAGAAGCCCCGCTATGTCGCCTATGACATCGATCTCTGCGCCCATTCGCGCAGCGCCATCACCGGCTGCAGCCTGTGTCTCGACATCTGCCCGACATCGGCGATCCAGTCTTCCGGCGATGGGGTGGTGTTCGACCCGTTCATCTGCGCCGGCTGCGGACAATGCGCCAGCGTCTGCCCGAGCGGCGCCGTGCGCTATGCCATGCCGTCCGCCGAGGACACCCTGCTCCGGCTGCGCGGACTGCTGACAGCCTATTTCAAGGCGGGCGGCGAGAAGCCCACGCTGCTGCTCCACGACATCCGCCACGGCGAGCCGATGATTGCCGCCATGGCGCGCCATGGCCGCGGCCTGCCGGCCCCTGTGCTGCCCTTCGCGTTCAACGAAATCACCCAGATCGGCCTCGATTTCCTAGCCGCCGCCCTGGCCTACGGCGCCGGCCGCATTTACATCATGCTGCCCCCGGGCAAGCGCGACGAGAGGGCCGGCCTCGATCAGCAGATCGCCCTGGCGGACGCCTTGCTCGGCGGCCTCAACCTGGGCGAAGGACGCATAGCCGTGATCGACGAAGACGACCCGGCCAAGATTGAAGCCCTGCTCTATGATGCGAGCCCAAGAGACAGCGCCGCCCGCGCCAGCTTCCTGCCGCTCGGCGGCAAGCGCACCGTGTTGACCCTGGCGCTTGGCGAACTCCACGCCGCCGCCGAGGCGCCCCCCGAGGTGGTGAGCCTGCCGGCGGGCGCGCCGTTCGGCCGCATCGCCGTGGATACGGAAGGCTGCACCCTGTGTCTGGCCTGTGTCAGCGCCTGCCCGGTCAGCGCCATTCGTGACAACCCGGAAAGCCCTGAGCTGAGCTTCATCGAACAGCTCTGCGTGCAATGCGGCCTGTGCCAGAAGACCTGCCCCGAGAAGGTGATCTCTCTCGAGC
>JAYGED010000128.1:0-1964 GCA_046582565.1 Alphaproteobacteria bacterium
GTTAATGTTTCTCATACACGTCGGTTTTTGTATGTACGAGGTGGGGGCCTCACGCTACAAGTACCATACCCACACACTGATGAAGAACACCATGCTGATTCCGCTGGTGACGATCACCTGGTTCTTCTTTGGCTGGTGGATCTACTGGGCGTTTCCCGGCGGCCCCTTTATCACCGGCGGCTGGGGTCATCCGATCCCCGAAACCGCGGCGGCCTATCTGCCGTGGGGCGAAAGCATGGTTCCGCGGCTCGACGACCGCATCAGCGGCGTGTTCTGGGCGGCCTTCCTGCTGTTTGCCTGGACCGCCGCCTCGATCGTCTCGGGCGCGGTCATCGAGCGAATTCGCTCGTTCGCGTTTTGGCTCTTTGCCATCCTCATCGGCTCGGTCACCTGGTCGATCGACGCCGCCTGGGGCTGGAGCTACGGCGGCTGGATGGTCGAATTACTGGGCTATCACGACGCCTATGCGTCGGGCGTTATCCATGCGATCGCCGGCGGCACCGCCCTCGGCATTTTGGTCGTGCTCGGCCCCAGGCTCGGCAAGTTCGCCGCCGACGGGACGCCGCGCGACATCCAGCCGCATAACGCCTGGCTGGTCTGCATCGGGCTGTTCCTGATCTATACCGGCTTCTGGGGCTTCTACGTGGCCTGCAACGTACCGCTCGCGACCACTGGCTACATCGACGGTTTGATCACCGGCACAACCCAAACCGCGACAACAATCTACCTGACGCCAACGACGCTTGGCGCCATCACGGTTAACTTCCTGATGTCGCTCTCGGGCGGCATGATGGTGGGCTACATGGTGTCCAAGGGCGATGCCTTCTGGACCTATTCGGGTGGCCTCGCCGGCATCATCACGGCCTCGGCGGGTAACGATCTTTACCACCCGATCCAGGCCCTGATCATCGGCGGCATCGGCACCTATTTGATGTACAAGCTGCATTTCTGGGTCGAGCGGAAGTTCAAGGTCGATGACGCCGTCGGCGCGGTCGCGGTGCATGGCTATGCCGGGTTCATCGGTGTCGTCATTGCCGGTTTCGTGTTGTGGGGCCATCCGTCTTCACCCTATGAAGGCTTTGCCGCAATCAACCCGATCGGCCAGTTCCTCGGCGCCGTCATTATGTTCTGGGTTTTGGGTTTCATTCCCGCGTATATTCTGGCGAAGATACTCCACGGAATGAATCTGTTGCGGATACCCAAGGAAGTCGAACTTCTCGGTCTCGATTTCCATTCCAACCAGGAAGCCGAACAGGCGCGTCAAGACGTGCTTGCCGGCGTCCGCGAAGCCCACAGCTGACAGGAGATAAATTATGTCAACAACACCAATCGATACGTGGGCCGTCGACTTGGCCGATGTCACGGTAATCTACCCGTGGGTCGGTAGCGAGGTCGCCATGGTCTGGATCGCCATCGCCCTTTGGATCGCCTGGCATGTTTGGCAGGTTAAGCACGAGAACGCCGAATACGCCGAACAGATTCAGAAATTCGGAGATTCGGAAACCATCAAAAAAGCTATCGATGGTGACTGACAGCACCACGAACAAGCTGTTATGAATTCGGGCGCCGAGTAGAAACTCGGCGCCCGTTTTCTATTTTATTTCCTCTTTTCTGGAAGCACCATGGCCGAGCTTTCACAGCAGATATCTTTCGCCGGTTCGCCGAGCAAGCGCCGCCATGGGTTGATTATCACCGGCCTGTTGGCGGTGGTCGGGGTGATTGCCCTGCTGGCGGCCGGGCCCGCGCTGCCCGATGGGGTGATGATTGGTAGCTTCGCCCTGGCGATTGCCGCCGGGTTTCTCTTCCATGTACTGCGCAGCACTAGCCACGGGAAGGCCGTGTTGACCATTGACGGCGAAGGCGTCTGGTTTCGCGATTGGGGTCTGCCCAAGGTCCCGTGGCGCCATATAGAGGGAATTCATGTGGTCGGCATCCGCCTTCGCCTGCTGATCCAGATCGATCTT
>JAYGED010000224.1:0-31017 GCA_046582565.1 Alphaproteobacteria bacterium
GCTAGGCGCGTGTTGTGCCGTGATGCTGGAGCATCACAAGCGCCGCGCAACGACGCCGGTGGCCAGGGATGGCCGCCCGCAGGGTCCCGGTTCCAGCTCCCTCGGTGCGTCGAATACGCTTGACGATGCAAAGGCATCGACAGCGCGTACTCTCCTGCCGAGGAAACCGGAAACGGGATCCTGTGGGCACCCTATGGCTGAAAGGAGCCACTGAGATGGATCCAATCTTCATGGCCCGCAACACGCCGGGCGCTGGCCTCAAGGATTTCGAAGAGCAGATCGACATGGTCCGCCTGCGCGCCTATCGCCTGGAACGCGTCCAGGCTCAGCTTCGTGCCCGTGACTACGGCGCCTGCATCCTGGCCGATCCGATCAATGTGCGCTACGCCACGGGCAGCCGCAATATGACCGTCTGGCTGCTCCATAACGCCACGCGATACGCCTTCATCCCCGCCGAGGGCAAGGCGGTGCTGTTCGAGTTTCCCCACTGCGAGCATCTCTCGGCCGGCATCGAGACCATCGGCGAGATACGTCCGGTGACCGGCTGGTATTATTTCGGCGCCGGGGAGCATGTGGATAATCTGGCCAAGAAATGGGCGGCTGAAATCGTCGACCTGATGGCCCAGATGTGCGGCGGTAACCGGCGTCTGGCGGTCGATCAGGCCAATTTCCAGGGAACCCATGCGCTTGAAGCCCTGGGCGTCGAGCTGTTCGACGGCCAGGAGATGCTGGAGCAGGCGCGGGTCATCAAATCGCCCGACGAGATCGCCTGCATGTCGGTTGCTATTTCCGTCTGCGAGGCGGGCATGGCGCGCATGCGCGAGGCCCTGCGCCCGGGGATTTCGGAAAACCAGCTCTGGGCCCTGCTGCACGAGACCAATATCGCCCATGGCGGCGAATGGATCGAGACCCGGCTGCTGACCTCGGGCGGGCGCACCAACCCGTGGTTTCAGGAATGCGGCGAGCGCATGATCCGCGCCGGCGAACTGGTCGCTTTTGACAGTGACCTGATCGGTCCCTTCGGCTATTGCGCCGACATCTCGCGGACCTATCTCTGCGAGCCCGGCCGGCCGAGCGACAACCAGCGCCGCCTCTATACCCACGCCCATAACGAGGTCGAGCATAATATCGCCCTGCTGCGGCCCGGCTTGAGTTTCCGTGAATATGCCGAAAAGGCCTGGCCCATCCATGCGGACTTCCAATCCCAGCGCTATTCCGTGCTCAGCCATGGGGTCGGTCTGTGCGATGAATGGCCGGCCATCCTCTATCTCGATGACTGGGAGAGCAAGGGCGGCTACGACGGCCAGTTTGAGCCGGGAATGACAATCTGCGTGGAAAGCTATACGGGCGCCGAAGGCGGGCCCGAAGGGGTCAAGCTCGAAGAGCAGATCCTGATTACCGAGGACGGCAGCCAGCGCCTATCCACCTTTCCCTACGAGGATGCCCTGCTGGCATGAAGCGCCTTGCCATTGCGCGACTATGGCACGAGGGCAATTCATTTTCGCCGGTCCCGACCACGGCGGCTAGTTTCAACGCCAGTGAATGGCTGATCGGCGACCAGGCGGCTGATTTTTATCGCGGCGCCGCCACCGAGGGCGGGGCGGCGGTGGCCTTCCTTGAGGGCAACCCCGAATGGCAGGGCGTGATTCTACGCTGCGCGGCGGCGTCTCCCGCCGGGCCATTGTCACCGGGGCTGTTCGAGGCCATTCGGGATGAAATTACCGCCGGACTCGCGGAGGGGCCGTGGGACGGGGTCTATCTGTCCCTGCACGGCGCCCTGCTGGCCCCCGGCGTCGTCAGCCCGGAGGCCGATTTGCTGCGCGCTGTACGCGCGGTGATCGGCGAGACGCCGCTTGCCGCGAGCTTCGATCTTCATGCCAATCTCGACCCGGCCATCGCCGGCCTTCTCGATGTGGCGGTGGGCTACAAGACCCATCCCCATATCGACATGTTCGAGACCGGGGGCAAGGCCCTGGCCCTGCTCGCCGCTATGGTGGCAGGGGAGATCAGCCCGGTCTGCGCCATCGCCAAGGCGGGCTGCATCCTGCCCAGCATCAATATGCGGACAACGAGTGGTCCCATGGCTGAACTGGCGAAGCTTGCCCGCGACCATGCGGGCCTGCTCGACGCTTCGGTGTTCGGCGGCTTCACCTATGGCGACGTGACCCATGCTGGTGCTTCCGCCATGGCCCTGGCCGACGGCGACCGGGCCATGGCCGAGGCCGCCGCCCGAGACCTGGCCGGCCAGATCGCTAAGCGGCGCGATGATTTCTTCATCACCTTGCCGAGCCCGGAAGAGGGCATCGCCCAGGCCCAGGCGGCGCCGCCCGGCCTGGTCGCGGTTCTCGACGGCGCCGACAACCCCTTCTCAGGCGGCATCGCCGACACCCCGGCGCTGTTTGCAGCTTTGCTCGCCGCGGGCCTCGATGTATCGGCCGTCTTCGCCTTCTTCCACGATCCTGCGCTGGTCGCCGAGGCTCATCGCCTCGGCGGGGGTGGGCGTCTTGAGTGCAGTCTCGGCGGGCGGTTGACGGCGGATTACGGCGCCCCGGTGGCGGTGACGGCGCGCATCGAGCGACTCACCGACGGGCGCTTCGTCAACGCCGGGCCCATGCAGACCAACATGCCTGTCGTTCTCGGGCGCACGGCAGTGCTGGACATCGAGGGGATCCGCGTCATCGTCACCGAGAATTCCTGGGCGGCGAACGACCCGGCCTATTTTGAGCTGCACGGCATCGACCTGGCCGAGACCCGGCTGCTCTGCGTCAAGGCGAAGAACCATTTCCGCGCGGCCTTCGGGCTGCTCTGTCAGACCATCATCGATGTGGATGCGCCGGGCCTGGCTTGCCTCGACTTTACCCGGCTGCCCTTCCGTAATGCGCCACCAGGATATCTATCCAGAAACGGAATTCAAAAACCCACCGTGACATGAATCAGGATACTATCAGCGGGGCTGGTGATTGCCAGCGTCCGAGGAAGGTTCTTACAGGAACAACCCTATAGCCCCATGCCCCACTGGATACGGTTTGATCACGACGGACTGACCGGTTTCGGCGCCCTCGAAGGCGGCGTCATCCAGGTGCATGAAGGCGACATGTTCACCGCGCCCAAAGCCACCGGCCAGGAACTGCCCCTCAATTCGGTCAGAATTCTGCCTCCCACGGAGCCCACCAAGATGGTGGCCCTGTGGAATAATTTTCACGCCCTGGCCGAGAAGCTGGATCAGGCGATACCGCAAGACGCCCTGTTCTTTCTCAAGGCGTCCAATTCCTTCCTCGCCACTGGCGAAACCATACGCCGGCCGCCAAGCTATTTAGGAAAAGTCATCTATGAGGGAGAACTGGGAATCGTCATCGGCCGACGCTGTTCGGGCGTTAGCGAGGCGGACGCCGACGATTATATATTCGGCTATACCTGCATCAACGATGTCACCGCCATCGAATTGATCAACCAGGATCCGACCTTTCCCCAATGGGCACGGGCCAAGAGCTTCGACAGCTTCGGCGTGTTCGGCCCGGTGGTGGCCACGGGCCTTGATCCCGAGACACTTACCGTACGAACGGTGCTGAACGGCGACGAACGGCAGAACTATCCCGTCAGCGACATGATTCACAGCCCCCGCAAGCTGGTGAGCATGATTTCCAACGACATGACCCTGTTGCCCGGCGATGTCATCTGCTGCGGCACATCCGTTGGCGTCGGCTCCATGAAGGAGCCCAGCAATACCATAGAAGTGACCATCGAAGGCATCGGCACCCTGAGCAACGAATTTGTACAGTAAAGCTGCGGCGCTTAACCTGCCTGCCCCGCTCGATCGTGCTCTACAGGGCGTGCATCACCGAGGCGGCAATATCCTTCTTTCTAATGGTGACCGTCACCGGCGTCGCGTTGCCGATAATGTCGAGCACCGGGCAATGCTGCTCCACCGCTGCTTTTAGCCGTTGAATGTCGTCGTCGCTGGCCGGGCTGTCGACGACCACATCGGCGGTGATGTTCGTATAGCCCGGGCGCGTCTCGTCATCGACGGCGTAGAACCCGCAGAGATCGATATCGCCGGAGACCTCCACGGTTATGCCGTCCAGGGGGATGCCGAGCAGGTCCGCATAGAGCCGGTAGGTAATCTCCTGGCAGGCGCCCAAGGCGGTGAGGATCAGCTCCACCGGGTTCGGCCCCATGTCCGTGCCGCCCAGGGTTTCCTTTTCGTCAATGGTCAGTTTGAATTTCCGTGTCTGGGTTTCGCAGCGCAGACCGCTGACCAGGGCGCTGACCGATTGATAGCGCACCTTGGCCCGCTCGCCATCCTCGCGGTAGGCGGACTGGACATCCTCGAAATTCTTTCTGAGAGATTTTTTCTCAGTCATCGGTTTTGACCCCGGCATCGGTTTTGACCTCGGATCGCTCTGTTCAGGCGATCAAAATGGCACATCTCATGGGAAATACCAATGGCAGCACAAGCGATCGTGATCATTGTTCCTTGCGGTGCGGCCGCCCCAGGCTCCATAGTTCGGCCATGCCCGTCATGTCTACAACGATCCGCGATGCAGTCTAAAGCGGGCGCTCTGTTCATTCTGTCGGCCTGCGAGGTCGCCGTCATGGCCCTGTGGTTTTCGGCCTCGGCGGTGGTGCCCTCGTTGACCGCCGAATACGGCTTGTCCACCACCCAGGCGTCTCTCTATACCAGCGCCGTGCAGGTCGGTTTCGTGATCGGCGCCTTTTTGAGCGCCACTCTGGGTCTGGCGGACAGGATCGATCCCCGGCGGTTTTTTATGGTGTCGGCAATCACCGCGGCGGCCGCCAACGGGGTCATTCTGCTGGTCGAGCCGACTTCGGCGGTGGTTATCGTCATGCGTTTCATCACCGGCGCCTGTATGGCGGGGGTCTATCCGATCGGCATGAAAATGGCCGGCAGTTGGGCCAAGGGCGATCTTGGGATGCTGGTTGCCATATTGGTCGGCGCGCTGACCCTGGGCTCGGCGTCGCCTCATCTGCTGAACGCCTTCGGCGGCGTCGATTGGCGCTTCACCATCGCGGCGTCATCGGTGATCGCCCTGGCCGCCGGTCTGCTGATCAATCTGGTCACTCTCGGGCCGAACATGGCGAAGTCGCCCGCCATCAATCTGCGCGATCTGTTCAGGGCCCTGGCGGCGCCCTCGATCCGGCTCGCCAATCTCGGCTATCTCGGCCATATGTGGGAGCTCTATGCCATGTTGGCCTGGATCGGGGTGTTTCTCGACGCCAGCTTCAGGATCTCAGGCGGCGCGGACCCTGCCTTCTGGGCGCGCGTCGTTGCTTTCCTCGTGATCGGCGGCGGCGGCGTGATCGGTTGTCTGGCTGGCGGCTATTTCGCGGATCGCCATGGGCGGACCACGATAACCATGACGGCCATGGGGATAAGCGGCACTTGCGCCATCATCGTCGGCTTCATGTTCGGCGCCCCGCCGATTCTGCTCGCTCTGGTCTGCATCGTTTGGGGTGTCGCGGTGGTCGCCGATTCGGCGCAATTCTCCGCCAGCATCGCCGAGCTGTCCAAGCCCGGCCTGGTCGGCACCATGCTGACCATGCAGACCTGCGCCGGCTTCCTGCTGACCATCCTCACCATCCATCTGATCCCCGCCCATCGTCGACGCCGTGGGCTGGCAATGGGCCTTCGCGGGCCTCAGCCTGGGGCCCTATCTCGGCGTTGTCGCCATGGCCCGCTTGCGCGCCCACCCGGATGCCATCAAACTAGCCGGCGGTAAACGATAGGAGGCTTTGAGCCATGACACTGCCGATATTCCAGATGATCGAAGGCGCGCCGACGCCGGTAGCGCCCTATAACCACGTGGCCGAGGCCGACGGCTGGCTGTTCCTCTCGGGCCAGATGCCCAGCGACATGGACTTCGCACCCGAGGCCCTGCCCGACGGCATCGAGGCACAGACCCACAAAGTCATGGCGAACCTCAAGTTCATCCTCGAAGGGGCCGGCGTCGGGCTTGAGAACGTGGTCTCCGCCCGGGTCTTCCTGACCCATTTCGAAGACGATTACCGGCGTATGGACGCGGTCTATGCGGGCTATTTCGAGGACGGCAAGCGCCCGGCGCGAACCACCGTCGGCGTCACCGCGCTAGCCTCGGAAGCGCGCATCGAAATCGACATGATCGCCCGGCGCTGAAGCTTAAAAATAGTTTGAACCACAGAGGCACAGAGGCACAGAGGCACAGAGAAGAAGGAGAGAAGAAGAATCCTTGGCGCTTCGCGCCGAAAAACTTCCTTACTCGCTTGCTTCTCTGTGCCTCTGTGGTAAATAACCGATTCAGCGCCGCACCCACTGGCCGCTGGCGTTCATGACGATTTCGCCGGGCCTGGCGCGGGCGATCAGTTTTTGGCCGACCATTATTTCGATGGCCTCAAGGCTGGTGCCGTTGGCGGCGGCGATGCCCTGGTATTTGGTGCGGCGTTTGGAGTTGATGCCGCCCGCCAGGGCGGTGGCGCTGGCCGGGGCGCCGGGGATGATGCCGACATAGCCGTCGAGCCGCTCGCCTACCCAACCGGCGGCCTTGGCGTCGTCGAGCGGGCCGGCGATTGCCGCGCCGCCGAGGGCCAGGGAGAACAGTAAAACCGCCAGAAATTTTGTGACTTTGGTCATCAGAACAGGTCCTCTTCGCCTTCGAGAAGAGAGTCAAGCGCCTTGTCTACCTTGATGCGGACTTCCTGCTCGATCTTGATATTCAGGTTGATCACGATGGGCTTGTCGGGCGGCACGATCTTGACCGTCGGCTGGCAGGCCGCCAGCAACAGCGCCAGGCCAAGCATCGCCGCGAGGCTACTGGTTGCCAAAGCCCTGTAACCGTTCGGCGACCGCATCGGGAACGCGATAGCCTTCGAGCCCGCGCCTGAGCATCTGGTCGATGGGGCCGCTGATGTTGAGATTGAACTCGATCGGATAGCCGTCATAGACATCGGGGTTCGCGCCGCGCAGATGGACGGCGATTTCTGCATCGCCGCCAGCGTCTCGGTCGATATCGATGGCCAAACTTTCATAGCGAAAATTCTCCAGAACGGTTAGCGCCAGGGTAGCCCCTTCGCCGCCCTGGCGCAATGCGGCGGGGGCCAACGGGGGCGCATACCGAAGCAGGCCACCGCCCGACGCCGTCTCAAGCCGCCCGCCGGTGATGGCAAAGCCGTCGGCGGTCACCGTCACCGGCGCCCGCCCGCTCAATCGTCCGCTCGCCGAGATGTCGTCGATTTCCGAAAGGGCGACGAGTTCGGCGAGGTCGAGATCATCGACCACGAGGGTGAATGCATGACGCTCGGCGTCTGGATCGAACAGGAAGTTTTGAGTTGTCAGATGGCCGCCGGCCAAGCGCCAAACGGCGTTCTCCACATACAGCGCGCCGTCGGGCCGCAATTGAAATTCGATCAGGCCGTCGGTTAGCGGCAACCCGGCGTCGATCAGGCCGATAGCCGCCTGCTGGCCGGGCGCGGTCGATAGGGGCAACAGGCTGTCGAAAGCGATCACCGCATTGGCCTTCTCGAGGCGGATGTCTGCAGTGCTGAGGGACAAGTCCTCGACCAGCAGGGTCGCCTCCGATGTCAATCCGGCACTGCCCCAGGTGAAGCTGCCGACGGCGGCGATAGCGCCCATCACGTCGGAAGCCAGGCCGCTCAGTCCCGGCGCCAAATCTTCCGGGCGCGCGCCGGCCGGATCGAGGGTGAGGCGCGCCATCTCGAACGAAGCGCTGCCTGCGCCGGAAGCCAGTTCGTGGCGGCCGGCGACGTTCACAGCCAGGGCGCCGCCATCGCTCAGGCTGGTTGAGAAGTCCAGGACGTCATCGGCAAAGTCGAGAGAACCGCTGGCGGCAAGGAGCGCGACAGCGGGATGGCGTAGCTCGCGGCTGGTGAAATTACCGCGAAGCATTCCTTCGCTCAGATCGAGCAAGGCGTCGATGCCGTCGAGAGCGATATCCTGGCCGGGCAACTCCAGGGCGCCGCCGGCGATCTCCATGACCCCGTTACCGTCAACCCCTTTGAGGCGCAGGGCGGGCAGGGTGACGACCGCAGTTTGGGTAAGCGTCGCGATCGTTGTTGCGGGCAGAGCGAGGCGCAGGTCGTAGCTGATGGGGCCGTCCTTGGCGATGGCGAAGACCGACTCGCCGATAGTCTTCACATGCAGCGCCAGGGGCTCGAGACCGGCGATCAAAAGACCGGCGGCATCCAGGCTGGAGCCGGTGACAAGAGCCAGGGACAGCCCTTCGCTGCCGTAAGCGAGGGCGGTCTCCAGGGTAAGCTCGGGTTGCGTCAAGGAGAGCCCCGCGGCCGTGAAGCTGTCTGATGATAAGGCGACTTGGGCGGTGCCCGTGAAGACCTCGGGAGTTCCCGCCAGAGAAAGCGCCAGATCATCGACGCTAAAGCGACTGCCGCCGAAGTCGATATGGCGAGCCGAAGCCGTCAGATATCGCAGATCGAAGCGACGGGGGACGCCATGGGGATCGAGATCGAGGTTGCCGGCTAAATCGACGGCGATAACACTATCGTCACCAAGATCCATGCTGCCCGAGACGGCGCCGTCAATCACCACGCCTGCGGGCCCCGGCCATAATTGGATTTGCAAGGTTTTGAGATCCACGGCCAGATTGTCCGTGGGCTTGGCTAAATCGAGATGGCGGGCATCGAAGCTGATATTCTCCGAGGCGACCGTCACAATCCCGCCGCTGGTCCCCACGGTCATAACGCCGGCCAGGGACAATCCATCGCCGACGCCCGCCAGGGTAACCTCGTCGAGAGCCAGATCGAGGACGCCGGATAGAGCAAGCTTGGTAATGTCTGTGGAGGTCGGGATAAGGCCGGAGAGATTGAGCGCCATGCGGCCCTGGCCCAACGACGCCTGGTCGAGGGATGCGGGGTCGGTAATCCAGAGCTCGGCGTCCAGATCGAACCGCGATCCGGCCTCTGCTATATCCACGATGGTGACGCTGGCGGTCAGCGCCAGGGCGCCGTCGGGGGTGTAGAGCGCGCCATCCACCGACAACTGATCGTGATTGAGCAGGGCGGCCATTTCACCTGCCAGGGGCGGCATCGAGCCCAGGATTGCTTCGGTAATTTCGAGCTGGGCGTCATAGCCCGTACCTTGCGAGGCGGCGAGGGTCAGCCGGCCATTGAGCGCTATGGGGGCGGCCAGGATTGTAATATCGAGCAGGCCGGCCAGATCGCGCTGTTCGATGACATTGATGAGCCCCTCGACGCTGATCGTAATCTCACCCGTGGGGGCTGCAAGTTCGACGCGGGAATTGCGCAAGGCAATCACATCCAGAGGAAGAACCCAGGCGTCGGTACCGCCACCGGCAAGCAAGGGCTCGAGTGCCTGGAAGGAAACGCCGTCGCTGGTCACCGTGCCGCGCAGGACCATCCCATCGATGGACAGCTCGCGTACAAAACCGTCGCTGAGTTCGCTGAGATCATAGCGCGCGGTGATGGTGGCGATGGTCAGCCCGTCGCCCCTGCGTATATCGATGATCGATGTTTCACCCCAGCCGACCCGCTCGACGGTCAGCTCGGCCCCGCTGGCGGCGCGCAGGCGGGTCTCGACGTATTGCGGCAGGGCCACATAGGCGGCGGCAAGGAGCGCCGCTACAATGACGGCGAGAGCGGCGATCAGGATTTTCATGAGCCGCCCAATGAAGCGTTATTCCCGGCGTTTGCGGCCCAAAAATTTCCAGGCCACGGGCAGCAGGCAGGCCGCCAGGGCGAGTTTGAGCCCGTCGCCGAGCAGGAAGGGAGTCAGCCCGCCGGCGATTGCCGCCTGCCATGGCGCTTCGTTGCCGATCCCGGCGAGAAAGGCGGCCAGCCAGGGAACGCCCAGGAGATAAATCACCAGATTGCCGAACAGCATGGCCAGGGCCGTGGACCAGACGTTGCGGTCCCATCCCCGCTCGGCGAGATAGCCGACCAGGGCGGCGGCGAGGACGAAGCCCATGATATAGCCGCCCGTTGGCCCGACAATTACGGCGGGCCCGGCGGCGGCCTTGGCGAACACCGGAATACCAATGGCGCCTTCGGCCATATAGGCCAGCAGGGTCGCCGCCCCGAGACGCCAGCCGAAGGCGACGCCGACCAGCAGCACGGCGAAGGTCTGCCCGGTCATCGGCACCGGCCACAGGGGAACCTGGATTTGCGCGGACAGGGCGATGAAGGCGCTTCCGGCAAGCATCAGAAGGAGTGCGCTCAAGGCTGTGGGCGCCGAGGCCGATGGCCAAACTGACGCCGCCAGGGTTGCCTGAGATGCGCCGGTTCTGATCATGGTCGTGATTCCTCATTCTGAGTTAAGCAGTAGTGCTGTTATAAGACTAATAGGTGGGGGATGGAAATCTAACGAGGAGACACTGCGATGACTCTACCCTTACCGCGAATCCCGGCGCCCGTCCTCGAACTCGAGACCGTGGGCGGAACCACATGGCGGCTTGCCGACAGCGCGGCCGAAGCTTTCACCTTGATTGTCTTTTACCGGGGGCTGCACTGTCCGATCTGCAAGCCCTATCTGCGCGATCTCGGCCGCAGGATAGACGACTTCTCCGAGCGCGGCGTTGCCGTCATCGCGGTCAGCGGCGACAGCGCGGAGCGGGCCGCCGAGACAGCGGCGGATTGGGGGCTCAAGAAGCTGGCCGTCGGTTATGGCCAGAGCATCGCTTCCATGCGGGAATGGGGCTTGTTCGTCTCGCGCGCGATCCGCGACAGCGAGCCCGACGAGTTCGGCGAGCCCGGGCTGTTTCTGATTAAGCCCGACGGTACGGTGTATTGTGCATCCGTCGCCAGCATGCCATTCGCGCGGCCGAATTTCGGTGATTTGATGCAAGCGATCGAGTTCATCGTGGCAAAAGATTATCCGGCGCGGGGTGAGGCTTGAATCATCGCCATAACGGGGGTCAATGCTATGCAGGATAATCCGCCGACAAAAAGGGAAGGGAGCGCCGTCAGGCGGCTGTGGCCGGTAGGGTTGCTCTTGCTGGCCCTGGTTTTGCTCACCCTGTTCGGGCCCGACAATGCGACGCTTTTCGAGGCCTTGCGGACGCACCGCGCAGAAATGCTTTCCCTGGTTGCCGAGTATGCGGTGATCGCCGATCTGTTGTTTGCCGTGATCTATGCGGTGGCCATTGCCTTCTCCATCCCCGGCGGCGCCATGATGACCATCATCGGCGGCTTCCTGTTCGGTCCCCTGCGCACCACCCTTTATGTGATATTTGCGGCCACCCTGGGCGCCACGGCGCTGTTTCTGATCGCCCGCGGCGCAGTCGGCGATCGCCTGCGAAGCCGCGCCGGCCCCTGGATGGCGAAGATGGAGGCCGGTTTCCAGGATAACGCCATGAGCTATCTTCTGGTGCTGCGCCTGGTGCCATTGTTCCCGTTCTTCGTGGTCAATCTGGTGCCGGCCTTCCTCGGCGTACCCTTGCGCACCTATGTCATCGCCACCTTCTTCGGCATCATACCGGGCACCTTCGTTTTCGCCCTTGCCGGTGGCGGGCTGGGCAGCGCGCTGGAAGCGAGCGGCGAATTCAGCGTGTCCAGCATTCTTACGCCGGAAGTTATCGCCGCCCTGGTTGGCCTCGCGGTTCTGGCGCTGATCCCCGTGGTCTACAAGAAATACCGGGCCCGCCAAGGTGGCTGAAATCGACACCGACATCTGCGTCATCGGTGCTGGTTCGGGCGGCCTGTCCGTCGCCGCCGCGGCCGCCCTCATGGGGGCGCCCACGGTGCTTATCGAGGCCGACAAGATGGGCGGCGACTGCCTGAATATGGGCTGCGTTCCCTCGAAATCGCTCCTCGCCGCCGCCCATGCCGCCCAGGCCATGCGCGAGAGCGCGCGTTTCGGGGTCAACGGTTCCATGCCCGGGATCGACTTCTCCAAGGTGCATGATCATGTGCAGGACGTCATCGCGGCCATCGCGCCGAACGATTCCGTTGAACGCTTCGAGGGTCTCGGGGTGCGGGTCATCGAGGCCCATGGACGCTTCACCGCGCCCGACCGGGTGGAAGCCGGCGGCACTGTAATTAGAGCGCGGCGCTTCGTCGTCGCCACCGGCAGCCGCGCGGCCGTGCCGCCGATACCGGGGCTCGACGGCACACCTTACATGACCAACGAGACCGTGTTCGACCAGACCACGGCGCCGGAGCATCTCATAATCATCGGCGGCGGCCCGGTCGGCGTCGAGCTGGCCCAGGCCCACCGCCGTCTTGGTTCCGAGGTCACCCTGATCGAGATGTTCACCCTGCTCGGCAGTGACGATCCTGAGCTGGTCGACGTGGTGCGCAACCGCCTGCGCGCCGAGGGCGTTAAGATCCAGGAGGGAGTATCCATATCCGGGGTCGAGCGCCAGGGAAACCGGATTGTCGTTACCACTGAATCTCACGCTGTTGACGGCTCCCATCTTCTGGTTGCCGCCGGCCGCGTGCCCACGGTCGATGATCTCGGCCTCGACGATGGCCATATCGAGCATTCCCCCAAGGGGATCGCGGTTGACGCCCGCCTGCGCACCAGCAATCGCCGGGTGTTTGCTGTCGGCGATGTCACCGGGCCGCCCATGCTGACTCATGCGGCAAATCTCCAGGCCGGGATTGTCATCCGCAACGCCCTGTTCCGCCTGCCCGCCAAGCTCGACACAAGCGCCATGCCCTGGGTCACTTACAGCGACCCGGAACTCGCCCAGGTCGGCATGAGCGAGGCGGCGGCGCGCGCCGCGGGCCGCGATTTTCGTGTGCTGCGCTGGCCGTTTGCCGAGAACGACCGGGCTCGGGCCGAGCGCGCCACCGAGGGCCTGGTCAAGGCCATCGTCACCCCGCGCGGGGCGATTCTCGGCGCCGGTATCGTCGGGCGCGCGGCGGGAGAATTGATCCAGCCCTGGGCGCTGGCAATCGGCGCGGGCCTGAAGATCAGCGCCATGGCGGAAATGACCGTCGCCTACCCGACCCTGGGCGAGGTCAACAAACGGGCGGCGAGCACTTTTTACGTTCCGAAATTGACCGGCGGGCGCGTCAGGAAGCTGGTCAAATTTCTCTCCTGGTTCGGTTGAGAAATGTCAAAGATTTGATTGAATTATGACCGAGCAACCCGACAAGCCTCACAAACTCAAAATGCCGTCCTTGACGCGGGGTCTGTCGGCGCGGCTGCTATTGCTGACCATCATTTTCGTGATGATCGGCGAAGTGCTGATCTATGTGCCGTCGGTCTCGCGCTATCGGCTGACCTATCTGCAAGAGCGCCTGGCGGCGGCCCATGAGGCGACCCTCGCCCTCGACGCCTCGCCGGATGGCGTTGTGTGGGCCGATCTCGAACAGCAATTGCTGATCCATGCCCGGCTTCGTTCCATCGCCCTGCGCCTGCCGGTGGCCTCCTATATGATGCTCGGGGTGCCGCCCGAAATCGACGCGACCTTCGATCTCAGACAGGAAACCGTCTATATCCTGATCCGCGACGCCTTCACCACCCTGGTCCAGACTGAAAACCGGGTGTTGCGGGTGATGGGGCCGGCGCGCATCGATCCGCGTATCATCGTCGATATCACCCTCGACGAAGCCCCCATGCGCGATGAGATGTATGATTATTCGCGGCGCATCCTGATCCTCTCCATCGTGCTGTCGTTGATGACGGCGGCCATGGTGTTCCTCAGCCTGCATCTGCTCATTGTGCGCCCCATGCAGCGCATCACCGAACGCATGGCCAGTTTCAGGGAACAGCCCGAGGATCGTTCGAAGGATTTGGAACAGACCCTGCGCAGCGACGAGATCGGCGTCGCCCAGCGCGAACTGGCCGAAATGCAGCGGGGGATTGCGCGTCGCCCTCCGTCAGCGCGCTCACCTGGCCGCTCTCGGCGAGGCGGTCAGCAAGATCAGCCATGATCTCAGAAATATCCTGTCGACGGCGGCCCTGGTTTCCGAGAGGCTGGCTGACAGCGACGACCCCGAAGTCCGCCGCCAAACGCCCGCCCTGGTGGCGGCCATCGACCGGGCGATTACCCTGTGCGTCGAGACCCTACGCTTTTCCCGCGCCCGCGAGCTTACCGTGAAGAGCGACCACGTCGATTTGACCGTCCTGGTCGAGGACGTGGGCAAGGCCTTGATGCTGACGAGCCGGGGGCAAGCCACCTGGAGCAATGATGTTGCGGATGACTTCATGGTGATCGGCGACTACGACCAGCTTTTCCGGGTTTTTCTCAATCTCGGCCAGAACGCCATGGACGCCATGGAAGCCGGCGGCGAGGTGCGCATCAGCGCGCACCGTAACGACGGCAAGGCGGTCATCGAGGTCGCGGACAACGGGCAGGGGTTGGCGAAACGCGCCCGTGACCATCTGTTCGAGCCCTTCGCCGGATCGTCCCGCGCCGGCGGCAGCGGCCTCGGCCTGCCCATCGCCCGCGAGATCATGCAGGCTCACGGCGGCGACATCCGCATCGAGCGCAGCGATAGCGACGGCACGGTCATCCGCCTGGAACTTCCCGACCAGAGTTAGCCGAGCACGGCCTTGGTTGCTTCGGCGATGATCTCGACGCAGCGGTCGATGTTTTCATCCGTCGTCACGATAGGTGGCGCGATCTGGTAGACATCGCCGCGAGTTCGGCTGAACAGGCCCCGTTCCAGCCCGGCGGCATGGATTCTCGGGCCGACCGTATCGCCGGCGTCGAACGGCTTCTTACTGGCGCGGTCCTGGACATATTCGATGCCGCACATGAGCCCGAGCCCGCGAATATCGCCGACATTTTCATGATCGCCGAGCGCCTGGCGCAGCCCCTCGAGCAGACGCGCGCCCTTGGCTGTCGCTTGGCCGGGGAAATCTTCGCCCTCGACGATGTCCAGCATGGCCACGGCCACGGCGCAGCCCACCGGGTGGGCGCTATAGGTATAGGCGTGCATCCAGGCCTGGCCGCTGTTCAGCATCACATCGGCGACGGCGTCGCTCATGCCGATGCCGCCGAGCGGGAAATAGCCCGAGGTGATTGCCTTGGCGAACTGAATGAGGTCCGGTTGAACCCCCCAATGTTCCAGGCCGAACATCTTGCCGGTCCGCCCAAAGCCGGTGATCACCTCGTCGGAGACCAGCAGCACGTCATATTGATCGCAGATCTCGCGGATCCTGGGGAAGTAATCATCCGGTGGGATGAGTATGCCGCCGGCGCCCGGCACCGGCTCGGCGATGAACATGGCGACGTTGTCCGGCCCTTCGGCGAGGATCGCCTTTTCCAGCTCATTGGCCGCGGCGATGCCTTGGCTGGTGCCCTCGGGCGCCTCGTAACGATAGGAGTCGGCGGCGGGAATATGGATAAAGCCGGGGATGCGCGGCTCGAACATCGGCCAATAGGTCGAGATGCCGGTGGCGCACATGGCGGCGAGGGTGGTGCCGTGATAGCCCCAGATGCGTGAGATCACCTTGGTCTTGTTGGGCTTGCCCATGAGCTTCCAGTAGTGGCGGGCGAGCTTGATGTTTGAATCGGTCGATTCACCGCCGCCGGAAGTAAAATAGAAATGGTTGATGTTCGGGTAGGTGATCTTCGCCAGCCGTTCCGCGAGATCGATGGCGCGCGGATTGGAGCTGCCGATGTAGCCCGAGGCGAAGGCTACCTCTTGCATCTGCTTATAGGCTGCCTCGGCCAGCTCACGCCTACCGTTGCCGGCGGTGTTGTTCCACAGGCCCGACAGACCGTCGATATAGCGGCCGCCATTGGCGTCGATCAGAATTTCACCCTCGCCGCCAACCCAGACCTTGCCGCTGGCATGGGCTGCCGGGTTATGCAGGGGATGGATGAGATGGGCGGAATCACGATCGAGCAGAATGGTTTCGGCATCGTTGAGCATGGCGGCGAACTCCAGGAGATTTTTAATATTGCCGCGATGGTAGCCGATGATGCCCGTTGCCGCACCCAAGATCGGCTGCTGGCGGAAAGTTTCTCAGTGCTGTAGGAACAGGGTCCAGCATCTCCCACTTACGAGGTTTTTCATGCCGACATTCGATGTGGTCTCGCGGACAGACATGGCCGAGGTCGACAACGCCCTGAACGGCGCCGGGCGCGAGATCGCCACGCGCTATGATTTCAAGGGCAGCGCCTGTTCCATCGAGCGCGCCGATCAGGTTCTGACCATAAAAGCTGACGACGAGTTCAAGCGGTCCCAGGTCGAGGATCTGTTGCGCAGCCATATGGCCAAGCGCAAGGTGGACGTCCGCGCGTTCGAATTTGCCGAGCCCGAGAAGGCCTCCGGCAACAGCCTGCGCCAAACGGTGACCATCAAACAGGGCATCGAGCGTGAGATTGCCCAGAAGATCACCAAGGCGATCAAGGGCGAGAAGATGAAGCTGCAGGTCGCCATTCAGGGTGACGAACTCCGCATCTCGGGCAAAAAGCGCGACGATTTGCAGGCGGCCATCGCTTTCATCAAGGGACTGAAGATCAGCCACCCCCTGCAATATATAAATTTCAGGGACTAAGCCCGATAAGGCGGCCACGATGATACTTGGTTGTCCGAATGGTGGTTGTTGGTTAGCCTTGGATTGGTGTTGCCCGGCAGGATCGGGTTCTCAATGACCGACGATACGAAGAACGAAATTGAAAACCTCATGACCGCGCGCGAAAAGAGTTTCCCGCTCTCTTCGTGGGTGATCGTTGGCTTGTTCGTACTGTTGGATGGGGTCTGGGTTTTCGCATCCGGGACCCTCGCCTACATCCTCCTGGTTGACGGAACGACCCCCCCGCCCGAGCTTTATCTCGCCTCAGTTTTGTTTATCTGGTTGATTTCACTATTTCTTTTCTATTACAGCGGGCTGTACGAATTTGCCGCTATCATGTCGCCGGTGGCTAATTTACTACGCTTGGCTCTGGCCTGCTGCGCCGCGTTTCTGCTGTTGGTTGCCATCGCATTTACTTTGAAATTATCGGCGGACTATTCGCGCCTCTGGATGTTTTCCTACGGCGGTTTTGCTTTTTCGGGGATTTTCGTTATCCGAATGATCGGCTATCTGGTGATCAGCCATCTGGCGAATATTGGTGTGTTCGCCCGCAATGTCATCATTGTCGGCGGCGGGGATGCCGCCGAAAAGCTGTTAGATCTGATGGCCAAGGAGCGCCCCTGCTTCAACTATATAGCCGGGGTGATCGACGACCGGCTCGAAAGAATCGGACCAAACGTCGGACAGGCGCCGGTGCTTGGGAATTTGGACGATCTTATCGATTATGTCCGCTCTCATCGGGTTGACGACATAATCGTCACCCTGCCGTGGAGCGCCGAGGAGCGTCTGGGCGGCATCATCAATAAATTGCGCGTGTTGCCGACCAGCATTCACTTGGAATCCGAGCAGGGCGGTTTTCGGTTCCCCTACAGGCCCTCGCCCAATCCGTTCATCAGCGTACCCATGGTGGAGGTGGTGAAGCTGCCGCTTACGGGATGGCATATTGGTGTGAAAATCCTGGAAGATAAAATCCTCGCCGTGCTTTTTCTGCTGCTGTTTGCGCCTGTTTTGGCGCTTGTCGCCCTGGCCATTTGCCTGGATTCCAAAGGGCCGATCCTGTTCCGCCAGAAACGCTTTGGCTACAATAACCAAGTCTTTGAAATTTATAAGTTTCGTTCGATGTATTACGATCGGCCGTCGGAGGATAGCACCCCTCAGGCGACGCGCAACGACCCGCGCATAACCCGCATCGGACGCATTATTCGCCGCACCAGTCTGGATGAGCTGCCGCAGCTCTTCAATGTGCTCAACGGGACCATGTCCCTGGTCGGCCCGCGTCCCCATTCGGTTGAGCATAACGAGGAATACGCCCCTTTGATTCGCAGCTACTTTGCCCGCCATAGGGTCAAGCCGGGCATGACGGGTTGGGCGCAGATCAACGGCCTGCGCGGTGAAACCGATACTCTGGACAAGATGGAAGAACGGGTTCGTTATGACGCCCATTATGCCGAAAACGGGTCGTTGATTTTCGATTTGCAAATTCTCTTCAAGACGATTTTTGTCTTAATCCTGGATCGGATGATGCTCTAGGCGCCACGCGCCCTACACAGGGCTGACCAACTATTCTTTATCATTTAGGGTCAATTAACGTGTGAGGGATGAATGAAACCAACAATAGAAGAGAGTTCTGGCGCCGCCGATAGATTGGGCACAGTGTCGCGCCCGGAATCCGGCTCCCTGGTGACGCGACCAGCCGCCTCCGATTGGGAGGCAGATGGATCGTGGGGTTTCGCCTACAAGCTTCTGTTTGAGGACCTGCAAACGGGACAAAGCACCCTGCTCATGAAAGTGGATGACGGCGCCGTTGCATCGCCACATGCGCACGATAAGCTGGAACAGGTTCTTGTGCTGGAGGGTGAATTCTATGACGAATACCGCACCTACGGACCTGGTGATTTCATTGTTCGCGCGCCTGGCGCTATCCATACCGGCGGCAGCAAGAGTGGCGCGCTCGTGTTGCTCGTCTATTCGGAATGACCTGTCTTGGAAAGACTTCGGCCGTTAACTCCGAAGCGCGATGATGTCAGCTTATGTCCAGCCGTAAAAAGGGACAGGCATGAAAATAGTATTTTCGTTATGTGCCAATGGGTTAAAACATGCCTTGTCCGTAGCTGCCGCCGCTGTATTTTCCACCATTACGGTCTTGAACGCAGCCTCACAAGAGCCGATTCCATGCTCCGATATCCTCTACTTGATTGAGCAATCCAAAACCCAGTTTTTGGCAATACGGGGAAGCGCGGGAAATGAACAGGGAGGCTACGATACAACGTTCGTTCTATCCGGCGCCTGGT
This sequence comes from Alphaproteobacteria bacterium, assembly GCA_046582565.1. GTDB lineage: Bacteria > Pseudomonadota > Alphaproteobacteria > JAAXGF01 > JAAXGF01 > JAYGED01. Next base: position 18,754 of record JAYGED010000224.1, read on the forward strand.
TCTGCGTAATTTTAGAAGATGCGGAGAAGGGGTCTTACCAGTGCACTTGGAAACACCCTCATGGAGACGAGCGCGCTCAACAGCAATTTCTAGGGTTTGTGAAAGAGATGCGAAGCTGCATCGGGCACTTCGCAGAAGAACGCAAGGATCAGTCAGTTAATCACCCAGACTTCTATGCCTCCTACTTCTATCGGCTGCCGGGTGGCGAAGCGAGCGTCACCCTTAAGAATAAGAGCAAGCTGATGAGCACCTTGGTTTCCATTGGAATTGATGGGTTTACGAAACCGGAGTGAACGCAACGCTGTGTTGTTGGAAATTCTTGTGAGCCGCTAAAAGCAGACGTCACGATATTTCTCCGGCTATTCCTCCTCGTCGCCCGCGTCCGCTGCTTCCTTGTCGAGAAAACTTCTCGCGGCGTCGTAGTGATCCGGCTTCAGGGCGGTATGCACGGCGGCCATGGCGGCGGCGAGCACCGAGGCGTCGTCGGTAAAGCCGAGGCCGACGATGAAATCGGGGATCACGTCGGACGGGATGATGAAATAGGCCAGCGCCCCCATCAACACCGCGCGCACATAGAGCGGCGTCGCCTTATCGCTGGCGCAGTAATAGGCGGCGAGGGCGTCCTCGATGAAGGGGATGCGGCCAAGGGTCTTGCGCAGCTTGTCCCAAAAGCTCTTGGCCACCAGGGCTTCGTCGTCACGGAGCTTGCCAGAGTCGAAATCAGGCCCATCGAAATCGGAGCCGTCGGGCTTGATCATTGGCGGTTGGCGGCGACGATCCAGACCGACCCCGCCAGGGCGATGCATTTGCCGTCGTAATGCGGCGCCACGACCTCGCGGACCGCCGCCGTGATGGCGGGTACCAGGTCTGTATTGACCTCGCGCAACAGGCGCGCGACCGGACCGAGCTTCAGCATCAGCTCGACGCAGGAGTCCAGATCGCCGTCACCGACGCGCTCGGTGGTGTCATGCTGTGCAATCTGAATATTGATAAAGCCTGCGTCGCTGAGTATCTCCTCGACCCAGCCTTCGCGGGCGAAGGAGAATTGGCCGGGAGCGTCGCCTTTCGGAGGCTCGAAATCCGGCGCGAAAGGCCGTGCCGCCTCGAAGGGGACGGTCACCCAGGGATTGTATTTTGGCTCGCGCCAGCAAACGAAGGCCGCCCGCCCGCCGGACTTCAGCGCGCCGTGGAAATTGGCAAAGGCTACTTTGGGATTGCTGAAGAACATCACGCCGAAGCGCGAGAACAGCAGATCGTAGGAGGCCGCCGGCAGCGCATGGGTTTCAGCGTCGGCATTGATGAAGGTCGTCGCGAAGCCCGCCGCTTCGGAGCGTTCCCGCGCCAGGGCCAGCATGGGGACGGACACATCCAGGCCGGTGACGGTCCCGCCGGGCGCCACCCTGGCGGCAAGATCGAGCGTCGTGCCGCCGCAACCGCAGCCGACATCGAGGACATGATCGCCGGGTGCCGGATTTGCGCGGCCCATGACGAGATCGCTGTAAGACTTGAGCCGGTGGTCGAGCACTTCGTTGAATTCGACCCATTTACTGGCCGCATCGCTGTTCCAGAAGCTGATCTGGTCGCGGTTGGGGCCTTCCTCTGTGGTGATCTCGTTCATCCTGTTCTCAATCTCCTGTCAGCCCGCCGTTTATGGTCACCCTTTATAGCGTGGTTCGGGCCGGCCGGTTACCCCAAGATCATGGATCGCGAACAGGCCGCCGGCGTCGGGCGAAGGGTCGCGCTTGCCGCCCATTTCATAGCCGATTGAGGTGACATAAAGCACATCGAGGTCCGGCCCCCCGAAGGTCAGGCTGGCGATCCATTCGATGGGCAGCTCGATGACCCGGTCGAGCCCGCCGTCGGGGTCGATGCGATGGATGTTGCCGGCGCCGAAGCGGGCGCTCCAGAGATAGCCCTGGGAATCGACCGTGGCGCCGTCGGGCTCGCAGGTAGAAGATGAGTAGAAATCCCGCCGATTGTCCGCGGCGCCGGTTTCCCTGTCGCAATCGAAGGCGTAGATGACGCCACGCCCGGAATCGCCGATGTAGAATGTTGCGCCGTCGGGGCTCCAGCAGGGCCCGTTCGAGCAGTAATATCCGTCATCGAGCTTGGCGCAGCTATGGTCGGCATCGAGGCGATAGACCGAACCGGTGGGCATGGTGAAATGGCGATGCATGCTGCCGGCGATGAAGCGCCCCCTGGCGTCGACCTTGCCGTCATTGAAGCGCTGGTCGGTCAGGCCGACTTCCGGCTCGCAGATAGTGCGGCATTCGCCGCTTTCGAAATCAAACAGATGGAAGCCCGCATCCATGGCCAGCACCGCGCCGCCGCCTTCGCGCAAGGCAAACGAGCCGAGATAGCGGCCCGGCAGCTGCCAATGATCCATGGCGCCGGTTTGCGGGTCGAGGCGATGGATTGCAGGGGCTGGTGAATCGGCGAAATAAAGCGCCCCGCCGATGGGGTCCCAGAACGGGCTTTCGCCCAGGTCATAGCGTGTTGTTCCGATGCGCTCGATTTTCATTGGCATGGCCTCGGTGGGTTCCAATCAGGGATCAGCAGTATCGGCGCGCGCGCTTTCTGGCAAGGATGCGCTGTCAAAGCGCCCCGGATACGGTGATGATAGTGGCGTCAACAGATACAGGAGTAGCCTTCATGCCGCGTATACCGCTTGTCACCCCGGAAACCATCGACGCCAGGACCGCCAAGATGATCAGCAACGGCGAGGGCAGCGATTGGCAGGGCGTTTGGAACGTCACCAAGACCCTGGCCACCGCGCCGGTCGCCCTCGAAATCTTCTTCGCCATTCACCGAGCCATGCCGCGATCGTCTCTCACCCGCCATGAGCGCGAGGTGATCGAGCTTTCCATGGCGGTAATCAACGGCTGCCATTACTGCGTGCCGGCGCATATTCTGGGCGCCCGCGACGGCGGCCTGGAGGAGTCCGACATCAAGGCCATCGTCGAGGGGAGGGCGGTCACCACGCCGAGGCTGCTGGTGATCCAGGAGCTGCTGCACGCCCTGCTCGAGACCAAGGGCCGCCTATCGGATGAAGATTTCGCCGATTTTCAGGCGCGCGGCGTGACGGCGCAGCAGATGATCGAGGTGATCGCCGATATCGCCCATTGCACCCTAACCAACTACACCAATCGCCTGGCCAACACCGATTTCGACTCGTTCCTGGAAGGCGTGACGGTTTAGCGGATTCTCAAAGACTGCCGCCGGGGTCGGCGAGGGCATATTTGGTGAGTTCGCGGGTGATGAACTCAAAGGCGTCGTCAACCGAATCGGTATGGTGAATATACTTGAGGTCCTTGGCGCTGATCGTCCCGGCTTTCACCAGGGCGTCGAAATTGATCACCGAATTCCAGTATTCCGTGCCGAACAGAAGGATCGGCTGATGCTTCGTCATCTTGCGCGTCTGCAACATGGTCAAGACCTCGAACAACTCGTCGAAGGTGCCGAAGCCGCCGGGCATGACCACCATCGCCTTGGCGAGATAAGTGAACCAGAATTTGCGCATAAAGAAATAATGAAACTCGAAGGCGAGATCGGGGGTGATATAGGGGTTGCCCGCGGCCTCGAAGGGCAGCTCGATGCAGAGGCCGATGCTCAGCCCCTTGGCCTCGCAAGCGCCCCGATTGGCGGCTTCCATGATGCCGGGGCCGCCGCCGGTGCAGACCACGAAACGGCGATCGGTGCCTTCCAGCGCCTTCGACCATTTGGTCAGCCGGTGCGCAAGTTCGCGGGTCTCTTCGTAATAGCGTGACATGCCGATCTGCAATTCGGCGGCCTCGATATCGCCGCCTTTCGCCTTCGCCGCCTTGAGGTTGGCCCGGGCCGTCTTGCGCGACGGTGTCCGCGCGGAGCCGAAAAACACGATGGTGTCGCGGATATCATGTTCGTCGAAACGCTGCTCCGGCTCGATATATTCGGCCAGGATGCGCAAGGATCGCGCGCCGGCGCTTTTGATGAATTTCTCGTTGAGATGCGCCTGGAGCGGATGATGGGGTTTCTTGTTCATGGCGTCCTTATGTCAGGGTTTCCGCGCACGGTATAGCTGTCGTTGCCGCTATACGCCTGGTAATCATTTAGCGCCCAGTGGACCGAAGGGAAGGCCAGGTCGTCCCAGGGAATATCCGCCCAATCCAGCAGCTTTGTCTCAAGCGATTCCACCCCCGGCGCGACGTCGGGCGAGGCCAGGTGCGCCGCATAGAAGATCTGCACCTGGCTGATGCGCGGGATATCATAGACCGCCAGCAGGGCGTCGATTTCTATTCTGGCGCAGGCTTCTTCCAAGGCCTCTCGAGCGGCCCCTTCGGCGGTCGACTCTTCGAGTTCGAGATAGCCCGCCGGGATGGTCCAATAGCCGCGCCGGGGCTCGATGGCGCGGCGGCAGAGCAGGAACTTATCCTGCCAGACGCAGACCGAGCCGACCACCACCACCGGGTTCTTGTAATGAATGAAGCCGCAGGTCTCGCAGACCAGCCGCTCATGGGTGTCGCCCTCGGGCACCTTAAGGACCGTGGGCCCGGTCGGCTTGGCGGTGCTATCGGACGTCATCGCTCCACTATGGCGGTCATGAGCGTCAAGGTCCAGACCCCGACGGCGCTCCATGGAAATCCTCTCTGGCGGGGAGCTTAGCGATGAACGGTCGTGGAATCTATATGCGCTGGCGGTGGGGCTTAGGGCTCGTAGCTGATTCGCCAGATGACGCCGCCCATGTCGTCGGCGATGAGCAGGTTGCCGTCGGCGGCGACCGCCAGCCCGGCGGGCCGACCCCAGACCTCGGCGGTTGTATCGCCGCGCTCCCAGAAGCCGGTGGCGAAGACTTCGTAATCGCCTACCGGGCGGCCCTTATCGAAACGAACCCGCGCGATCATATAGCCCCGGGGGCTGGCCGCGTTCCACGAACCATGGAGTGCGACGAAGGCGTCGCCCTGGTATTCGGCGGGAAACGCCGATCCATCGTAGAACACCAGCCCGAGCGGCGCCGAATGGCTGCGAAACAGCACATCGGGAAGCTTCGTTTGCGCGACCAGATCGGGCCGCTTGTCGCCGTAACCGGGCTGTGGGTTGGGGCCGACATAGGCGTAGGGCCAGCCGAAGAAATCGCCGTCCTCGACGCGGGTGAGGAAATCGGGCACCAGTTCGTCGCCGACCCCGTCTCGCTCGTTGACCACGACGTAAAGATCGTCACTTCCAGGCCTAAAGGCGATACCCACCGCATTACGCAGACCCGAGGCGTAGGTTCGCTGGCCACTGCCGTCGAGGTTGAATTCCTGTACCGAGGCGCGGGGCGGGTCTTCCTCGGCGATATTGTTTTTCGACCCGATTGCCACATAAAAGCGCCGTCCGTCCGGGCTGATCGCCAGGGTGCGTGTGATGTGTCCGCGGCGGCCGCCGAGCGCTCCGGGCTGCAACATTCCCCGTGGCGGTTCCGTGGCGCGGAGCTGGTCATCGGCATAACTGTAGCGCCAAATATTGTCGAGATCGGTGACATAGAGATAGCCGTCACGGATGACCATGCCATGGGGGTAGCGATGGTTCTTGGCGAACACCCTGGTGATATCAGCTTGGCCATCGCCGTCACTGTCGCGCAGCAGAGTGATGCGGCCTGGCCTGGCCTCGGCAAGAAAAACATCGCCGTTGGGGGCGACGGTCATCCAACGCGCGTTATCGAGGCCATAGGCGAAATAATTGACCGAAAATCCCTCGGGCATCGTAAGCGTGCTGCGTATTGTGCGTTGGATACGACGCGCCGGATTCGAGGCGCTCTCGGAGGCATATGGTGGTGGGAGGTCCTCGAATTGAACGACAATGCGGTCGCCGACCTCAGGCTGGGCAGCCTGAGCGGCGGCTCCCAGGAAAAGGGCTAAAGCGGCGGCGAAAAACCTCAGCGCTTCATGCCGGGCAACACTTGCTGACTTATCCAATTGCCGACCTCGCATTGGCGTATCTCGGGGCGCAGTATATCGTCATCGATGGCGAGCGCCCAGGCGAGATCCTGGCGGGTCGGATCGTCATGCAGGGCTTCCAGCAGATCGATGTGGCCGAGGGCCTGATCGACATCGCGGAAAAAGCCCAATTCGGTGAGCTTCTCGCGGCGGCAATACATCAGCCGGGCCATTTCATGGAGGTCGTATTCCGGATGATATTGCAGGCCCCAGAAGGTGCCGGCTTCGTGGGTGACAGCCGCCGCTTGGACATGGGTGAACTGGTTGGTCGCCAACAGCACCGCCGTGCTCGGCCAATGGGTGACTTCGTCCACATGGCTGATGAAGGCGTCGAACACGCTCGGCTTGCCGGCGTAGAGCGGATGGCCGCGGCCCTCGGGGGTGAGCTGGATCTTGCGGGCGATGCCCATTTCGCGGCCCCGTGGATTCGCTGCACAGAGGCCGCCCGCCGCCACCACGGCAATTTGTAACGCCCAGCAGCTGCCGAAGCTCGGCACCCCGGCGGTGAAGGCGGCACGGCAGAAATCGATCTGGCTTCGCACCCGGGGGTCGTCCTCGAACACGGTCAGGCTGCAACCGGTCCAGGCGATGCCGTCATAGGCGGCCAGGGCCGCGCCCGCCGGCAGGCTCGAGGCGTCGTCGGCGGGGAAGACATAATCGACTTCGGCGCCGGGGACGAAGCGCCGTAGCATGGCGGCGTAGATGTCGCAGGCCATGGAGGCGCCGCCGGCGACCAGCTCGTCGCGCGACGATTTCAGATAGCCGTCGACAACCAGGAAGCGGGGATCGGCACTCATCTCAGGCTCCTTCATCCAGGCGCTCGATGACGCCCGGCAAATCGGCGTGACGTTCACAGATGGCGTCGGCGCTGGTGGTGTCTTTGTCGTTATCGCGGGTGGCGGTGAACAGCACCGCCTTCATGCCGAGCGCTTGCGGCCCTTTGACATCGTTGTGATCGCGGTCGCCGATATGGACCATGCAGTCGAGTTCGACGCCGAGCTGTTCGGCGGCGTTGGTGAACATGCGCGGATCGGGCTTGGAGCAGTCGATTTCGTCGGAGAACACGAAACCGGAGAAATATTCTTCCAGCCCGTGATGGGCGAGCATACCGCGCAGCACCCGGCCCGGCGAGACCAGGGCATCGGAGACGACGCAGAGCTTATAGGTGGCCGACAAGGCTTGCAGGGCCTCCTTGATGCCGGGGATGGCGTCGGGCGGCACCTCGCCTTCCATGTTTTCGGTCGCCGCCACGAGTGCTGCAAACTCGTCCTCGGGCAGTTCCCGGCCCAGGTCGTCGAGCAGCACGGTGAGGCGCTCGGCCACGGTCCAGGTGACGGAATAGCCTTTCCACACCTTGTTGAAGGCGGCATCGGTCACATCATAAGCGCAGACCACGGTGTCGTAGGCGATGGCGCCGTGACGCTCCAGCGCCGTGTGCATGAGATCGCGCCGCGCCTTGGGCTTGGACGCCAGCCCCATGGCGGCGCGCCTCGGCTCGTCGGTTTCATCGGCGATCATGGTGTCCCATAGATCGAAGGTGATCGCTTTGATGGCTGCCACGAAGATATCTCCTAAAGTAGATTGCGGGCGCATGTTTCCCATTCCCGAAGGGCGGGCGCAAGTAGATTTTCACAAGGCTTCCCATCGCCCGCCCGTGCGGGCAGACTGCGCGCCATGACGGATCCCTGCGCCGACGAATTTATCGCCCTCGCCAATCGCCTCGCCGACGCGGCGGGTGAGCTGTCGCGCAGCTTTTTCCGCAAGCATCTCGCGGTCGAATTCAAGGCGGTCAACAGCCCGGTCACCGAGGCCGACCAGGCAATCGAGACGCGCTTGCGCGAGATGATCGGCGATGCCTATCCGGCGCACGGAATTATCGGCGAGGAGCAGAACCCGGTAAACCCGGATGCCGAATTCGTCTGGGTTATCGATCCGATCGACGGCACCCGGCTGTTCATTACCGGCATCCCGCTTTTCACCTGCCTGATCGCCCTGGTCCGGGGCGGGCGGCCGCTGCTCGGCATCATCGACCAGCCGGTGATCGGCGACCGCTGGGTCGGCGCCCGGGGCCAGGCGACCCGTTTCAACGGCCAAGTCGTGCAGACCCGGGCCTGCGCAAGCCTGGCCGATGCGGTGCTCTGCACCTCCAATCCGGCCTATTTCGAAGGTCCCGACATCGCCGCCTTCGAGCGCCTGCGCGACGCCGCGGGCTGGACTCAATATAGCGGCGATTCCTACGGCGTCGGCCTGATCGCCACCGGCGCCATGGACATAGCCGTGGAAAGCGATCTCGGGGTCTATGACTTCTGCGCCTGGGGGCCGGTGATCGAAGGCGCCGGCGGACGGGTCAGCGATTGGCAGGGCGCGCCCATATCCTTGGCAACCGGTGACAAGATATTGGTCTCCGGCGATCCCGCTCTCCATGATCAGGCCCTGGCAAGGTTGTCGTAACCCGCGATAACTCTTACATTCACAAGCGAACTCATTTGAGGAACGACAATGCGCTTGCTGACAGCCTTCGCCGCCCTCTCTCTGCTGCTGGCTATTCCTGCCGGGGCACAGGAAGTTTATGTCGGCCATGGCGTCGCCATGCATGGCGATCTGAAATACGGCCCGGATTTCACGGCTTTCGACTACGTCAATCCCGATGCGCCCAAGGGTGGCGAGGTGCGGCAATTCTCTATCGGCAGTTTCGACAACCTCAATCCCTACATCCTCAAGGGCCAGTCGGCGTCCGGCATCGGCCGTATTTTTGAGACCCTGATGACCGGGTCCGAGGACGAAGCCTTCTCCCAATACGGCCTAATCGCCGAGACCGTGGAAATGCCCGAGGACCGCTCCTGGGTCGCCTTTACCCTGCGCCCCGAGGCTCGCTGGCACGATGGAACCCCGATCACCGTTGACGATGTGATTTTCTCCCTCGATATTCTCAAGACCAAGGGCCATCCCTTCTATCGCGCCTATTACGGCGATGTGCTGTCGGCCGAGAAGATCGGCGAGCGCAAGGTGAAGTTCACCTTCGCCGACGGCCTCAACCGCGAATTGCCGCTGATCATCGGCGAACTTCCCATCCTCTCGAAGCGCTATTACGAGACTTATGATTTCGAGAAGACGACCCTGGTCTCGCCGCTGGGCTCCGGCCCCTATCGGGTCGAAAGCGTTGATCCGGGGCGCTCAATCACCTACGCCCGGGTTGTGGATTACTGGGGCGAGGACATTCCGGTCAGGCGCGGCCAGCATAATTTCGACGTCATACGCATCGATTATTACCGCGATCCCACCGTCGCCATGGAAGCCTTCAAGGCCCATGAATATGATTTTCGCGCCGAGAATGCCTCCAAGGTCTGGGCTACCGCCTATGTAGGGGCCGCCTTCGATGACGGACGTATCGTCAAGGAGCAAATCAGCCATAGCATTCCCACCGGCATGCAGGGCTTCGTCTTCAATACCCGCCGGGCCAAGTTCGCGGACCCCAAACTACGCCGGGCGCTGGGCTTAGCTTTCGATTATGAATGGACCAACAAGAATCTGTTCAACGGCGCTTATACCCGCACCGAAAGTTATTTTTCAAATTCGGAACTGGCGTCGACCGACCTGCCCGATGACGCTGAATTGGCGCTGTTGGACCCCTTGGCCGAGCAAATCCCGGCCTCGGTGTTCACCGAGATTTATCAAGCACCCAAGACCGATGGGTCGGGCAAGGCTAGGAAGAACCTGCGCCAGGCGCTCAAGCTGCTTGGTGAGGCCGGCTGGACGATCACTGACGGCAAGCTGATCAGCCCGTCCGATGGCCAACCCCTGGAGATTGAGTTCCTCATTGTCTCGCCCCTGTTCGAGCGCATCATCGCGCCGCTGGTCAAGAATTTGGAAAAACTCGGCATCGCGGCCAAGATCAGGCTGGTCGACTCGGCGCAATATCAGAAGCGGCTGGAGGAATTTGATTTTGACATGATCGTGGCTTCCATCGGTCAGTCCATATCGCCGGGCAACGAACAGAATAACTACTGGACCAGCGTCGCGGCCGATACGCCGGGCAGCCGCAACTACGCGGGCATCAAAGACCCGGCGGTCGATTCCCTGGTCGCCACCCTGATCGCGGCGGCCGACCGTGACGCGCTGATCACCGCCGCCCGCGCTCTCGATAGGGTGCTGCTTTCGGGCTATTATGTGATCCCCCATTGGCATATCCGCAGCTTCCGGGTGGCCTATTGGAACAAGTTCGCGAGACCTGCTATCGCGCCCAAATACAGCCTCGGGTTCGATGGCTGGTGGATCGATTCGGCCCTGTCGGAGACGCTTGCCGGTGCCGAGAAGGCCGCCGAGGATTAATGCTCGCCTATATGATCCGCCGTCTGCTGCTCATCATCCCGACCCTGTTCGGCATCATGGTGGTCAATTTCATCATCGTGCAAGCGGCCCCCGGCGGCCCAGTGGAACAGCTTATCGCGCAGATCCAGGGCACCGGAGTCGACGCCACGGCCCGTTTCGGCTCCGGCGCGCAGAGCGATGTAGGCGACAGCCAGGCGACCCGCAATGTGGCCCAAGGCGGCACCATCACCAAATATCGCGGCGCCCAGGGACTGGAGCCCGAATTCATCGCCGATCTTGAGCGCCAGTTCGGCTTCGACAAGCCGATGCCTGAGCGGTTCGTGCTGATGATCGGCAATTATCTGCGCTTCGATTTCGGCGACAGCTATTTCCGCGACCGCAAGGTGGTCGACCTGGTAATCGAGAAAATGCCGGTGTCGATCTCCATCGGCCTGTGGACCACGCTGCTGGTCTATCTCATCTCGATCCCGCTCGGTATCGCCAAGGCGGTGCGTGACGGCACCAGCTTCGATGTCTGGACCAGCGGCGTGATTATCGTCGGCAACGCGATCCCGAGTTTCCTGTTCGCCATCATGCTGATTGTGCTGTTCGCAGGGGGGAGCTATCTCGACTGGTTTCCCTTGCGTGGCCTGACCTCGCCCGATTGGGACGCTCTATCCTGGCCGGCGCGTATCGTCGATTACTTCTGGCACATCGCCCTGCCGATCCTGGCCCTGGTGATCGGCGGCTTCGCCAGCCTGACCATGCTGACCAAGAATTCCTTCCTCGACGAGATCAACAAGCAATATGTCATCACCGCCCGCGCCAAGGGCCTCGATGAGCGCCAAGTGCTCTACGGCCATGTCTTTCGCAATGCCATGCTCATCGTCATCGCCGGGTTCCCGAGCGCCTTCATCGGCATCCTGTTCACCGGCTCGCTGTTGATCGAGGTGATATTTTCCCTCGATGGTCTCGGCCTGATGGGTTTCGAGGCGGCAATCAACCGGGATTACCCGATCATGTTCGGCACTTTATTCTTCTTCACCGTGCTCGGACTGATCATGCAGCTGATCGGCGATCTCGCCTATATGGTTATCGATCCGCGTATCGACTTCGAGGCGCGGGAGGTCTGAGCCATGGATGACCGGTTCCTGGGGGTTTCCATCACCCCGATCACCCGCCGCCGGCTGCATAATTTCCGCGCTAACCGGCGTGGCTATTGGTCTTTCTGGATTTTTCTCGTGCTGTTCTTCGCAAGCCTGTTCGCCGAGCTGATCGCCAATGACCGGCCCCTGTTGGTCAAGTTCGACGGGGCTTATTACACGCCCTTCCTCATCGCCTATCCCGAGACCCTGTTCGGCGGTGATTTTCCTACCGAGGCCGATTATCGCGACGAGTTCGTCGCCGATCTTATCGAGGCCAAGGGCTGGATGGTCTGGCCGATCATCCGCTACGATTTTTCCACCATCAATTACAACTTGCCGTCGCCGGCGCCGTCGCCGCCCACGGCGGACAACTGGCTCGGCACCGATGATCAGGGCCGTGATGTGGTAGCGCGGATGATCTATGGCTATCGTATCTCCGTGCTGTTCGGTCTGGTGCTGACCTTGCTCTCCTCGATCGTCGGCGTCATGGCGGGGGCGGTGCAGGGCTATTTCGGCGGCTGGCTGGATTTGATCTTCCAGCGCTTTATCGAAATATGGGCCGGCCTGCCCATGCTTTATCTGTTGATCATTCTGGCCTCGGTGATCGAGCCGACCTTCTGGTATCTTCTCGGCTTGATGCTGGCGTTCAGTTGGATGGCCTTGGTCGGCGTGGTGCGCGCCGAGTTCCTGCGGGCGCGCAATCTCGAATATGTCCGCGCCGCACGCGCCCTGGGCGTCAGCGACGCAGCCATCATGTTCAAGCATATGCTGCCCAATGCCATGGTTGCAACCCTGACCTTCCTGCCCTTCATATTGAGCGGCGCGGTGACCACCCTGACGGCGCTCGATTTCCTCGG